>JBDHZT010000020.1:0-42432 GCA_039811985.1 Nocardioidaceae bacterium | reverse complement strand
GCGCGGGCTGAGCCGCTCGTGCGGCAGCGTCTCCCAGCTCGGAAAGGTGGCGACCGCCTCCGGCCCGAGGAAGCACCGAGCCCGGCCCCCTCGGCCTGCGCTCACCCCGACCCCGGCGTGTGCCGCGCCGAATAGCTGCGGCCCCGACGGTCCCAGGCGACGACGTGTCGGCGGACAGGTCAGCATCGTGATGGCGATGCTGACCCTGGGTGCTCAGCGAGCTCAATCCGTAAGGATAGAAGCCGTCCGCGTCAGCCGGATGGAGGATGTTTCAGCGGCCGAACTCACCGTCACGATGATTCGACTCTTCCGACGTACCCCCGCGGGCTTGGCAAACCGGAGCACGGGCGTTTTGGCGGAACCTTGTGTTGGCTCCGGCCCACTCCGGCACAATGTCGATGGTGGAGGACGAGATCCAGACCGGCTCGAGAACGGAACTCCGCTGTCGGTCCTGTGACCAACCCGCACCCGAGCTTGTCGTGGACCTCGGTTCCGTCCCGGCCTCGGACCACTTCCCGGAGCGGGCCGACCCGGCGCCCGATCCGCGATGGCCCCTGCGGCTCTATCTGTGCCCAGCGTGTCATCTCGTTCAGCTGGGCCCGGAAGGATCTGCCGAGCCCGAGCCGCAGATGTCCGTCGATTCAGCGACCGCCTTGAAGCATGCTGCCCGATCGGTCGCCGCCATCATGCGGGAGGAGGGGCTGGCCGCCGGCCAAACGTTCATCGAGCTGGATAGTTCGCACGGCGCGTCGTGGAGTCCTCGTTTCAAGGACGCCGGTCTCGTCCCCCTCCCACCGGACGCGACAGCGGAGCTCGTCGTCGATGTGCACCATCTCATGCACGAGAAGAGCCTCGACCGGATTCTGGCCGCGCACGCCGCGCGTCTGTCTCGAGAGGGCGTGCTGGTCTGCGAGCTGCTGCACCTGCGTCCCTTGGTCGCCAACAGCCTGATCGACACGATTCGGCATGGACACTTCGTCTACCCCTCATTGCTGGCGATATCGAATGCCTTCGAGCGGCATGGCCTTGTCGTCACACGAGTGACGGAGGTGCCCGTCTATGGCGGGAGCCTGCGGGTCAGCGGACGTCCCACTGCAAGCAAGCCGGACATCGACGCCTCGGTTCCACGACTGGCGTCCATCGAGCGGTCGGAGGGCCTCGCCGACCCGGAGACGCTTCGTACGTTCGGTGAACGAGGCATGCACCTGGCCAACACATTCCGGGACCATCTATTGACCTGCCGCGAGCGCGGCCTGAGCGTGGCCGCATACGGCGCGCCTTCTAAGGCCGCTGTCCTCCTTGCGCTCGCAGGCGTCAATGAGACCCTGCTGCCGTTCACCGTCGACCTCTCCCCCGCGAAGCACGGTCGCCGAGTGCCGGGGTCAGGAGTTCCGATCCGGCCTCTGGACTCACTGATCGACGCGTGTCCGCAGGAGGTGACGATCCTGACCTGGGATATCGCAGATGAAGTGACGAAGTCTTTGCGTCTTCTCGCCTCCGGGACAGGATGGAACCCGATCATCCACATCCCACTGCCTTACGGCCGCGAGGACCCACTGTTCACCTGATCGCTCGAGCGCGGTTTGTGCATTCGGCCTCGCAGCGCCGTTGCGGGCTGGCAGGATTGGAACTGTCGAAGGGGGACATGCAATGCGAGTCATGGTGACTGGGGACCGCGGCTACATCGGCGCTGTCATGGTTCCAGCGCTGATTGCTGCCGGACATGAGGTCGTGGGCTTGGATGCCTGCTGGTACGCAGGATGCGACTTCGGTCCACAACCATCCGGATACGAGCAGCGGGTCGGAGACGTCCGAGACGTCGAGCCGTCGTCACTCGTTGGGTTCGACGCGATCATCCATCTCGCGGCGATCTCTAACGACCCCATCGGACATCTGAACCCCGCCGCCACGTACTCGGTCAACACAGATGGTGCGGTCGCCATGGCGAAGGCCGCGAAGGCTGCCGGCGTCGAGCGGTTCCTCTTTTCATCGTCGTGCTCTCTCTACGGCGCCGCCGGAGATGCCCCGGTCGACGAGACGTCCAGCTTCAATCCCGTGACGCCATACGGCGAGAGCAAGGTGATGGCGGAACGCGCTATCTCAGCCCTCGCAGACGACCTCTTCAGCCCAACCTATCTACGGAACGCGACGGCATACGGCTCGTCCCCACGCCTTCGTGCCGACATCGTCGTCAACAACCTAACCGGCACCGCCATGACACGAGGCGAGGTCCGCCTCCAGTCTGACGGATTGGCCTGGCGCCCGTTGGTGCACATAGCCGACATCACCGCGGCCTTCATGGCCGTCTTGGAGGCCCCTCGCGACGTCATTCACGACGAGGCGTTCAACATCGGGCGCGACGAGGACGTCGTCCAGATCAGGACTGTGGCCGAACAGGTCGCCGCGTACACCGGATGCCCGGTTACGTTCGCGGAGTCAGTGGGACGGGACTCCCGTAATTACCAGGTGAGCTTCGCAAAGCTAACCGCAGCGTTGCCCACCTATCGACCGACATGGACGGTGCCTAAGGGCATTGCCGAGATGGCAGGAGACATGCGTACGCTCGGCCTTGCCGTCGACGACTTCGAAGGCCCTCGGTTCGTCCGGCTGGCGCGCATCAACGAGCTAATCGCGTCCGGCGACATGGACGAGGGCCTGCGGCTGCAGTCGGTGGATGCCCTCCGATGAGCCGACCCCAATGCCGCCTGTGCGGAGCAGAACTGAACCGCACGTTCGTAGACCTGGGTATGTCTCCCCCGTGCGAGAGCTACCTGTCGGCAGATCAGTTGGACGGCGGGGAGACCTTCTACCCGCTCCACGTCCGCGTATGCGACGAGTGCCTCCTTGTCCAGTTGCCCGCCTACCTGTCGGGCGAGGAAATCTTCTCGCATTACGCCTACTTCTCTTCCTACAGCGATTCGTGGGTTGCTCACGCCGAGGCCTTCGTGGACCGAGCCGTCAACGAGCTTGCCCTCGACGGTTCCTCCTTCGTCGTGGAGGTAGCAAGCAACGACGGGTACCTGCTTCAGCACGCAGTGGCCCGCGGCATTCCAGCGCTCGGCATCGAGCCCGCGGCCAATGTCGCGGAAGCGGCAGTGGCGCGCGGCGTTCCGACGGAGGTCATGTTCCTCGGCGAGACGACAGGTGCCAAGGTCGCCGCCGAGCACGGTTCCGCCGACCTCGTGGTGGCGAACAACGTCTTCGCCCACGTACCTGACATCGTCGACTTCGCTCGAGGCCTTCGATCCTTGGTCAAGGATAACGGACGAGTCAGCATCGAGATCCCTCACCTGCTTCGCCTCATCGAGGGCAACGAGTACGACACCATCTACCACGAGCACTTCTCCTACCTGACGCTCCTGACGACGCAGCGGGTTCTCTCAGCAGCCGGCCTGACAGTCGTCGACGTCGATGAGCTCTCGACCCATGGCGGCTCGCTCCGGACCTGGTCGATGCCTACCGAGCGGGCGATCCCACCGACGTCCGCAGTGGCGAAGGTGCTCGCGGACGAGGCAGCCGCCAACCTCGACACCGTCGATGGCTACGGCGGTTTCGCCGACCAGGTGGCACGGGTTCGAAACGACCTTCTCGAGTTCCTCATCACCGCATCGCGCGAGGGTAAGTCAGTCGTCGCCTACGGCGCCCCTGGCAAGGGCAACACGCTCCTCAACCACTGCGGCATCCGCTCGGACCTCGTCTCGTTCGCCGTCGACCGGAACCCGTTCAAGCACGGGATGTTCCTCCCCGGCACACACATCCCCATCCTGCCCATCGAGCGGCTGGCCGAGGCCCGCCCGGACTACGTCCTCATCATGCCGTGGAACCTGCGGACTGAGATCTCCGAGCAGCTCGCATATGCGCGTGAGTGGGGAGCCCTACTCGTGGTTGCCCTGCCTCAACTCGAGATCTTCTAGAGTGCCGTTGCCTCGCCGGGTATCAGGCTGAGTCACCGATCTTGGTCGCCAGGCACATGAGCGTCCAGCCCATGTCGTGATCCTCCTCCCATTGCTTCACGCGCCTGAGTATCCGACCCAGTCCGACACGGGATGCCATCTGCTCGACTCGTCGCGAATTGACCGCGTGCAGGGCGCCTGAGAAGTACACCGGCGTTATAGAGCGGAGCTCTCGAACCTCGAACGTCCCGTGTAGTAACTCGGTAAGCTCGGTGCGATCGACCCACTTTCGATACCAGCCGTGATTCGGCAGGTACTTGTGGTTCTTCTCCATGACAGGACGATTCTGAGTAGCGATGATCAGTAGGCCCCCGTCATTCAAGAGTCCGTGGATCTTGCGCAGGAATCCCCTTTGGTCCGCCACGTGCGACAACGTCTCCAACGTGACCACCGCGTCGTACCGGCCCGTCTCGAACTCCAGAGTGAGGAAGTCCCCGGATACGAAGCGGACCTCCGGGTACCTGCGCTGAGCGCGTTCCACTACCTCGTCAGCCAGGTCCGTCGCAGTCACACTACCGAATTGGGTGAGCCGTTCCGCCATCCACCCGGTTCCGCAGCCCACCTCGAGGATACGTTCGGCTCCACCGACATATCGCAACCAGTGTTCGACGACCGCCGCCTGTCCATCAGAGATCTGACTGACCGATGCCTCCCGATGTGTCGAGTTCCATCGGTTCCACGCCATTCTGGCGTCGGGCGAGTCATCGCCCATTCAACCCGCCTCCACCGATCGCGTCCTCCCGGTCTGGCGATGCGACCTCCAGAATCCGCGATGAACGACATCTCGGGCGACGAGGACAACTCCGATGTTGCCCACCGCGGCAGCCACGACCAAGCAGAGAATACCAGCGATTCCTGCCCACTGGTGTCGTGCGAACCACTCATCCTGCCAGGTGAAGAATGTGAGGATGGGGACGACCGTTGCCATGGCGAGCGCCATCGCTAACCCCGCCGCCGGAGATCGCGCTCCGGAGCCTGCGGGCCGTACAACAGAGATCCCCAGCACGACACATCCGGCCACCAGCGTCCACGGACAGATGACCTCCGCCCAGACGTGCCAGCCGGCCAGGAGGACGGCGCTGCCCACCAATGTCATGATCAAGGCATTGAGGGCTACGGCCGGACGACGAACGCTGCCCGGCCAGTACCCGAGAAAGCCGAGGCAGACTGCACCGGCTACTCCAGCATGGCCGCTGATATGATTCAACGCTCCCATGCCGGGGAGCGCTCCATGCTTGATCCCCTCCGACAGCGCGTTTGCGGAGACGCCGGTGATCATGTATGCCAGCGAATGTCGCCGTGAACGTCGCCAGATGATCCGTGCGATGCACATCCCGGAGATGACGAGAAGTGGAATGACCAAGGACCCCGTGGACTCACGCAGGATGGTCCAGGCCCCGCGACGGTCGTCACTGAGCGCAACGTTTGCTGCCTCGCTCCACATGACGACTCGTCCCCACGACACGAACAACTCCAAGCCGATCACTGAACCGACGATCAGAGCGAGACCGGTCACTCCTGCCGCAAATTGGGTCCGGCGATACGGCTCGACCCCGTCACGTCGCTGGCGTGGGCCGCTGTTAGTGCGCACCGTGTCCGGCAAAGACAGCCTTCAGTGTCCGCACCAGGATCTGCAGGTCCAAGAGCAGATTCCAATTGTCCACGTACCACAGATCCAGACGAACGGTCGATTCCCAGTCGAGGCTCGATCGGCCGCTCACCTGCCACAAACCTGTCATCCCTGGCTGCACGATGAGGCGGCGCAAGGCATCCGGGGTGTACCTCGCGACCTCGGAAGGCAGGCCCGGTCGCGGCCCCACCAACGACATCTCACCGCGCAGGACGTTGATGAGCTGAGGGATCTCGTCGATCGAGAGACGTCGCAGGATCGAACCGACGCGTGTGATGCGCGGGTCGTTCTCGAGCTTGAAGAGGACCTCGTTGGTGTCGTGTCCCGCAGTCAGTGCAGCTTTCAACTCCTCTGCGTTGTCGACCATGGTGCGGAACTTGAAGATCTTAAAGTGCTCTCCGCGGGTGCCGACCCGCTCCTGGCGAAAGAACACCGGACCACGGCTCGTCAACTTGATGGCCAACGCGACGAAGGCCATCAGGGGTAGCCCGAACAGCATCAGGACCAATGCCCCAGTGCGGTCGTACACACCCTTGACGATATGCCGGAGACCGGAGTGCATGGGACGCTCGACATGCAGGAGATAGGCGCCGGCGTCTGGACGCAACGAGAGGCGTGGCCCGGCCACCTGGAAGACGCCAGGGGACACCACCAGCTCCACCTGGCGCTCTTCGAGTGCCCATCCCAGCTCTCGGAGCTGGCGCCCGGTCAGCGCGGCATTGCCGCTGACGGCAACGACATCGGCGTCGACGAGATCGACGGCGAACAGGGCATCGCGTGGGTCCCCGATGACCGGTATGCCTTCCAGCTCTCCCGATGGCACCGCAGCCGCCGGAACACACACGCCGACGATGTCGAATGCCGAGGCCCGCCCGTAGCGCAGCTCCCTGACCAGCTCCGAGGCCGAACTGGCGGATCCGACGACGACCGTCCGTCGCTGGAGCAGGCCCTGGGATCTGCTGCGGCTGAGGCTTCGGCGCAACAGCAGCCGGGAAACCAATCCCAACAGGACGACGGTGACGACCAGCGTGAGCACGTAGACGCGGGAGAAGTAGAGCATAAAGGCGAACGAGGAGAAACCCACCAGCCCGAGCAGCAGTGCGCCAGCACTCACGACGGCCCGGAACTCCTCCGAGCCGGTGCCGAGGAGCCGGGCGTTATAGCCCTGGAACAGGGCAACACACAAGCACCAGGCAACGGCGACGACCACGTCCACGACATACATCCGCGGGGGAAGCTCGGAGTGCCAGCGCATCCAGGAGGCGAAGCCCACGGCCGCGAATCCACAGAGCGCATCCCCGAACATCAACCGTCGGCGATACTCACCCGGCCACCCACCGGCGCCCCGCAGAGACGTCGGGAGAAGACCCGGACCCAGTGTCCGATCGGGGAGAGGACTGTCGTGCGGCGGAGGCAGTGCGCGCCGGTTGGAACTGGATGCCGAGTCTTCGACGTGTGGACGGACTTCGGTCATCAGGCCCCCCCGGGCTCGTTTCGACCATACGGATGGCCGACCAGCGATACGGACTATGCCTACACGCCGAACTCTATGAGCCAGCAATGAACGTATTCGGCAGATCGCCGACAACAGCACGATCAGGCCACTGCGTCTAGTCCGAACGGGCTAGACGCACTAGTCACCGGACGACCGTCGGAAAGGCCGCAGCGGGGCGCGGTCCACCTGCAAAGTTGATGAAGAGTTGCCGTATCCGCCCGTAGGTGCCGCAACTTCCCATACTGTCGTTAGCGTGGTGCGCGGTGACCGAGCGCGCCGCCTTCGATCCCAATCGGGTATGGGCAGGCCTCTTTGCGCCCGGTGCGCCGGGCGTCCTGCCCACTACCGCGGTAAGGGCGGGGAGGGGAAGCACGCTAGAGCGGGCCTTCACGTCGGTCATCGTCAGTCGTTGGAGGAGTGCCCGTGACTTTCCGCCAGGTTCTCGAGGCGTTGTGGCGTCGCCGCCTGCTCATCGGAGCCACAACTGCGCTGGTCCTGCTATTCGCCCTGCTCTACCTGTCCCAGCAGACTCGCACATACACTTCGTCATCGACGGTCCGGCTCAGCCCCGCCGCCACGTCATCGAGTGACAGCTCAGGGGCCTACTCGGGGATCAACCTCGACACCGACACGGACACCGTCACGTCGCCCACTGTATTGGGGCCTGCCGCGAAGAGGCTCGGAGGCACCAGCGCCGCTGACGTCGGGGTCGTCGGCGCAAGTCTCATCGAGGGCATCAGAACCAACCGCATCGTGATCAGCGCAACCGGCTCGGACCCCCAGCTGGCTCAGCGTCGGGCCGATGCCGTGGCCAACGCCTACGTCGCCTATCTGGAAGGGCAGGTCAAGAGCGCCGTCGACAACCTCAAGCAGGACCAGCAAGAGCAGTCCAAGGCATTGACCGAGTACAGCAAAGCTCTGGCGGGCGATCCTAAGAATCCCGTCCTCCAGACCAACATCGCGTCCGCCCAAGCCGACCTCAGCGCGACCAACGGCAACCTCAGCAGTCTCACCAACGCAGGACCACCGGCGACGATCCTGCAGGCTGCGACTCCAGGCGACCTGGACAGTGCCTCCCCTAAGGTTGTCGTGGCTATTGCCATCCTCGCCGGACTGATCGCCGGCGTCGGCGCCGCCCTGGTCCGCGAGCAGTTCGACGACCGTGTGCTCACCGAGGCCGAGGTGGAACAGCTCACCGAGACCCCGGCCCTGGGATCCCTGGCCATCGACCGGAGGCGTCGAGGTCGTGACGAAGTCGTGCTTCCCGCAGCCGAGCGCGTGCCCACGGCCTTCAACGAGAGTGTCCGTGCCCTGCGGACCTCGCTCCAGGTGCTGCTTCCAGGCGAGCACGCCGTCGTGGTCCTCACTAGCCCCGAACCTGGCGACGGCAAGACCTTCGTGACCGCTAATCTCGCCGTCTCCTGGGCGCGCGCGGGCAAGAGCGTCATCCTGGTGGGGGGAGATCTTCGACGCCCTCGTCTCGGGGTCTACTTCGGCGAGGCGGCGAACGGCAAGGGACTCGCAGACCTAGCCCTGCAGGCCACCAAGTCGGACGCCGTCGTCCGAGCCGATGTCGAGGCGCTCCTTCGACCCACCGACTACGAGGGACTTCGGGTTCTGCCGGCCGGGCTGACAGCCCGCGACCCTGCTGACCTCCTCGCTCGAGACGGCCTTGAGCACGTCATCAACCACCTACGCGCCATCGCCGACGTTGTGGTCATTGACTCCCCGCCGGCACTCGGCATGACCGACGCAGCCCTCCTCGGAGCGGCCTCCGACGGGGTGGCCATTCTCGCCTCTGCCGGACGCTCGAAGAGCGGTACCCTCCTCCAGGCGGTCAAGAGTCTTCGGGCGAGCAACCTCGTGCTGCTGGGCTCCGTCCTCAACCGCTCCAGACGCAAGTTGCCGAAGTCCTACCGTGCCTACTACCAGGACGAGGCCCCTTCGACCAACCCCGCCGGTGCAGCGACACGCAGGACCCACCAGGTCGACCCCCAGACGGCCGCGCGCGCACTCACGCTGGCCACACCGGCGCCGAAGTCATCGACGCCGGTGTGGCCGGGGCTCGAGAAGCCCGATGCGGGAGCCGACCGCGAGCCGGCAGCCGGGGCGAACGGGCCATCGACCTCCGACGGCGACGAGCCGTTGCAGTCTTCGGGTGACCGCAATGGGGCGACCCTTCCGGGCAAGACCTCCGAGGCGCCGAGAGGGCGGCACGCCGCGACAGATCGCCCTTCCTGGGGTCGACAGCGCCAGCGCACACGTTAACGATTCGCCGGGGCGGGCCACTTGGCTTACGGCAGTTCCTCGAGTAAGGCCTGGAGCTCCTCGACGCGATCGCTCCAAGCCGGCACCGTGCGCGGGCACGAGGCAAGATGTTCTGAACGGAGAGTTGTCACGGCGCACCGCGGGAAGGCTGTCCGGTCTGTCACGGTGAGGAGGTCGTCGTCGGCGCGCTCACGAAAGCCGGCAACCGGCGTCGAGAGGATGGGACGGCCGACAGCCAAGTACTCGTACACCTTGATGGGATCAAGACGCTCGGTAAAGGGTGTCACCACATGGGGAACGATCAAGAGGTCGGCGTGCTGTAGGTAAGCGGGGATCTGCTCGTGCGGTCGTCGCCCGAGTTGACGGAGTCCGACCGCGTCATCTAGGAGACTTCTCTCCTCGGCCCCGAGGGCGTTGGGCCCGACCAGAACGACCGTGCCGCCGAGAGCGTCAACCTGGCGAGCAGTCTCGACGACCAGTTGAGTGTCAAGACGGTCCTCATGCAGGGTTCCGACATAGAGAGCGGTTGGTCCCGGCGGCAGGTCGGTGGGTCGGTTCTGCGGTTCCCGATAGCGGTGTCCATCGACGGCATTCGGGATCAGGACGACTGGTCTCGTCACTCCCTTGACCTCTTGAAGCGCCTTTGAGCAGACGATGACGGCATCGACTGCGCCCAGCAGGTACTCGTCATTCTTCAGGGTTCGCTGCGCGACGCGACCGGCTCGCTCGGCAACGACCCAGTCATCGGTGATGTCGTACAGCGTCGGCCAATCGGTCACCGCCACAGCCGGGGCCCAGCCTGGGTCATTAACCCACAGAATGGGGCGATCCATGCCCAACCGCTCCGTGGCCCTGCGCAGCCCACGGACGAGCCAGCGGTCGGCTGCCGGGCCGGCGACCCTCGGCAACGGCTTGGTCAGCTGAAGTCGCCAGAGCCGGTCCTGTCCGGGCACTCGTCGAAGACCTGCTCCCAGGCGGGGCCGACGACGGACGCCAAGACTGTGGACGAGGTCGCTGGATGGCTCAACGAACAGCACCTTCAGTCCAGGCCGTCGTCGCAGAAGGCCGTCGACCAGATACTGATTGCGACGCCACACCTCGTCCCATGGCTCGAGGGACAGGACCACGAGAGAGTCGTTCATCAGCCGAGCACCCGTTCGTAGATTCGGATGAGTCCGCTCATCTGCCGGTCGATGCTGAACTCGCCGCGCTGCCGGTCCTGAAGCCTCGCGCCATATTCCTCCCGTCTCACGGGATCCAGGGCAAGGTCTCGAAGACGCTGCGCTGCGTCAGTGACGTCACCGGGAGTGAAGAGCGCCGGGTCCCTGACCGCACCTACCGTCTCACGATGGCCTCCCGCATCGCTAGCGACGACGGGCAGCCCGTGAGCCATGGCCTCCACGACAGACAGGCCCAAACCCTCGAGCGGCGTGGGGGCAAGGAGGATGGACGCCCTCGCATACTCCGACGCGACGTCGTCGCAGTGGCCCAAGAAGTCAACGCTGTCAGACACTCCGAGCTCAGCGGCGAGACTGACCAGCAGCCTCGCCTCGTGGCCCGTTCCCGCAATCCGCATGCGCCATCCGTCGAGGGCGAGCCCGCTGGCAGCCCACGCGCGCAGTGCCGTTCGTCCGTCCTTCTCTGGTTCGAGTCGCTGCACGAGCAGGACGGTGGGTTCTCGCTGCGCAACCGACGAGCCGTGCTCTACCCTAGGAACCCCGGTGTGCACTACGTCGCACCGACTCCCGGCAGTCGCCGCGACGAAGTGCGAGATGGCGATCTGAGCAGAGAGCCGGCGCTCCAGCGCGCGTCCGAGCAACTGGGTCGCCGCCGACGATCCTCGCCCGGCGCCGAAGTGGCGCGTGCTAATCACCGGCACTCTACGAGCGAGGCCGACGAGCACTCCGACGGCCTCGCCCTCGGTCATGTGAGCGTGCACGAGGTCGACCTCGGCGCGCATGGCACTCGCGAGCGCCCCCACCGGAGATGCACCGGGACGCCACCACACGCCCGTGCTCTCGAAGGCCGACCGCATGGATGTTTCGTGGCCGCCCACCACGACGACGGCGACCCCGCGGGCGTCGAGCCCTGCGGCGGCGGAGGCGATATACCGCTCGACGCCGGCGAACCCCTCCCCACAGACGACGTGCAGCACGCGAAGGCTCATGACGGACGGCTGTCCAATGATCGCCCGACGGACGCGGGCCCCCGCAGATAGGTCCACAGCCGGCGACGCGCCGCGACCCCCCGCTCGCCCGGCAGTACATTCGCGCGCAATGTCGCGCCAGCCACCATCGCGGCCCGGAAGACCACCCAGCCGGCTCGCCCATGGTGCTTGCGGATGAACGTCTCAAGCGAGGCATGGAACCAGGCTTCGCGCCGCTGCGGATCCCCGCCGGTGCCGGCGCCGATGTGCAGGGTTGGGGCGTCCACGACCGCGATCCCCCAGCCACGCTGCCGGGCTCGCTTCTGCCAGTCGGTCTCCTCCGAGTAAAGGAAGAACGACTCGTCCATTGGGCCGACGTCCTCCCAGGCCCTTCGGGTCAGCAGGAGCATGGACCCGATGACGAAATGCCTCTGTCGACGAAGCCCACCGAGGCCCACGGCCTCGATCCAAGCGCCAAGAGGGCTGGGGAAGGGCCAGATCACCCTGGCCGGATATCCCGTCGCCGGGTCGGTCTGGGTCACCCCGACAGCCGCGACACGACCTCGGTGGGCTCTGCGTTGCATGGTCCGTGCGGCGTCCGCATCCATGCGCGCATCAGGGTTGACAAGGAGCACGTCCGCCCGGCTCCCCCGCTCCTCAAGGCACTTCATCCCCAGATTGACCCCCGCCGCGAACCCGAGGTTGCCACCGGCGTCGAGATACTCCGCCCCCCTGCTCCGGGCTACGTCCCGGACGCGCCGGGACGACGCATTATCGACCACGAGGACCGGCAGCGTGTTCCCGAGTGCGGCGAGGCAGTCGTCAAGTAGCGCGGGATCACCGTAGGCCACGATGAGGACGTGCAGGTCAGGTAGGCCCCGAGCCTCTCCTGTGGTCTCGCGATAGAGGCGAAGTTGTTGCTGCGCGACCTTCTGCCACCTGTATGCGGAGGCGCGGCGAACGCCTTTAGCCCGGCGGTCCCGCCAGACATCGCTTTGGCTAAGCTCCGCCACCGCGTCCGCTAGCGCGCCGACGTCTCCCGGCTCAACGAGCAGTCCTCCGTCACCTACGACCTCCGGCAGTGCGCCACTGCGGCTCGCAACGACGGGTGTGCCACACGCCATCGACTCGACAGCGACCCGGCCGAACTGCTCCAGCCAGCGGGGGGTCGGAAGCGACGGGACGACGGTCACGTCGCAGGCACGGAAATGCTCAGCCAAGCTCTCGCCCGACAGGTGTCCGAGGTAGGTGATCCGCTCGAACACCCCATGCTTGCGCGCCTCCGCCTCGAGGTCGGCCCGAGCCGGCCCGGCGCCTGCGATGCGGAGCGTCCACCCGGGGTGCTCCGTGAGTAGTCGGGGAAGCAGAAACACCCCCTTGTGGGTGTCGAGCCGCCCCGCGTAGCCGACAACGACGCGGTCGGGGTCCGGATTAGGCCGATCCTCCGGGGAGAGGTGCGCCATGTCGATGCCCAGCCCGATGACCGGCACCGGCCCGGTGAGGCCCTTGGACCGCAGGATCTTAGCCGCGTCCTCGTTGCAGACGTATGCTCCGGAGGCTCGACGCAGAGCCGATCTCTCGAACCAACGGAACGGGATCGGGTATCGCTTGGAGATGTTCTGCGCCGAGTAGACGAGGAACGGAGCGCCCTGGCGTCGCAACCACGCAAGGATACGGATCTCGGCGACCGCGAGGCTGCAGGGCTCCTCGTGGAGGTCGATCAGGTCCCACTCCTCGCCGATCAGGCGCCACACGGGTCGTGGGTCGTACGCGAACACGTTGGGATGCCGGCCGACGGTGCGCGCCGCGACGACGAACGTGTCATCGCCAGCATCGAGCGTCAGCTCCTTGCCCCCTTCGTTCCATCGGTGGGCCGAGAGCATCGTGACGTCGACACCGGACCGCCGCAGCTCCCTTTCTCGCTCGCGCCAGTCGGAGACGACGCCATGGTGCGCCACCCGCAGTACCTTCACCCCGCGATCCCCCTCGTACCCGACTCCCCACCCTCGTCAGCAGGATGGGTCCAAGCGTAGGGATCGCAAGCGGCCCGCGAAGGCAAAACGCATTGCTCAGCGGTGGGTGCGGTCAGCCGGACGCGAGGTCCGCTGCATACATGGCCCACGGGACGCCCTTGCGATCCCGCTCGCTCATGATCGTGATGGGTCCGGGCCACGGGACGGCGAGATCGGGGTCGAGCGCGTTCACCGTGCGGTCTTCGCCCGGCTCGTGGAACCGGTCGATCCGGTAACACACGTCGGTCACCGACGTCAGAGCCTGGAAGCCGTGGAGGAACCCGGCCGGGATGTATACCTGCCGATGGATCTGGTCATCGAGTATGAAGCAGCGGACCTCGCCGAATGTTGCCGATCCGATCCGGGAGTCGACGACGACGTCCAGCACCGTTCCGTGAGCGCACCTGACGAGCTTCGCCTCCCCCGCGCCCACCCGGCCGTGTAGACCCCGGACGACCCCCTGGTACGAGCGTGACTGGCTCTCCTGCTTGAACGCATACGGCTCGATCCCCGCGTCACGCAGGATCGCCACATCCAGCGTTCTCGTGAAGTAGCCGCGTTCATCGCGAACCGGCGTGGGCTCGAAGAGCAACAGCCCCTCGATGCCCGTGTCGACGACCTTCATGCCCCCGACCCTAGGCCCAGAGGCAATGGACTTGGCCAGATCTTCGAACTTGGCACAATCGTGTCGACCGATCCGTACCATTCCTCACAGGAAAGACCAGCCATGATCCTTGAAGGGCACCATGAACTCCCTGACTCTCGCCACATCAGCGGCGGCTCAGGCTAGGCTCCACCAGTTGGTACCCGGCGGGGCGCATACCTATTCCCGCGGCTCCGATCAGTGCCCGGAGTACCTAACTCCCGTCATCCAACGGGGTGAGGGGTCTCATGTCCTCGACGTCGACGGACACTGGTATGTCGAATATGGGCAGGGTCTGCGCGCGGTAACCCTCGGCCACGGATACCGTCCAGTTGTCGAGGCGGTCACCGCTGCCGCGATCGGAGGCGTCGGCTTCTCGCGGCCCAGCATCTGGGAGCTTCGGGCCGCCGAGAGGTTCCTCGATCACGTGCCGGGCGCCGACATGGTGAAGTTCGCCAAGAACGGTTCCGACGTGACGACCGCCGCCGTGCGGCTAGCCCGCGGAGTGACGGGGCGCGACCTCGTTGCCGTCTGCGCATCGCAGCCCTTCTTCTCGGTCGACGACTGGTTTATCGGCACGACTCCCATGCGATCCGGGATCCCGACCGCGATGAGCCAGCTCACGCTGAGCTTCCGCTACAACGACCTGGACTCGGTAAAGCTCTTACTCGCGGAACACCCGGGTCGCGTCGCGGCGCTGGTACTGGAGCCGGCAACGGCGACCGCCGATCCCGACCCAGGCTTCCTCGAGGGCCTGCGGCAGCTTGCCGACGAGGACGGCTTCGTCCTCGTCTTCGACGAGATGATCACCGGCATGCGGTGGTCGGCCGGAGGTGCTCAGCGGGTCTACGGCGTAACTCCCGACCTGTCCACCTGGGGTAAGGCGCTGGGCAATGGCTTCAGTGTCTCTGCGCTCGCTGGAAGACGTGAGCTGATGGAGCGGGGCGGTCTGAACACCGACGAGTCACGGGTCTGGCTGCTGTCCACCACGCACGGCGGTGAAACGACTGGCCTCGCGGCGATGATTGCCGTCTATGACGAGTATGACGCGTGGGACGTGGTCGGCACGATGGCGGCCCAAGGCGCGAAGCTACGCGTCGGGCTCGAGGGAGCGGCGGCCGAGTTCGGTGTCTCCGACCACGTCGAGATCTTGGGCCATCCCGCATGTATGGTGTTTAGCACCAAGGACGCCGAGGGTCGGCCATCGCAGGCGTTTCGGACGCTCTTTCTGCAGGAGATGATCCGCAATGGCGTCTTGGGCCCCTCGTTCGTCGTCTCGGCCGCTCATACCGACGACGATCTGGCGGTCACGGTGGCGGCGGCTCGCGCGGCCTTCGACGTCTACGCGAAGGCGCTGGAAGCCGGCAGCACGGAGGGGCTCTTGGAGGGGCGCCCGGTCGCACCAGCCGGGCGCGAGTTCGCACGACCGCGCCGATTGGGGGCATGACGAATGAAAGTTGTGATCTTCTGCGGGGGCCTTGGGACCCGCATCCGAACGGATGGGTCTTCCGTTCCGAAGCCGATGACCTGTATCGGCGACCGCCCGATCCTGTGGCACGTCATGCGCTACTACGCCCACTTCGGCCACAAGGACTTCATCCTCTGCCTGGGCTACGGAGGCGGTGCTATCAAAGAATACTTCCTTAACTACCAGGAGACGGCATCAAATGACTTCGTTCTCAGCGAAGGCGGAAACCGGATCCAGTTGCTCAACACCGACATCAGCGACTGGAAGATCAGTTTCATCGATACCGGGCTCACAACTGCCATCGGGGAGCGGCTTCGCCGCATCCGGCCCCACCTGCAAGAGGACGAGCTGTTCTTGGCGAACTACGGGGATGGGCTCTCCGACGTTCCCATCAACGATCTCGTCGCCCGTCTGCCGGAGCATCACGCGGGCAGCCTCCTTGCCGTCCGTCCGCAGGACTCTTTCCACGTCGTGGCCTCGGATGCCGAGGGCAACCTCACCGGCCTGGTTCCAGTGGCGGACATGGACATGCGCATCAACGGCGGCTTCTTCGTGCTTCGGCAGAGCATCTTCGACTACCTCGATGAAGGCGAGGACCTGGTGATGGATGCTTGTATGCGAGCGGCGGCTGCAGGCAGGTTCAGCGCCGTCAAGTACGACGGTTTTTGGGCCTGTATGGACACGGCCAAGGAGCGCATGTACCTCGAGGGCCTCAACACCTCGGGCTGCCCGCCGTGGGCGGTGTGGCACCGCGACCGAAGGCTCACGGCCCGCCGGCTGGAACCCGTCGCCCAGCACACATGAGACTCACACGCAGTCGATCCATTCGTTCTGTGGCGCTCCATGGGGGTATCCACATCAACACCTCATTCGGCGGTTCTCGGTCTCTCGGGAGTCCAGGTGCGGGTTCGGCATCCATTGGCATCGCATGATCTCCCTGAGTCTCCCCCGCGGCCCCATGGTGATCCAGTTTGTCGCCGCGCATCCCGATGATGTGGAGATCGCCTGCGGGGGTTTGATGTTGGCGCTTGCCGACCGCGGCGACATTTCGGCCCATATCGTCACCCTCACCGGTTCGCAGACACGCGAAGCGGAGGCTAGAGCGGCGGCGAACGCCTTTCTTCCAGGTATTCACTCGTCGTTCGTCGGGCTGCCCGATGGCAGGTTGCCGGCTAACTGGGACGCCGTCAAGACGGCCCTCCACGACCGCGCACGCGCCATCGAAGCGGACGTCGTCCTCGTGCCGAGGCCGGATGACGCCCATCAGGACCACCGAATGCTGGGCATCATCGCTCCAACAGTGTGGCGTGACGCCTTGGTACTTCATTACGAGATTCCCAAATGGGACGGCGATCTGAGCCGCCCCAATGCATACCTGCCGGTGCCCGTTGAGCATGCACGGCGCAAGGTCGACTTGCTGCTCGATATCTACGCTTCTCAAAGTAACCGCGATTGGTGGGACGAGGAGTTCTTCCTGGGTTTCATGCGCGTGCGCGGAGTCGAGTGTCGATCGCGCTATGCGGAGGCGTTCTCGGCCCTGAAGTCAGTCATCGACGTGGGTCCGCGCCTATGACAGCGGAGGCTGCTTTCAACCCATTGGGCAGGTCGGGTCAATCTCTACGGGAGCCGGAACCAATGCTGCCCGCGGCCACGCCCTCGGCTCCACGCCGAGCTTGTACGGTGCTTCCTGCAAGGGCGGTTGCTTCCTTGAGGGGTGGCGGCTCCCGCCCTGACCACGCGGCTGGTAGTCCTCACATTGGCGGCGTACGGCCGGGAACCTCGCGATCGCAGCGGGTTCCCGAGAACGTACCGGGCGAGCATGTCATACCTTGGCGCGCCCCTCATGGGACTTTGGACTCCACCGCAGACGATGTTGCTCGGGGTGAGTCCCGTATCGAAAGAGCAGCACCCCAAATCCTGTTCGTATGCACCGCCAACCAGTGCCGATCGCCAGTGGCCAAGTCCGCCTTCGTGCATGCCCTGTCGACCGGTGGCCTCCGGGCGGTCGTGCGCGCAGCCGGCTTCCTGGAGGGGGGCTTCCCAGTGCCGCCCGAGGGCCTGGCAACCGCGGCGCTGTACGGCCTGGACCTGCGAGGCCATACGAGCAGGCAGCTGGTACCGATGGAGGTGGAGGGCGCCGACCTCATCATTACCATGACGAGGGAGCATTCCCGCGAGCTCGTTGTGCGGTTTCCGCGGGCGTGGCCGCGGACCTTCACCTTGCGACAGCTCGCTCGGTGGCTGGACGACCAGTACGTGCCACGCCACGCGTCTCTTGGCGACTGGCTAGACGCATACGGCGACGTACGGCCGCGGACGGTCCTGGTGGGAAGCTCCGACGAGGATGACGTCGAGGACCCCATGGGTCGCCGAGAAGCCGTTTGGCAGCCGATCGTCGACATGATCCTCCGCGATATCGCTCACGTCGCCGAGCGCCTCGCACCGCTCCTCCGATGAGGCACACGCCCCTAGGACGTGACTTCTTGGTAGATGCGCGCATAGCGATCCGCTACGTTCGCCCAGGTGAATGCGAGGGACCGCGTATGCCCCGCTGCTCCGATCCGCTGTGCATACGACTTGTCCCGCAGCACACGGGAGAGCGCGTGTGTGAGTCGATCGGTGTCCCTCGGGTCGACCAGGAGGCCATCGACTCCATCGGAGACGAACTCCGGGGGGCCACCCAGTGTCGTCGCGATGACGGGAACTCCGGCCCGCCACCCCTCGAGAACGACGATGCCGAAGGGCTCGACCAGGCTCGGGACGACGAGTACGGTCGCGTCCGAGATAACACGGCAGACTTGTCCTCGGTCTAGACGCCCCGGAAAGACGACCCTCTCCTTACACCCGAGCTCCGTGGCCATGGTCCGCAGCCGAGGCAGGTCGGGACCATCACCCCCGATGACCAGCCGAACCCGATCAAGTTCCTGTGGCAGCCGGGCGAAAGCGGCCAGCAAGAGGTCGAAGCCCTTCGTGTGCACGACTCTGCCGATAGAAGCAACGTAGGAGCCGACCGTGTTCAGCGGAGCAGAACTCGAACACGGCTCCTCGGGGTCGATGCCGTTGAAGACAACCCGCCCCTTGTCGGGGGGAAGCGCGAACCGCGTCTCCAGATCCTCGAGCGTGACCTTCGAGCATCCCGTCACAGCGGCAGAGTCCCTGAGAGCCGCCTTCAGAGCACCCCGCAGCAGCGCAGAGGTGTCGAACACGCCGTGAGCATCGGCGAGGGTCTCGCCGTGAGCGCTGATGACGAGTGGTCGTCGGCTGATGCCGCCGAGCACCCCCGCGTAGACACCGTTCGGCCCAAAGCAATGGACGTGAAGGACCTGCGGGCGATCGGCGACAAAGGCCCAGATCCAGGCGGGAACGGCATACGTGACCTGCCAGAAGAAGGAGAGCACTCCACGGATGGATCGGTTCGGCAGTGGTGTAGGCAGCGAACGGACCCGTATGCGCCCTTCGTGGCGGGGGCGAGGTCGCCCGTCTGCGGCTGTCCACACGCTGACCCTGTGGCCGCAGTTCGCCAGCGCGGTCGCGACGTTCCTTACGTGCTCCTCCACACCTCCCACATTCGGGGCATACGAACTCGTGATCAGAGCTATCCTCAGAGTCGCCGCCTTGTCTCGTCGCTACGTTTCCGGGCGTTTCGAGACACAGGCTAACCGAATCGCCAAGCGATTCGCGGGGGAACGCGAGGAGGGCGCTCGTGACGAGTCTGACGCTGGCCACCACGGCGTCGGCTGCGCCGATGGGTCCTCAGGTCTATGAGGAGCAGGTGGCTGGGCGTGCCCCCGACGTTCTCGGCCCGGGCTGGCACGTGCGCCGCGCGGTCGTGCGATCCGTCCGTTCGTCGCTCCCGGGAAACCGTCGCTTGCCCTTCGACCACCTCTCGACCGCACCCGCCCCGGTGCGACGGTCCGTCGGCCGCATCCTCTACCCTCCCTCGGACCTTGTTCACCGGATGGATCTCACCCTGCCACCGGCACCTCACGAGGTCATCACGATCCATGACATCGTCGCCTGGCGGTTCAACGACGAGGCGCGCCCCACGCCGCATGCCAGCGACGAGTCTCGCCGCGCCGCGGCGGTGATCTGCCCCTCTACCTTCGCAGCGGAGCAGGCGATGGAGTTCTTGGGTGTCATTGATCCGTACGTGGTTCCCAACGGGGTCGACGATCAGTTCCTGAGGGCCGTACCAGCGACGAGGGAGGCGCTGGGCGACCTCGGAGTCCCGCCCGGTCCGTTCCTACTTCACGCCGGCGGTGCCTCCCTGCGCAAGAACCTTGAGAGCCTTGCCGGAGCGTGGCCGACAGTCCGCCACCACCATCCTGACGTGAATCTCGTCATGAGCGGCCCGCCACATCCGCGCCGAGACGAGCTGTTCGGGTCCTTGGACGGCATCGTTCGCCTCGGACGGATCGCGGCAGGACTTGTGCCGGGTCTCATGGCCGCCGCGAGGGCCGTCGTCGTGCCCTCTCTTTACGAGGGCTTCGGGCTGCCGGCGCTCGAAGCCATGGCCGCCGGCACCGTCGTGGTCGCCGCCAACACATCTTCCCTGCCGGAGGTCTGCGGAGACGCCGCGATTCTCGTTCCACCATCTGTCGATGGTCTCACCGAGGGTCTCCTGGCGGTGCTCGCCGACGGCCTGGACCGTGACGCGGTCATCGCTCGTGGTCGGTCCAGAGCCTCGCTCTACACGTGGGAACGCAGCGCTCAGCGACACGCCGAGGTGTGGAGGCGATTCGCGTGAGCGCAGCGCGCCTGCTGGATCGGGTGGCTGCGCCACTCGACCGACGCCGAGGCGAGGGGCTGGGGGCGTGGCGTCATCACCTCCGGGCTGGACCTGCCGTAGGCGGCTCCTTGCTTCTCCTTGTCGGACTCGTCCTCGGGGTCCTGGTCGTTGCGAACCGCACCCTTGCCGTCATGTCAGCACTTGCGGTCCTCCTTGTCGGTGCCGCGGCGATCGACCTGGCCCTGGTGTGCGTCGTCGCCGTACCGGCCTCCCTGGTCATGATTCGCGTGGGAGGCTTCCTCTCCGTCGCCGACGTCGTTCTCGCCGGCGCGGCAGTTATCGCGATCGTCCTGATGTCTGCTCGCGAAGCACGGCCGATGCAGCCCTTGATCTGGCTCGCCGTCGGATATCTCGCGTCACTCGTGCCAACGCTGATGCTCAACATCTACGCAGCGAACCTCATTGAGTGGGGACACGAGGCAGTCCTGGTCATCGGAAGCCTCATGGTGGGTTGGGTGATCGGGCGCCAGGACAAGGCACGAGCCGCACTCAACATCTTCGTCGTGGTCTGCGTGGTCATGGCGGTTTCCGCGGTGGGGGTCGGACTCGTACAACTCGCTACCCAGGGAGCCTTCGGGCCCGTCTATCTGCCGTATCTCCACAAGAACCTCATCGGAGACTGCCTTGCCTCACTCTTGGTGATCGCGTACGCCAAGCCGGTCTGGCTCGGGTGGGGACAACGAACCGTGTGGATCATCATGATCTGCTGCGCAGCCGGGATGGCTGCTGCCCAGTCCAGACAAGCCATTCTCTCCGCAATCGTGGGCGTGGCGGTCGTCAACCTTCGACCCAGGATCCAGACCGGTCGCCGTTCCCGCTTGATATGGTTCGTCGCCATCCCGGTCGCCATCTTCGTCGTCAACGCCGTGAACGCCCAGTTGCAGAGCAGCAACCAGTTCAATTCAGCGAACCAGCGAATCATGTGGTTTCGCCAGTCCGTCGAGATCTGGCAGCACTCACCCATCTTCGGCGTGGGCCTGAGGTGGTGGTACACCGCTCGGTTCGATGCGTCGTTCCAGCCACCCAATGCCGAGTTCGAGATGATCACATCCGGAGGGATTGCAGGGCTGGCGGGGTTCTTAGTGCTCTTCTTGGGCGCAACCTGGGTCTTGGCGAAGATGGACCCCGTATATGGAACCGTGGCGCTGGCGACGGTCCTGACTCGCTTCACTCAGGGACAGTTCGATCTCTATTGGGTGGCCGGACAAGCATCCTTCCTCTGGATCGTCGTGGGGATCGCCTTCGGCGTGCAGGCACGTGACCTCCGCCTCGGACGTCGTTATTCTCCAGTTGACCTGTCGAGGGGGAGCCCGCGATCTTCGGCCCGCCACCTACGACCCTCCCTCCGACACTGGAGTCCCGCACAATGAGGATCGCCATGTCCGCCTACAAGTTCAGCACTGACGGCGGTATCGAGAGGGCATCTTGGGAGGTGGCCAAGCGTGTGGCCCAGGGCGACAATGACGTCACGCTGGTCGGCACGTCCGTACCCGATCTCGCACATTCCGGCCTGCGATGGATCAAGGTTCCTCCGCATCGAGGACCGCATTGGACCATTCCGACATCATTCCCCAGGGCTGCGACCAGGAGTCTGTCAGGACGCACCTTCGATGTTCTCCATGACCAAGGGGGCTGCGCGCTTCGTTCTCACGACGTCGTGACAGCGCACAGTTGCCATCGAGCGTGGTGGGACATGAAGCTCCAGAGCGGTGAGAAGGCCAGGGCGTACCTCAACCCCCTGCATTCCGCGGTCTTGCGATCCGAGTCACGAAGTTACCGACCGGGAGCCTACAGATACATCATCGCCGTGTCTAAGGGCGTCGCGAAAGAGATCAACCAGATCTACGGAGCTCCGACGACCAGGATCGCGGTCATTCCGAACGGCGTGGACGTACCACGTTTCCAGCGATCCCTCGAACAACGCGTACGTCTCAGGACCTCGTTACGCTTGCACGAGGAGGACGTGGTCATGGTGTTCGTCGGCAAGGAGTTCCGTCGCAAAGGGCTGGCGTACGCCATCGAGTCCTTGTCTCTGCTCCCGGAGACGGCCAAGCTGATCGTCGTCGGGGGTGACACCACGGCCCCTTACGAGAAGTTGGCAACCACTCTTGGAGTGCGGTCGAGAGTGGTCTTCGTGGGGCACCGGCAAGATGTCGAACGATACTTCAGCGCGGCGGACGTCTTCGTCTTCCCGAGTGCATACGAAGCGTTTGCCCTCGTCACCCTGGAAGCAGCAGCAGCGGGCCTACCTCTGGTGACCACCAAGGTGAACGGGACGGAAGAGTTCGTGAAGGAGGGGATCAACGGCTCCTTTACCGAGCGAGATGCCTCCTCTTTGGCGCGGACGCTCCTACCTCTCATGGACAAGCCGGAGCTTCGGTCCGCCTGGGGAGAGAATGCTCTCGACGCGGTACGCGCGTACACCTGGGAGCGTGCCGCTCGACTGACCGAGGACGTCTACGCAGAGACCCTCGCCGAGAAGCGATTCATCGCCGGCTGATACGCCATGTTCCCCTCGATGAGACCTGACAAGCGGCGATACGGGAGTCGCTACAGCACCGAACGTCCACGCAATCGACAGATTGCTGTCTTTGGCAGCTTCTGTGTGGGGAACATGGGCAATGACGAGTCGTGTCGGTCCATGGTGCGACTCCTGAGACAACGGCATCCCGATGCGTCCGTCACGGCGATCTCACGATCGACGTTCGGCGCGGAAGAGACTCTTGGGATCCGCATGATCCGTTTCACCTCGCCACGTGTGAAGCACACCCGCGGCATCAGCCTGTACGCCGACCGGCTCGGCGACTTCGTCCGCGTCCTCCGCATCATTGACGATTTCGATGAAGTGGTGGTCCCAGGCACAGGAATCCTGGAGCCCACTCGCGCCACCATCGTCGGCGGCGACCTACTCTGGCACCTCTACCTCGCTGTGGCCTGTCGTATTCGACGGGTGCCGCTTTCGTGGTTCGCTGTGGGCGGCGGTGCCAGCCTGCCAACGCTCCAGCGGATGGCTGCGCGGACCGCGGCTCGGTTGACGCGTTACCGCTCCTTCCGCGACCCAGTGACGGTGCAGTCACTCGGCTTCTCCAACGTGGAGTCTGTCGTGCCCGACATCTGCTTTGGGGCTGGTACCCGCGCCGCTCGTCCGCTCGTCGAGACGAAGCGGGTGGTGGCCGTGGCCGTGTTCGATTACGACCCTTCCACGACCCCTGAGTTCGAGTCGTATATCGAGCACATGGTGGAGATCTGTCGAATCCTTGAGAGGTCCGGTGTCCGAGTCGCGTTCTTTGTCGGCGACAGCGCGGATGTGAGGCTCGCCGACGAGGTACGCCGCCGGGCTGGGACTACGCCGACGACCGCTGAGACTATTAGGCCCGGTTCCTTTGACGAACTTGTGGCCTCACTTGCGGACTGCACCGTGGTGGTCGCCAGCCGATACCACGTCCTGGCCGCTGCTGCTGTGGCAAGTCGCCCGATGATCGCCTTGGCGCATGCTTCGAAGGACACTGCTTTGATGGAGATACTCGATCTGGACGAGTTCTGCGTCCCCATCTCGCAGACAGACCCAGACCACGTATGTCGTCTGGTCCATCGGGCTTTCGAGAACGCCGCCAGCATCTCTGGTCGCCTGCATGGGAGGATGGGAGAGTTACAGGAGGACGTCCTGGCGGAGTTCGACCGTTCGAGAATCGGCGACGGCCCAGTCGGTAGGTGGTAGAAGTGGCGGCTATTCTTCCCGTGACCGTAGGTGTCCCAGTCTTCAACGGTGAGAACTATCTCCGAGAGGCACTTGAGCGTATCCGCAACCAGGAGTACTCGGACTTCGAGGCGGTGATCCGCGATAACGCCTCCTCGGATGGCACCGCCGACATCGCGCGAGAGTACGCCGCCAAGGATGCACGTTTCAGGTACGTTCGCAATGAGGTCAATATCGGTGGAGCCCGCAACTGCAACGCAATCCTGCGCGACACGCGGAGTCCATATATCGTGTGGGCCTACCACGACGACCTACTCCATCCAGCCTTTCTGAAGGATGCGATGGCTCGCTTCGCCGAGGCAGGCCCGCAGGCCGTCTGCGTCTATCCTCGCGTCGCCTTGATAGACGAACGAGGATCTGTTGTCGCTCATCATGATGACTCTGACCTGGAAATTGCGGATCCGTCCGCACACGCAAGGCTGCGGACCGTACTGCGGCGAGTGGTCGGTCAGGTGCAGTTCGGCCTGATGCGCTCCGCCGTCGCCCGCACGTGCGGCGGCGTCAGCGAGAGCACTGCCGGGGAGATGATCCTTCCCGCGGCACTCTCCCTCCGTGGGTCCCTGCTCCTCGCCTCAGCTGAGGAAGCACGCCTCTATATTCGCCAGCACGCACAACGGAGCGGTGGTGACAGAGAGACCGAAGCAGCCTGGGTTGACCCGGTGAGGACTAGGACCGTCTTTCCCTATTCGAGGAGCAACATCCTCCTCCAAAGCGCTGTCACGGGCGCGCCACTGTCTCCCCGTGAACGACTCGCTTCGCGAGCGGTGGTGCTTTGGTACTGGACCCGACCGGGCCTGCGCACTCTCGTGGGCGATACCGTCCGGCTTCCCCGCGACGCCGGCTGGGTCCAACGCTGACCTGGGACCCATGGACCAGCCCCGAACTGCTCGGACTTCTGATCCAGTCGTAGGCAGCCCCTATCGTCTCACGTCGCGATGCCCGGATATCGCCATGATCGCTTCGGGCATGGCCGCGATAACCGCGCAAAACGGCCACAGCGCACGCCCTTCCCAACTACGCTGACGTAGTGCCGAACGACCCTGCCATCTCCGTGCGTGGCCTATCGAAGACCTACCGCATCGCACGGTCCGCTGACGCACCCAACACTGCTGCCGAGTCGGCCCTGCGGCGCCTGCGCCACCCGTTGCAACGCGCTGAGTACGACATGTTCGACGCCCTCAAGAACATCGATTTCGAGATCCCTTGGGGAGAAGCATGTGGCATTGTCGGGCGCAATGGGGCGGGCAAGTCGACCCTCTTGAAGATCCTGACCCGCATCACCTCCCCCTCAGCCGGCAGAATCGAGCTTGGCGGCCGCGTGGGGAGCCTCCTCGAGGTCGGTACCGGCTTCCACCCCGAGCTGACCGGACGCGAGAACGTCTATCTGAACGGCACTCTGCTCGGTATGCGTCGCAAGGAGATCGCCCGTCGATTCGACGAGATCGTGGAGTTCTCCGGTGTCTCGCGTTTCCTCGATACACCCGTCAAGCGATACTCCTCCGGGATGTACGTGCGCCTCGCCTTCGCTGTGGCCGCGCACCTGGAGTCGGAGATCCTCGCGGTGGACGAGGTCCTCGCCGTGGGCGATGCCGAGTTCCAGGCCAAGTGTCTGTCGAAGATGCGTGACGTGGCGCGATCCGGGCGGACGGTCCTTCTCGTCAGCCATCAGGTGCAGACAGTCATGAGCCTGTGCACCTCGGCGATCTATCTGCAACGCGGCGAACTCGTCCACCACGGCAGCGTCGGCACCGCCCTCGACCATTACAAGCAGAGTTTCCGGATCTCCTCGCAAGAGCACGCCGATCCAAGCCTGCGCCCCGGAAGTGGTGAGCTGCGGTTCCTGCACGCCCAGGCCTCTCAGGACGTCGTGGAACCGGCCGAAGAGAAGGTCATCGAGTTTGCCGTCGGCACGAATGCCGACCTCGGGGGCAAGTACTTCGTCTCGGCCCACATCAACAACGAGGACGGGGTGACCGTCGTCCAGTGCGACTCTCGTCTGGTCGGCTTCTGGGTCTCTCCCGACCAGCGGCTCGAGGGAAGTCTCCGCCTCGCGACTCCGTGGCTGCGGCCCGGCCGCTACACGGTAGACCTGTTCCTCTGCAAGACCGGGATTCTTGATGCCTGGGAGGGTGCCTGTACCTTCCAGGTCCTGCCGATGTTGCCCTATCCACAGGCGACGAGCACTGAGGGAAGCGAGAGGGGAGTTGTCTTCAGTGACTTCGACTACAAGGGAAACTAGTCAGCGCATTGTCATCACGCCTCCGGGGAGGATTCGCATCCCGTCCTTCCGCGCACTGTGGGAGGCCCGGGAGGTGTTCGTCCGATTCGGTATGCGGGATGTCACCTTGCGGTATCGCCAGACCGTCCTAGGCATGGTCTGGGTCGTGCTTCAGCCGCTCATCAGCGCTGGCGTGTTCGCCGTCGTCTTCGGCGGGGTGGCCCACCTACCAAGTGGAGGAACGCCATACATCCTCCTCAGCATGGCGGGCATGCTGGCGTGGGGTGTCTTCAGCGGTGTGGTGTCGAGAGCTTCCAGCTCCCTGGTTGGCAATGCCGCTCTCATATCCAAGGTGTACTTCCCCCGGATTCTCGTGCCGCTCTCGACCGCATACTCCGTCTGCGTCGACTTCGTGGTCTCACTCGTCTTCTTTGTGGCGCTCCTGTTCGTCTACCGCGTCAACCCCGGTTGGGCGGTACTCCTGCTGCCTGCATGGTTGACGCTCCTTCTGTTGATCTCCTGCGGGGTCGGGTTCGTGTGTGCCTCTCTCATGGTCAAGTACCGCGACATCCAATACATCGTTCCGGTCGCCGTCCAGACCTTGCTGTATGCCAGCCCTGTCGCGTACTCGCTTTCGGCCGTTCCCGATCGCTATCGCTGGCTTTTCGAGATCAACCCCTTGACCTGGATCCTTCAGGAGTTCCGCTGGTCGCTGCTCAATCACTCGGCGCCACCCCTGTGGCAGATCGCCGGATCGATCGTGGTCGCGATCGCAGTATTTCTCCTCGGCACAGCGCTGTTCGAGCAGATGGAGCGCGGCTTCGCCGACTTCATCTGAGATCTGCTCGCCGAACGTTCTCGTCCGTCGTGCTGCGGTCCAGGGAAGAGACCCCAGGATCGGCACGGACGTCCTCCCAGACGCCTGAATTCACCAGTCCGATCGGTCGATTTCCGGGACATGCCGATCAGGGGGCGGAAGGATCGTCACGTGCAGTACCGTCCTGACCTTGATGGGCTCCGGGCTCTCGCGGTGGTGGCAGTCCTCCTCAGCCACAGCGGGATCGTACTCTTCGGCGGCGGCTGGCTGGGCGTCGACGTCTTCTTCGTCCTCTCCGGCTATCTCATCACGACGCTACTGATCAAGGAGCACGCATCCACAGGACGGGTCGACCTGACGGGCTTCTACGCTCGGCGCATGCTTCGCCTCTACCCGGCGCTACTCCTTCTCCTGCTGGTAGGTGCGCTGTTCTACCGTGAGCTAGGCGCGGGCGGGAACCTCGAAGGGTACGGCCTGTCAGCCCTGCTGGCGGGCACCTACGTACAAGACATCGTCCAAGGACTGACCCAATCCGCCCATGGCGGGCTCGGTCACACCTGGAGTTTGGGGGTCGAGGAGCAGTTCTACCTACTGTGGCCGCCCGTCCTGCTTCTTCTCATCGGTCGAAGGAGGAGCGTCATGGCGTGGTCTGTGTTCGGGGGGTTCGCCAGCTGGGTCGTCATGCTGGCGCTCCTAAACAAGTCGCCTGACGGCATACCGGACGCCTCGTACTACCTTCCGGTATCGCGATTCTCAGGACTCCTCCTGGGGTCCGCAACGGCGGCGATGCTGGATAGGCAACCCCCCGGACCGCTATGGACGCGTGCCTGGCTCGGGTGGTCCGCCGCAGTCCTCGGCGTCACAACGCTTGCGGCAGCTGGCCGGCTCGGTCGCTACCCCGACATGTCATGGGAGTCTCCATTGATGGTGGTGGCAACGGTGATCCTGCTGGTTCATCTTGCCGCGGGCCCCTCCGTCCTGCATCGTCTCCTCGCATGGACACCACTTAGCTACGTGGGCCGGCGGTCATACGGCATCTATCTCTTCCACGCACCCGTCTTTATAGTCCTCGCGGCTCACCTGTCGACCCGTCGTCTTCTCGCGTTGCCCCTCATGGTGGTGACGACGATGGCGGTCGCGATGCTGTCGTACCACTACGTCGAGCTTCCTTTCTTACGCCTGAAACAGCGTGTGGGCCGACGATCCAGCGAAGAGACCGCCGTTGCGGCCTGTGACCCGCCATCAGGCGACCTCACGGCAACCACCGACCCTCCCTAGCCACGGCCGGCCCAATCGTCCTTCATCTCCGCGCGGCGATATCCGTCGATGTCAAGGCATCCCATGTCCGGCGCCACGTCAGCTGGATAGCGCGAGCACGGGCCTGCACTTGGAGCTCAGCCCGCCTCCTCGGCTCATCGAGAAGCCGCTCGATCGCACGAGCAAGGAGTTCGGGATCCTCGCGTGGCACAATGACCGCCGCGTCCCGAACCGTCTCCGGCGTGCCCCCCGTGGACGTCGTGATGACTGCGAGGCCCATCGCGAGCGACTCACTGACGGTGAGCGCGCAAGGTTCGTCCCATCGTGAGGGGAGGACCATGAGGTCGAGGGACGCCGCCATCGTCGGCACATCCGCTCGCTCGATGTGTCCGGTGCACTCCACCATGATCCCTGCAGCGGTCAGCTCGGTCACCAGGGTGTCGATGAGACGGCCGTAAGGTCCACCGTCCGACCATCCCCAGTTCGTGTCCCCGATGAGTCGCAGGCTGAAGTCCTGCCGCGACCGCGCGAGTTGGAGGCAGGCACGCAACAAAATGTCCGGGCCCTTCTCGACCGCGACTCGCCCGAGGAACCCGATGACGGGTATGGGACGCTCAACGCCCTGTACTGGCCGGAACCGCTTTGAGTCTACGCCGTTGTGGGCAGTTGCGACCTCCAGAGCACCCAGCCCGTAGATCGACTCGACAGCCCGCGAGAGGTACCGGCTCACCGCCACGGGACGGACAGAGGACCTCACGAAAGCGCGGCGCCAGCGATCCGGAACGACTTCGAGGTTGTGGAACCAGTGGACGACGTCCGGAGCCGACGACCGTCGAGTCAGCCCCACGGCCACCTGCGGGTCGTTGTTGCAGATGACAAGACCGGGCGCGATCTGGTCGACGATGGCCGCTGCAGCCCGAGCATATGTGTACTGGGCCCAGCTGGCCCATCCCGTTCCGCGACGAAAGACGCGCTCCGCCGACGCAGGAAGCCGCTGCATGGGCGGAGTCTGATGCACTAAGGGCCAGTCGTAGAGCGACGACTCCTGTGTCGGCGTGATGACGTGGATGATGACATCGTCGTTGCTTGCCGCTTGGCAGAGCTCCCAGATGCACGTGGCTATGGCACCACTCGTTACAGGGCTGAACGTGTCCCGATGGTTGTTGACGAGGACGACGCCGCTATGGCGGAGGCTAGTCACCATCACGAACGTCACCGAGGACGACCCGCAGTCGGTGCGCGGCGGCGTGCCACGTCAGCTCCTCCGCACGATGTCTGGCGAGCTTCTGGTGGTTCGTCAGGAGCTCATCGTCCGTCGCTAACGCGCGAAGTGCGTCCGCCACTTGATCCACGCTGTGCTTGTCCACGAGGGTTCCGGCACCGCCGAGGAGTTCCGGTATGCCACCACTCCTGCTGGCTACGATGGCGCATCCACTCGCCATGGACTCGAGAAGCGTCAGCGGGCAAGGCTCCTCGCTGACGGGCACGACTACAGCCACGTCACTGTCCCGCAACACCTTCGCGACCTCCTCCAAAGGTTGCCGAGACAGGCGACGGGCGTCCGCGGAAGCGACGGCGGCGTCCAAGCTTGAAGAGTAGCGCGCGACGTCCTCCTCGGGCATTCCGAAGGTGCGTACGCTGCCCACCAAAGTCAACGAGACCTCCACGCCCTGCTTCCGAAGCATCGCTACCGCATTGGCAGCGATGTCGAACCCCTTGTTCGGGTCGATCCGCCCATGACAGATCACGCGTAGGGGCTCTGAGCGGTGCGAGCGCTCTTCTGGCGGCCGGAAGAGGTTGGTGTCCGACCCGTTGGTGATCACGTGGAAGCGATCACGGGGTAGCCCATGAGTCATGGCCGTCCAGTCGGCGACGGCGCCGCTCACTGCGACGAGAAGGACGGCGTCAGGCAGCTGGCACAACGTGGGGGCCTCGTCGGTCGTCAGTAGGTTGTGCAGCCACAACAACACGCGACCGTGCGAGGCCATCGCGATCTCCTCTGCCAGGCCGGGGTCGTTGGCGATGACGACTGCGTCGGGGTGGACCCGGTCGAGAGCTCGGTGGACCGCCCTCCGATACGCAGGGCCCCCAACGCCCAATGCTGCCGCGTGCATCGGGGCCGCCTTGGCCAGGACCCGACGCCAAAGGGCCGGCTGACGCGCCGGACCGAAGTTCAGAAGGCGTACGTCAATGCCGGTCGTGCCCGTCACCGTCCCGTCGTCAGGGGAGAGGACAGTGGTGTCGACCCCGTCCTTGGACAGCTCTTTGGCGAGGTGACGGGTTACCGTCGCGATGGCACCCCCCGACGTCTCCGAGTAACGCTCCTCCATCGGGAGGACGAAACTGACGTGCATCTGCTCTCCTGCGTGACCAAGTGAGATGAGACAGGCGTGGGTAATTCTCATGTGCCGCGCCTGCTGGCGCGTCGAAGTGCTCAGTCGAGAAGCCCGTTCCGTTGCCGAGATTCAAGGCTGAGGACACCGGGGACCGTGCTGATCCGGTAGCCTCCGTATGTCTTCGTGCGAGATCCCATGCGGCGGACCGCGAACGCGTACGGATGCCTCCCGGCTGCCTCCCACGCGGTCATCGTACGTGTCCAGTCGCCATCGGCATGCCCCCACGTCTCGGTCTTCTGGCGCAACAGCGCCCGGTCTCTCACCCAACTGAAGTGAGCGATGCCCTCGTCGCGCTTCACAACACGGTGCACAGGAGTGTACGGGGAGTGGCTGGGGTCCGTATTGCGCGCTGCGAAGTCGACGCGATAGAGCGCTCTTGGTCCCTGTCGACAGTGCTCGAGCCGGCTTCCGGCCCGCACTGCGACAGGGCCCGGGTATGAGGCAGCCACCCGCCAGAAGCGTCGGGTACCCTCGACGAATCGCTCTCCACCCGCGTGCTGGAACAGCCGGCGTGACGGGTACTCCATTGAGTCGAACGCCCGCTCGTGCGCCTCCTCCAAGCACCGTCGGAACACATTGGGAGCGAGCAGCACCTCGTCGCTATCCAGTTGCAGGACCCAATCGGCGGCGTCTGAGGCTCGATCCAACGCGTTCTGCCGTTGGCCCGTCTCCCTGTCCAGGGGCTTGAGGCCGGGCACCACGAAGCGTCCTGGGGCAAGCTCCATCTTCTTGTCCCGGTCTACAGCGAGTGCTCGGTCCACCGCTTCGGTACTGTCCAACGGGGCACCCGACCATCCGGTCCGGGTCTCGTCGTACGAGAGGATAATCCGGTCCACCATGTCGTAGTAGGACTCGATACTCTCCTCGATCCATGCGGGATCGGCGGCCAGCACATAGGCATTAACGCGCACGACGTCCCCTGATCTCGAGCGAGCGGGGCGCGGCGGCCGCCTTGGCCAGACCTGCGAGAACACCTGCCACCATCTCGGTGGACTCAGCGCTCGCCATCACAAGGGCACGGGCCCGAGCGCAGGCCGACGCGTCCGTCGTGGGCCGCCGGACCGCGCGCACCAGCCGGGCAGCCGACTCTCGTCCGACTCTGGCCAGGTAGTTTCTGACTATCCCGTCGGTCACACCAGCCACCGATCCGAGGAGAATCATGTGGTTGGCTTGGCTTGCGTAGTCGGACGCCATCAGAGGGTCATGACGGGGCTGAGCGGTTCGGGTGCTCCGGACGACGGCGCCGGGCTCGAACATCACCCGCCATCCCCAGCGATTGACGCGAAGGACGGCATCCGTGAGGGCGAGCTCTGCAGCATCTTCGGACCAGGGCCGGAGTCCGCCAACTTGTTCGAGTGCCGTCCGCCGGACCGCCAGAGAGCGCGGCGACACATGGTCTACACGGACTCTGCGACCCGGGTTTGTGGCAAAGCCGTAGGTGAGCGTCCCGTCAGGCCGGAGCATCCCGATCTGCCCGTCGTCGAGCCAGGCAGACTCACCCTCGCCGTCGTCGATCCGACCCCCTACGACGCCCACAGTCGGATCCTCCTCGAACGGTCTGACCATCCGTTCAAGCCACACGGCGTCGGGGACGTACGACACGTCGAGGAGAACGAGCACATCCTCGCCCGGCTCGCGAGGCGACACAGCGCCGGGCTTCGCCGGCGTGGTCGCACCGCATACCGCTCGTCTGCCGAAGGGCTGGGCCAGCGTCCCCTGGACGATGCGAGAAGGAGATCTGGTCTGCTCCGCAAGTGCGGCCACGAGGCGTTCGGGAAGCTGCCCCTCCGAAGCTCCGCGGACCACAACGGTGGCTCTCACCCGGCCGCGGTGGTGTGGGGCCTCGACGGTTTCGCGCCGGTCGGGGTCGAGCGCGTTGTCGTCATCCAAACACGCCTGCACCTCAGCCGCCTCTGCCATCATGAAAGCACTCGCACGCCGCCGTTTGCGAGACGCGCGTCGATCCGCCGGGCGAGATGGGTCACGAAGGGCGCCCGAAGCATCGTCAAATGGTCACCGTCCACGACTTCGAGATCCGGGGGTGGGCTGATGTAGGCCGAGAGGTCTGGCTGCCGCTCCCGAACCGACTCCTTCGCTGAGTAAAGGACGGTGGGCACATCGGAAAGTCCGCCCGGTGCCAGCGCATAGCGCTTGGCCATGCTCACGCCCAACTCCCAGTACGAGACGAAACGCTGTTCACGCAGGTTCCGCCAGAAAGTTCGAGTGAGATATGGGCGCTCCATCCCCAAGCGAGCCCTGAGCCGCGTGACCCAGTTCTTGTCGGCCAGTTCGTCGGACGCCGATTCGACGCCGGCTGGGGCGATCCTGAGCATCCGGTTGGCCAGGGCCGACGCGACTAGCGCGGAGTCCTCCCCCCCGATGACGTCGAGAAGGCCCAGAAGGCTGATCTCCTCCCCATCCTGCCGCAGCATCCGGCACATCTCGAATGCGACAAAGGCACCTAGGGAATGGCCGAAGAAGGTATACGGTCCCTCCGGCTGAACTTGGCGCACCGCTCGGAGGTATCGCATCGCCGTGCGGTGAACGGTCAGATCGGGCAGGCCCGAGCCTTCCAAGCCGTAGGCTTGGAGCCCGTAGATGGGCCGGTCCGTGTCAAGCGTGCTCGCCAGCTCCCGAAAGGTGATCGCCAGTCCCGCAGCCCCGGCGACGAAGAAGACCGGTCGACCTTCGCACCGCTCCGAAAGGGTGACCATCACCCCATCGATCAGGTTGGGCGCGGGCCGCCGAGGGAGCTCCGCCAATCCTGCCACCGTAGGGAACTCGCTGAGCGTCGCCGAGTCGATGCGCAGGTGCAACTCCTCGTCGAGAGCGCTGAGGATCTCTTCCACGGCCATGGAGTCGGCGCCGAAGTCGAAGATGTCGTCATGCTTCCCGATCGACTCGATGCCGATCGCGGTGCAGCAGATGCTGGAGATCGCGTGATGGAGGCTCGTCGTCGGTGAGCTGTCTTCGGCCTCCCGAGGCGGCGCCGGCAGCGACAAGCGGTCGATCTTGCCATTGACGTTACGCGGCAACGATTCGAGCTCGATGACCCGGCTCGGGACCATATAGCTCGAAAGTTCCTTCATGAGACGCCGTCGCAGGGCTGAGGAGGAGATCCAAGAGTCCGCTCGCGGCACCACGTATGCCACAAGCTGCAACTGTCCGTCTCGGCGCGTCGGCAGACCGACCACGACACACTCAGCGACCTCACCCTCGGACTCGATGTGGCGCTCGATCTCGGCGGGTTCGACCAAGTATCCACGGATCTTCAGCATGTGGTCGGCCCGGCCCGCATACATCAGCTCGCCGTTCTCGGTCCATCGTCCCAGATCCCCGGTGACATAGGTGCGGCGGCCGTCGGGCAGCTCGGTGAACCGCTCCGCCGTCAGGCCAGGGCTTCCCCAATAGCCGCGGGACAGCCTGCGTGCGGCGATCATCACCATCCCGGTGCGACCGGGCTCCTCAATGCGCGTGCCGTCCTTTTCGACGAGATAGAGCTCTCGACCCTCGATGGCGCAGCCTGCGGAAACCGGGCCGTTCGGTGGGAGCTCGTAGGTCGAGTCGATGACCAAGGTCGAGACGCTCCATCCTTCGGAGGAGCCGGACGAGTTGATGATGACGGCGCTGTCAGGAATGCACTGCCGCATGAGCCGGACATCGGAGGCAAGCAACGCCTCGCCTCCGCTGGCGACGACCTGGATGCTCGGGAAGACGACACGGCGCGTCAGGGCAGCACGCGCCAACGAGCGCATGAGATGCGGGGTGACATTCAACATGTCGAGGGACTTCGAAGCGACCCAGTCGACCATCGGGTCGATGCCCTCACGTCGCGGGTCGAACATGAATAGGGTTCCGCCAGCCAGCAGCGACATGGCGAGGCTACCCGTACCTGCGAAGAAGCTAAGCGGCTGAGGGCATCCGATGCGTCCCGCCACGCCCGTCATGGAGGCGTACTCCATCACTTCGCCGGTGAACTCCGCGTCTCCGAGAACGACGCCCTTCGGGCGGCCCGTGGACCCCGAGGTGAAGATGATGCTGAGAACTGAATCCTCTTTTCGATCTGATGCGGTCATGCTGTTGTCGCCGACCGGTCTCTCGGGGCCGAAGGAGACCACACTGTGAGCCGGGTCGGCGCAGAGCGAGGTCAGCAGCGCAGCGTTGGACTTGTCAGTGACCCAGTAACCCGGACGACCGGTCTCGCAGATCTGCTGCAGGCGAGCCGTGGGAGCCGCCGAGTCCAGCATGATCGAGGGCCGTCCCAGTTTTGCGGCGGCCACGAAGCCAGCTACAGCGCACGCGCTGTGGCCCGCGAGGATGGCGATCGGACTAGTGCTGGGACCCCGCTCAGAGACGCCCTCGGCGATGGACTCCGCCCAGTCGTCGAGCTCTGCGAACGTCACGATCTGGTCCGCTGCGTCGACCGCGACCCGCTCGGGATGCTCTCGTGCCACTGCCTCGAAAGCGTCGGCGAAGAGTGGGCTCTTCGTCATGATCACGGGACCCCCTTTGTCGTAGTGAGCATGACCCCTTGACATGCCTCCCGATACGCCCGCTCAGAGGCTACGATGCTTCGTCCTCTGTGGAGTGTCGAATGTGCAAACCTGTGCCAGCCGCCGCCCGGACCACAGTCAGATCGACGTGCCCACTGCGTACGGAATTCGCACGATGGCCCGCATCCGCGCGTGATCGCCATCTACCATTGCGATCGCGTCGATCTTCCTCTTACTGACTGAAGGGCCGCGGCTCGTGTCCTCTACTCCCTCCGTCGCGGTCATTGTTCCCACCTACCGCCGACCTCAACATCTCAAGGAGTGCCTGGCACACCTTGCCGAGCAAGCAGTTCTGCCAACGCAAATCGCTGTCGTCGATGCGTCGCCCGACGAGGAGTCTCGTCGTGTCGTCGACGAGTTCCCCGGCGTCCTCTACCTTCGCAACGAGTTAGGCGCCGGCAGCACGGCAACATCTCGAGCCATCGGAGTCGCGGCTACGCAGAGCGACATCGTGGCCTTCCTCGACGACGACGCCTACGCTGACCCGCGATGGCTCAGCGAGTTAGTCGTCCCGTACACGGATGAGACGGTCGGTGGCGTCGGGGGCCGGGCGTCCAATGGGATACCCGGAGAAGAGCATGAGGGTCTGGACCGGATCGGACGGCTCCTTCAGGACGGCACTCTGACCGGGTTCTTCGCTGCCGACCCCGGGCACGACGTGGAGGTTGACCATCTGCTTGGGGCCAACATGTCCCTGCGTCGCAGCGCGCTAGAGGCTGTCGGCGGGCTGCGCGACTATTACCCCGGGACGTGTCTGCGGGAAGAGACCGATCCCGCCCTTCGGGTCCGCAACGCCGGATGGCGGCTCGTATACCGCCCCCGAGCCATCGTCCGTCACGTGGCGGGTCCCTATGCGAAGGGCAAACGCTTCGATCTGCGCTATGTCTACTACGGCCAGCGCAACCATGTCGTCCTGCTCACCGTGACGGGGTGCCATGCGGAGTTGCGGTCCTACGCTTGGCGTGGTCTCCGAGACGCCGGAGGCGAGGTCCAGCGCGCGATGGCGCGGGCCGTCGCCCTCATGACGCAGAACCCGTTGAGGGCTGTCCGATCGGTGATCAGTGGATTCATCCGAGGCTGCGCCGTCCTTGCCGGGCTCGGGTCCGGTGTCATCGCTGCGCTGCGCGCGCGTAGCAGCGAGGCTCGACGGGTGAATCCGGCCCCGGTGTGACCGCGCTCAGGGTCCTGATCCTCGACCACACCGCCCGACCCGGGGGGGCAGAGCTCGCGCTTGAGCGTCTTGTCGCAGGTCTCGACCCGACCGAGTTCGACGTCACCGTTGCGCTGTTTGAGGATGGCGAGCTGAGCGCCCGGCTGACCCCGTACGCGCGGGTGATCGTCGAACCGCTCGGCGACGCGACGACGGTCAGTCGCCACGACCTCCTCCGACGCCCCCTGCTGTCGGCACGGCTGGCAGTCGCCGTGCTTCGTCATAGTCTGCGTGTCCGGTCCCTCATCCTCCGTGAGGCCCCCGACCTCGTCGTCGCCAACTCGCTGAAGTCCGGCATCCTCGGCGGCTTCTCGGCGCGCCTGGCTGGGGTGCCCTTCGTCTGGCATCTCCACGACAGGGTGTCAGCCGATTACCTTCCGGCCCCTGTATCCCGTGCCGTGCGTCTGCTGCTGCGCTTGCTGCCGACCCACCTCGTCGTGAACTCGCGCGCAACACTCGAGACTGTGGGCACCACGTCGGTTCCGGTGACCGTCGCATACCCCGGTGTGCCCGCCGACTTCGAGCAGCTCGACGCCACGCAACGAAGCGCACCGCCCACCGTCGGGATCATCGGGCGCATCAGTCCCACGAAGGGGCAGCTCGAGTTCGTCCGTGCCGCGGCAGAGCTGAGGAGACGAGGGGTCAGTGCCCGGTATGTGATGGCGGGGGCGCCCGTCTTCGGCGAAGAGAAGTACGCCGAATCCGTGGCCGAGCTCATCGTGACCCAGAGCCTTACGAATGTCGTCACCAACCTCGGATGGCTCGACGACCCCCGGGACGTCCTTGCGGGACTCGACGTCATGGTGCACGCCTCGCCCGTCCCCGAGCCCTTTGGTCAAGTGCTGGTGGAGGCGATGAGGGCCGGAGTGCCCGTCGTCGCGACCTACGCAGGTGGCGTGTCGGAGATCCTTGATCCATCCGGCACCGCCACGACGGCGAACGAGGTCGGCATCTGGCGCACCGAGCTGGGTCAGATGGTGTCTCCCGGAGACCACCTCGCCTTGGCCGACGCCGTCGAGTGGGTGCTCCGCAATCCCGAGCAGGCTGCCCATCAAGCGGAATCGGCTCAGGACGTCGCCCGGCAGGTCTTCTCCATCGAGTCGACGGTCAGGTCCGTGTCGGCGGCTTGGGCCGCTGCCGTCCGCCCCGGGTGACGAGCCACGGATCCAGCATGAGGTATCCAGCGACTGACGCAGCGAGCATCATGAGGAAGGGGACCCCAGTCCCCATGGCCACGGAGACACGCGCATATGCCACTGCCCTGAGAAGAAGGAGATACCCCAGACAGCCCGCCGCCACGACGCAGTAGCCGAAGGCCCGACCTGACCTCGACCACGAGGGTGCGGAGCCTTGGCCTGAAGCCGACTCGGCGAGTACGCCAACCACGCTCACGAGCAGGAAGCTCCCGACGACATCGGCCGGGCGGTGCGCCATCGACACGACGGAGCAAGTGCCCATCACGGCGACCAGTCCAGCAGCGCATAAGGCGAGCGCGCCCGAGCGCGCCGACTCCGGCAGCGTCACCCAGAAGGCGAGGGTGACCGCTGCGCCCGCCGCCGCATGACCCGACGGGAAGGAGTTCACGGCGTAGCCGTAGTCGCCCAGGTTTGGCCGCGGCAGCATACGTCGCAGCGTCTCGGCCGTCGCGACCGAGCTCGCCACAATGACGAACACGGTTGCCGCCCGCTTGTACTCGCCCTTCCAGGCCCGATATCCTGCGAGTGCGAACACCACCGCGCCGAGGGCGAGAAGCAACGGTGTCCGCCCGAGCGCAGCAGCGACCGCAAGTGGTCCGACCGGCCGGCCGAGAAACGAGAATGCGCCGGCATCGGTCTCCTGGCCGACTCTCGTGCGGACGGCCAGGACATAGAGCGCCGACAGGGCCAACATGAGAGCCATGCACCTGCCGCACTGTCGCGTCACAGCCGTCCGTTCGCCGTCATACCAAGGCAGACTCCTCGGCCAACACCGCCGATAACCTCGCGACGAACCGGTCCTCGGCGAAGGACGCCGCGTGAGCGACGATCTTCTCCTGATCCCAGGCGGTGCAGCCGAGTCGAGACAGCGCCCCAGCGATGTCGTCGGCCGTCGGATCGTCGAAGAAGAGGCCGGTCACCCCGTCGACGACCGTGTCGAGAAATCCCCCATCTCGCAGCGCGAGTGTCGGCCTCCCGAAGGTGGCAGCCTCCAAGGGAGATAGGCCATAGTCCTCGAAAGACGCGGCAACGAGGGCCTGCGAGTTCCTGTAGAGCCACCGGAGCTCGGCATCGGCCACCTGCCCGAGCAGGTGGATGCGCTCCTCGCGTCGCGCCATCCCGGCCAGACGGGAACGGTCAGGCCCATTGCCCACTACGACGAGATCGTGGTTCCCTTCGGCCAAGACAGCCTCGATGACGAGATCGACGTTCTTGTACGGAAGCAGTCGTGCCACACACAGCACGTAAGGAGACCGGATGCCGGAAACCTCCCTTTCCGCCCCCCCTGGGAGAAGCGCCGGCGGCGGCGGGAGCACCTCCGGCTGGATCCCGTAAGCCGTTTGAACAGCCTTCTGGACAACCGTGGAATTGACCAGGTACCGGCTTGCCGAGGCGGCTGCCCGTCGATCCCACAGACGTAACCGCTCGCCCATGACGGCGATCGCCGTCGCCGCGGCGGTCCGACGTGCCTGCTGGGGCACTGTCATCCTCCGTTCGGCCCCGACGTATCGATCGAGTTGATAGAGCCACCTGGCCGGGGCATGGCAGTAGACCACCTTGCGTCCAGTGCACTGCATCCCATGTGCCCATCCGGACGAGCTCGCCAAGAGGACGTCGGCGTCGACGACGATGTCGCCCATCGTCCCGGCGAGGAACGGCAGCGCGAGGCGATGGTTTCTTCGCAACGACGCATGACGGTTGAGCCGCGAGACGCGCACGTCCACGCCCATAAAGTCTGGGAACGTCTGGTTCGGGGCGAAAAGCGCAGTATGCAAGGGCGCTGCCGGAAAGGCGCGCGCCATCACGGCTACGACTCTTTCGGCGCCTCCCCTTTGGGTCAGGTAATCGTGCGCCAAGGCGATGGCCCCCATGATGCAACACTAAGGACACCCCACTCAGGGAGAGGGCAGAACGGGCAGATTCGCATGGGGCACATCATCTTCCGGCTTGCCCGTAGTTCCATATAACTAGTCACATGACGGTCAAGAACCCAGTAGAGTCGGTTGAAGACGCGTTGACCCGCACCAGCGAGGCTTGAGGCACGGCGTGTCGCGGGTGGTGGGCGTGGGGCTTCTGGCGACGATGGGGTTTCCACACCGCACGTCTCCACGGGGCCCGGCGTCGCTATGTCACCTTCTCCACGACCTCCACGACCGGCTCGCGCACATCCCACTGGGGAGGTGTTCGCCTCGGCGCCCGATCCGCGGTACCCCTGCGGGATACGACACGCCTTGTCGGGGCTGCTTGCCGTTGCCTCAGCGGCTGTGGCCGCGGGTGTCGGGCCCGCTGGTGGCGATCGGCGAATGGGTCGCTGACGCCGGACAGGAGCGTTGCAGCGCCTGGGCAGTGATCCCGACCAGCGCAAGCCGTCCGAATCCACGATCCGGCGGACCCCGCCGTGGAGGATGCCGATGACCTGGGCCCGCGCCTGGGCATGTGGGCCGCAGCGTGGTCGGGCAGATCGACGGGTGGCGCGTGATCGAGACCGACGGCGCGTCAATGCGTGGCGCCGCCGTGCAGTGCGTGCGACCGCACTGCGGTCGGCGCTCTGACCCACGCCGACCGCGGCGTGGTGCGGCAGTTGGCGGTCCTGGACATGGGCAGTGAGATCCCCGCCCTGAAGGACCTGCTGGGCCCGATGGACCTGACCCAGACGGTCGTCACCGCCGATGCTCTGCCAGTCAGCAGTGACAACGCGACCTTCTTGATTGCCCGCGGCGCGGACTGCGTGATGACCGTCAAGGCGGAACGTTGCGTGGCAGAACACAGGCTGTGAAACTCCTCAAAAGGGAGATTGCCTGGGGTGGGAAGGTCACAATTGCAGCGGAAGGATGCGGGCCGACAGGTTGACACGGCGAGGGCGCGAGTTTCGCCAGGACTGGAGCGTGATGCGAAGACCGACGATCTTGTTCGTCGACACAGGGCGGTGGACGTGCTTCGACCAGTTCGGATCTGCGATGCGCCGTCACGGTTATCGCACCGTGCGGGTCTCGGTAGAGAGGTCACCGTTGACGCGTGTCATGAGCTCTCTGAACTATGACGAGTTCCTCATTCTTGACTCGGTCGAGGACCTGGCCTCGATCGGCCAGTACGTCCGTCTCGACGATGTCGCCGACATCCAGTGCACGGAGGCCGTGTTACCGCACCTCGTCGAGTCCCTCGAAGGGAGCGCCGTCCCTCGCCACGTCATCACTCACCTACGGTGGCGAATGCAGAATCTCGACAAGTTCGCCATGACGACGCAGCTGCACGGGGCGGGCATCCCCGTGCCCCGGTTCTTGGTGGGCAGCACTCGCGTCGAGGATGCCGTTGAAGAGCTCGAGACACCATTGTTCGTCAAGGGACGCGTGGGGTTCGGCGGCTATGGAGTCGCCCTCTGTCATTCGCTCGCCGAAACATATGCGGCCGTGACGGCGCTCGGGGGTGCCGACGCGGTTTACTTCGAGGAGGCAGTGCGAGGCGACATCGTGCGGTACGTCTCATGCCGCACAGAAGCGTCCCTCCTTGACGAGACTGTGTTCATCACTCGCCGGAGAGACCCCAGTTCGTTGGGTCCTGCGACGGCCGTCGAAGTCATCGAGGACCCCGCCATGACGGCGTTGGGCCGACGAGTCACCGAGGTCGTCGGCGGACAAGGCTTGGCCAACATCGAGGCCGTGCATTCACCCGAAGGCGGGCACGTGGTCATCGACGTCAACCTCCGTCTCTGGGGATCCGCCCTCGCTCTCCGGGCGACAGGGCCGGACTTCGTCTCGGCATACCGGCAGTCTCTCGGGGAGTCGGTCGCTCGACTTGCTCCAGCGACCGCCGCAGCCGTCATGGGAACGACCGTCGACGTCTTTCCGGACGCGGCCATCGCCGCGTTGGATGGTGGATCCCTCCTTCTCGCCGCCGCTCTGTTCATCCCTGGAGTTGTCCGCTACGCGCGCTGGGCGGGTCCGCGCTACGCACTGTCCACGACGGCCCTGCTCAGCGCCTCGGTCGTGAACCGAATTCGACGGCGGTGAGGCTGAGAATTCGCGGAACTCTTGCCTACCAGCGCCATCAGTAGGCGCCACTACCGCCAAAGGCCACCTTGACAGTACGCAAGTGGATGACGGTTCGAGCATAGGCGACCAGTCATCGACGTAGCAGAGATCGAGTCGCACCGCCTGCTACCAGTCGAGGGATGCCCGGCCGCTGATGCGATGACCCGCCATAGGCCGATCATGCTGTGACGGACCCGAGGGCGACGGAGCGCCTCCGGCTCGTACTTCTCGACCTCCTCCGGCAGCCCCGGCCGGGGCCGACGAGTGACATCTCGACGCGCATGACGTTGATGAGCTGAGGGAGATCGTCGATGGAGTAGCGGTGGAGCACTGCGCCCACCCGGGTGATGCGGGGTTCGGCCTTGTCCTTGGAGAGGACGTCGTTGACCTCGTGTCCGGTCGTCATCTCGGCCTTGCGGGCCTCGGCGTCGGCGACCATGGTGCGGAAATTCGTAGATCTTGAAGCGCTGACCCCGCTCGCCGACCCGCTCCTGGGTGAACAGGGCGGGGCCGGGCGAAGTGGCCCGGATGGCCGCCGCGGTGACGAGCAGGAACGGAAGGGCGAGGACCGTGAGGAGCAGCGCGAGAGCCCGGTC
>JBDHZT010000019.1:0-43074 GCA_039811985.1 Nocardioidaceae bacterium | reverse complement strand
TCCGCGGGGGCCCCGAAATGAACTCACCCCACGAAACTGCTCGCTTCGCTCACACTTCCGCGGGGGCCCCGAAATGACCGACTTTCCCTGGTTGACGCTGCTGATCGCGGTGCCCCTGGTCGGCGCGGTCGTCGTCGCCTTGGCGCCTGCCGCGGCCAAGCAGCTGGGCCTGGTCTTCTCCGGGTTGGCCCTCGCCCTGGGCATCGTGGTCACCACGCAGTACCACACCGGCGGCGGCATGCAGTTGGAGGAGAAGGTCAACTGGATCGAGCCGCTCGGCGTGCACTGGGCGCTCGGCGTCGACGGTCTGGGCCTGCTTATGGTCCTGCTCACCGTGGTTCTCGTGCCGATCGTGCTGGTCGCCTCCTGGCCCGATGCCGAGGAGGAGGGCCGACTCGCCTCCTTCGTCTCGTGGACCCTGGTCCTCCAGGCCTTCTCGCTGGCGGTCTTCACGGCGACCGATGTGTTCTTGTTCTACGTCGTCTTCGAGGCCACCTTGATCCCGGCGTACTTCCTCATCGGCGGCTTCGGGCGTCCCGGTCGCGGTCGGGCCGCAGTGAAGTTCCTCGTCTACCAGCTGGCCGGTGGCCTGATCATGCTGGTGTCGGTGATCGGCCTCTACGTCGTCTCCGCGCAGCAGGGCACGCCGTCGTACCTCCTCTCCGACATGGCCTCCCTCAACATCGGCACCACCACCGCGCGGTGGCTGTTCGTCGGCTTCTTCGTCGCCTTCGCGATCAAGGCACCGATGTTCCCGGTGCACACCTGGCTGCCCGACACCACCGAGAAGGCCACGACCGGCACCAGCGTGCTGCTCGTGTGCATCCTCGACAAAATCGGCACTTTCGGCATGCTGCGGTTCTGCCTAGGGCTGTTCCCCGAGGCCTCGCAATGGGCCACCCCGGTGGTGGTCGTGCTCGCGCTGATCTCGATCATCTACGGCGCGTTCGTGGCGATCGGCCAGAATGACGTGCTGCGGCTGATCGGCCTCACCTCGCTGTCGCACTTCGGCTTCATCGTGCTGGGGATCTTCGTGTTCAGCAGCCAGGGTGGCGCGGGCGCCATCCTCTACATGGTCAACCACGGCATCGGCACCGCCGCCCTGTTCCTGCTCGCCGGCTTCGTCATCCGACGCAGCGGCACCCAGTTGATCAGCGAGATGACAGGCATCGAGAAGGTGGCACCGCTGCTGGCGGGTCTCTTCCTGATCGCCGGGCTCGCGGGCGCCGGCCTGCCGGGCCTCTCGCCGTTCGTGTCCGAGTTGATGGTGTTGATCTCGGCGTTCGGGCATGCCTGGTGGACCGGGGCGATCGCGGTCACCGCGATCGTGCTGGCCGCGGTCTACATGCTGTGGATGTACCAACGCATCATGACCGGACCCAAGCTCGAGCCGGTCGAGTCACTGCCGGAGATCAATCGACGTGAGCTCTCCGCCGTCGTGCCCCTGATCGTGGGCCTGGTGGTCTTCGGCTTCTTCCCGATGCCGCTGCTCAACGTGATCAACCCGTACGTCGACGCGACGCTCGCCCATGTCGGGGTGACCGAGAAGGCGCCCGTCGTGCCCGCGCCCGAGGCCGGAGGCCAGCAGTGAACGACTTCGTCAAGCCCACGGTCGAGTACGCCCAGCTGCTCCCTCTGCTGATCGTCTTCGGGGTCGCGTGCCTCGGCGTGCTGGTCGAGGCGTTCCTGCCCCGCTCCCAGCGCTACACGACCCAGGTCCTGCTGACCGTTGTCGGCCTGGTGGCCGCCCTGGTCGCGGCCATCACCTTGGCTACCCGGCTCGACGACCTCGGCGACGGCACGGCCCGCGGCCAGCTCGCGGTGATGGATGCGCTCGCCATCGACGGGCCGACGGTGTTCTTGTGGATCCTCGTGCTCGGCCTGGGCCTCGGTGGCTCGCTCCTGTTCGCCGAGCGGCGCCTCGAAGGCGGCCTGACCGCGTTCGCCGGCCAGGCCAGCACGGTGCCCGGGTCGGAGTCCGAGCGGCGCGCCTCGGCTCAGGGCCTGGAGCACACCGAGGTCTATCCGCTGCTGCTGTTGGCGATCGGCGGCATGATGCTGTTCCCCGCCGCCAACGACCTGATCATGATGTTCGTGGCGCTGGAGGTCCTCTCGCTCCCGCTCTACCTGATGACCGGTCTGGCCCGGCGTCGCCGGCTGCTCAGCCAGGAGGCGGCCCTGAAGTACTTCCTCCTGGGGGCGTTCTCGACCGGGTTCTTCGTCTACGGGATGGCCCTGGTCTACGGCTTCGCCGGCTCCTTCGACTTCGCTTCGATCAACGAGGCGGTGGTCTCCGGGGACGGCAACTCCGCGCTGCTCGCCATCGGACTGGCACTGCTCTCCGTGGGTGTCTTGTTCAAGGTCGGCGCAGCTCCCTTCCAGGCCTGGACTCCCGACGTCTACCAGGGCGCCCCGACGCCGTTGACCGCCTTCATGTCGGCGGGCACGAAGGTCGCGGCGTTCGGCGCGATGGCTCGGCTGCTCTATGTCGCCTTCGGCGTTGCCCGATGGAGCTGGGAGCCGATGATCTGGGCGGTCGCCATCTTGAGCATGCTGGTCGGCGCGCTGCTGGCGATCGTGCAGTCCGACGTGAAGCGGATGCTGGCCTACTCCGCGGTGGCGCACACCGGATTCATCTTGACCGGGATCCTCGGTGTGCAGAGCGCGGCCGAGCTGTCCGCCGGCCAGATCACCTCCCTGCAGGCGGTGCTGTTCTACCTCACCAGCTATGGCATCACCTCGTTGGGCGCCTTCGCGGTCGTCGGCTTGGTGCGCGACGCCTCCGGCGAGGCGAACGCACTCTCACGCTGGGCTGGCCTGGGCAAGGAGTCGCCCATCGTCGCGGGTGTGTTCGCCTTGTTCCTATTGGCGATGGCGGGCATCCCGCTCACCTCCGGATTCGTCGGCAAGTGGACCGTGTTCGCCGCTGCCCTGTCCGCAGGGGCGTGGCCGGTGGTCGTCATCGCGGTCGGAGCCAGCCTGATCGCCGCGTTCTTCTACGTGCGGGTCATCTACTTGATGTACTTCAGCGACCCGATCGGCGACGGACCGGCGGTCACCCATCCATCGATCCTCACGGCTGGCACCATCGCGGTCGCGGCAGCGTTCACGGTGCTGCTCGGCGTCGTGCCGGGCCCGGTGCTCGACCTGGCCGGTCGGGCGGGAGAGTTCATCAGGTGACTGAGCCTCCTGAGCAGAGGACCCAGGCTGAGGGCCTGGCCCTGCCGGTCCTCGACGAGGAGCTCGCCGCGCGATTGACCGAGCGGATGGCGCTGGTCGAGAAGGACCTGGCCGGGCACGTGCGCAGTCGAGCGGCCTTCGTCACCGAGGCTGCCTCGCACCTGATGGCCGCCGGGGGCAAGCGGGTGCGCCCGCTCCTGGTCCTGCTGGCGGCCGAGACCGGGGAGCGGCCCGCCGACCCGGGCGTGATCACCGCTGCCTGTGTCGTCGAGCTGACCCACCTCGCCTCGCTCTACCACGACGACGTGATGGACGAAGCCGCCCTCCGTCGAGGAGCCGACTCCGCCAACGCTCGCTGGGACAACCACGTCGCGATCCTCACCGGGGACTTCTTGTTCTCCAAGTCCTCCGAGCTCACCGCCGAGCTGGGTGCTGACGCCGTACGCATCCAGGCGCAGACCTTCACCCGCCTCGTCGAGGGCCAGATCCAGGAGACCGTAGCGCCCGGGCCTGGCGAGGACCCGCTCGAGCACTATCTCGACGTGGTGGCCGGGAAGACCGGGTCGCTGATCGCGACCTCGGCGCGATATGGCGCGATCTTCGGCGGCGCGACGGCGGACGTGCAGCGCGCGCTGACGGAGTACGGCGAGATCGTCGGATCGGCCTTCCAGCTGTCCGACGACATCCTCGACATCGCCTCGGACTCCGTCGAGTCCGGCAAGACCCCCGGGACCGACCTTCGTGAGGGCGTCCCCACGCTGCCGGTGTTGATGGCGAAGGCGTCCACCGACCCCGCCGACGCCCGCCTGCTCGAGCTGCTCGACGCCGATCTGAGTGACGAAGCGCTGCACGCCGAGGCACTCCGGCTGCTGCGCGCACACCCCGCCATGCAACAAGCTCGCGACTATGTCGTTGGGCAGGCCGCCGAGGCCAAGGAGCGGCTGAGCGTCGTCCCACCCGGTGCGGTCCGGGACGCCCTCGAGGCCTTCGCCGACCTGGTCGCCACCCGGACCAGCTGAGGGCTGGGCCGGGGACGACTCTCCGGTCGCTGGGACGCCCTGAGAGGATGACGTTTCCGGGGGCCGATCGTCGTCAGGACTGTGATCTGGTGGGCGTGGCTTCGCCTGTGGTCGGTTGGTGTGGCTCCGTCCTGGGAGCAGGTGGATGGGTGGTCGCGCGTAACCGACGGGCTCGCGCTGCTTCTTCGGGATGTCGCTCCGCCTGGATCAGGTGGATCGGTGGCCGCGCGTAGCCGACCGGCCCCCGCCGTCAAGGACCATCGCTGCGCTCCGGCCACTTCGTGGCGCCTTCGGCGTCCTTGACCGCGGGTCCCTGACGGTCGGCTGTTCGGCGCGGTTGTCGGCACGGGCTCCGCCCGCGCCGCCGCCAGGCGGCCACCCCCGGCGGGAGCGATGGAGGTCAGGTCCACGGGGGTCGGGTCACCGGGGGGTCACTCGTGTTGCTGCAACACCTGCGGTAAGTGCCTCAAGCGCCACTTCTCATGGCGTCTGTACGTCGTGGTAAGCGCAGGTCCACCTGCCTATCTTGATGAAGCAGCGACCACGGTGACCCCAGTGACCACCAAGGCCCCCGACCTGCAGTTTCGGAACAATCGCCGTGCCGTTTCGGAACAAACGATGCTTCCAGGCGCCCCGGGGTCTCTGGGACCTCATCGTTTGGGCGCAAACTGCACGGATCTGGGTGGTTTTCGTGCAGTTTCGGAACAATCGACGACCCTCCAGACGCGCTGGAGCCGAGAACACGCCGATTGGACCGAAACGACAACACCGATTGGGCCCAAACCACATTCCTGCCACCCCGGAGAGCAGCCGGGATGCAGTTTCGGCACAAACGACGACCCGTCGCCGACCGCGGAGAGCGACCGTGAGCCGGAAGACAGCCGGAAGCAGAGGACCTCACTTCCGCCGTAGCTGCCATGTCGGTAGCACCACAGCAGACCAGCAACCCGGAAACCAGCCGAGATAGAGGGCCACCTCTCCCGGTAGCTGCCCATCGACAGCAACCAGAGCTGACCAGCAACCCGGAAAGCAGCCGAAACGAGAAGACCACCGCCCCGGCGTACCTGCCCTGTCGGTCAGCAACCACAGCAGGCCAGCAACCCGGGGACCAGTCAGAACGGAGGGATCCCCTTCCCGACACAGAAGCCCAGCGCCCAGCACCGACCTCCAGGCAAGTCCGGCCACTGGGCCCCTACAGTGCGGTGGCCTCGGCGGCGTCCCGGAGCTGGTGGCGGTGGTTGCGGATGGCTTCGACGGTCAGGAGTGCGAGGGCGAGCCAGACGAGCAGGAAGCCGATCCACCGGCCGGGTGGCATCGGCTCGTGGAACCACAGCACGCCGAGGGCGAACTGGAGCACCGGGGCGAGGTACTGCAAGAGCCCGATGCTGACCAGGGGGATCCGGATCGCCGCCGCGCCGAACAAGGTGAGCGGCACGGCGGTCACCAGCCCGAGCGAGACCAGCAGAAGGGCGTGGTCGATCCCCTCGGTCGCGAAGGTGGATCGGTGCTGCCCGGTCAGCCAGGCGAGGTAGCCGACGGCGAGGGGGGTGACCAGCATCGTCTCGAAGGCGAGGCTCTCGACCGCTCCGACCCCGGCCATCTTCTTGGCCAGGCCGTAGGTGCCGAAGGAGAGAGCGAGGACCAACGCCACCCATGGCAGCCGTCCGTAGTCGACGGCCAGGACGGCAACCGCCAGGGCGCCTACGCCGATCGCCGCCCACTGCGCTGGCCGTAGGCGCTCGCCGAGCACCAAGATGCCCATCAGGACACTGACCAGTGGGTTGATGAAGTAGCCGAGCGAGGACTCGACGACGTGCTCGTTGTTGACCGCCCAGATGTAAGTCAACCAGTTCAGGCTGACCGTGATCCCGGCCACCGCCAACATGGCGCTCGCGCGTTGCCGACGCAGCAATGCCCGGAACTCGGTGGTCCGTCCGGCGAGGACGACGAGGACGGCCATCACGACAAAGGACCACAGCACTCGGTGGGCAAGGATCTCCAGTGCGTTCGCCGGCTCCATGAGCGGGAAGTAGAGCGGGAAGGCGCCCCAGATGAGGTAGGCCACGATCCCGAAGAGCAAACCGCGACGCGCCTCCGACACCGACTCAGCATAGGGTGCGGAGGGAGCGTTCTCGCGGGGTGTGCCGACTTGGCCTTGGTGCTCGCGCGCGGACGTCTCGGCAAGGAAGTCCACACCACACACAAGGGGGAGACATGAGGGTTCGTTTCGCTGCGCTGCTCGCGGCGGGCGCCATGATCCTAGGCCCGGCCGCTGTCGCTATCGCGCCAGTCGCCGACGCCACACCAGCCAGCAAGGCTGGCACTCGCAAGGTGACCGCGAAGATCGTCAAGAAGCACAACAAGCTCTTCTTCCAGGGCAAGGTCCAGGACTACAAGAAGAAGAAGCTGGTGATCCAGAAGGCGACCTGCGACCCGAGCAAGCCGAAGTGCAAGTTCAAGAAGTTCAAGAAGGTCAAGACCAACGCCAAGAACAAGTACCGTCAGAAGGTGGCCGCTCCGCGCCACGGTGAGTGGTACTGGCGGGCGATGGTCCCGGCCTCCGGTGGGTACGACGTGTCCTACTCCGGCATCTGGTGCACCTACACCCTCGGTCAGGGAGACTGCTCCTGACCGAGGGGGCCTCCCGCGGATCCTGGTTGGCCCAGGCTTAGGCCACGGTCCAGGTGTCGCCGCCGCCGATGAGCGCCGCGAGCCGTTCGGCTCGGGTGCCGTCGGCGGCGGCTTCTGCGTGGTGGACCTGGGCGCGGGCTTGGTCGTCGTACGTCGGCCGCTCCACCTGCCGGAAGATGCCCACGGGCGCCTGGTGGAGGTGGCCTGCGTCGGTCAGCCGGGAGATCGCGAACGCCGTCGACGGATCCGGACTGTGCGCGTCGTGCACGAGCAGCGCCCCCTCGCCGACCTCAGCCACCTCGGCGATCTTCACGCCGCCGGTGGCGTGGTCGCGGATCAGCCCCTTGGCGCCATCAGCGCCGAACCGGATCGGCTCACCCTGCACCAGCCTGATGAGCGCGTCCTCGGAGCCGGGTCCCTTGATGGCGTCGAAGGCACCGTCGTTGAAGATCGGGCAGTTCTGGTAGATCTCGACCAACGAGGTCCCGCGATGGGCCGCTGCCGCGGAGAGTACGGCGGTGAGGTGCTTGCGGTCGGAGTCGACCGTGCGCGCCACGAAGGTGCCCTCCGCACCCAGGGCCAGAGAGATCGGGTTGAACGGGTAGTCGACAGAGCCCATCGGGGTGGACTTGGTCACCTTGCCCGGCTCGGAGGTGGGGGAGTACTGCCCCTTGGTCAGGCCGTAGATCCGGTTGTTGAACAGCAGGATGTTCAGGTTCACGTTGCGACGCAGCGCGTGGATGAGGTGGTTGCCGCCGATCGACAGCGCATCGCCGTCTCCGGTGATGACCCAGACCGATAGGTCCTCTCGAGCCGTCGCGATCCCTGTGGCGATGGCGGGCGCACGCCCGTGGATGGAGTGCATGCCGTAGGTGTCGAGGTAGTAGGGGAAGCGAGAGGAGCAGCCGATGCCCGAGATGAACACGATGTTCTCGCGGCGCAGTCCTAGATCGGGCAGGAAGCTCTGCACTGCCTTGAGGATTGCGTAGTCACCGCAACCCGGGCACCAGCGGACCTCCTGGTCCGAGGTGTACTCCCGCGCGGTCTGGGCGCCGTCGAGAGTCGGCACTCCTTCGATGCCGCTGTGCAGGCCGGGGAACGGCAGATCGGTGGCGGTCACGAGCCGACCTCCTCGGTGTGGGATCGGCGGGCGGTGCGCTCCGGCGACAGGTCGACCTCAGCGCCCTCGATCTCGGTGAGGAGGGCGCCGATGGCGTCGACCAGCTCAGCAGACTGGAGCGGCAGTCCTCGGACGCTGTTGTAGCCGACGGCGTCGATGAGATAGCGAGCCCGAAGCAGCATCGACAGCTGCCCGAGGTTCATCTCGGGCACCAGCACCCGGTCGTAGCGGCGCAGGATGTCGCCCAGGTCGGTTGGCAGTGGGTTCAGATGGCGCAGGTGAAGCTGAGCGACGTCGTAGCCGGCGCGGCGTACTCGCCGGCAGGCAACCCCGATCGGTCCGTAGGTGGAGCCCCAGCCGACCACCAGCACCTTCGCGCGCCCGGAGGGGTCGTAGACCTCGGTCGGGGCGTAGCCGTCGGCGATGCGCTCCACCTTGGCCGACCGCAGCCGCACCATCAGGTCGTGGTTGGCAGGGTCGTAGGAGATGTTGCCGTGGCCGTCCGCCTTCTCCAGTCCGCCGATGCGGTGCTCGAGTCCGGCTGTGCCGGGCACGGCCCAGGGTCGGGCCAGGGTGTCGGGATCGCGCAGGTAGGGCCAGAACGCGGCCACCTGCTCGCCGTCGGCCTTCCCCGAGACGGTGGTGTTCGTCTCGGTGGCGAAGTCCGGGTCGATGGCCGAGAGCTCGCCGACCTCCGGGATCCGCCACGGCTCGGAGCCGTTGGCGAGATAGCCGTCGGAGAGCAGGAGCACGGGTGTGCGGTAGGTGACAGCGATCCGGCTGGCCTCCACCGCCGCGTCGAAGCAGTCGCCCGGTGACTGGGGGGCGATCACCGGCACCGGCGCCTCGCCGTTGCGGCCGAACATCGCCTGCAGCAGGTCGGCCTGCTCGGTCTTGGTCGGCAAGCCGGTGGACGGGCCACCACGCTGCACGTCGATGACGATCAGCGGCAGCTCGGTCATCACGGCGAGCCCGATCGTCTCCGACTTCAGGGCAAGGCCCGGGCCGGAGGTGGTCGTGACCCCGAGGCTGCCGGCGAAGGACGCCCCGAGCGCGGCGCCGATCCCGGCGATCTCGTCCTCCGCCTGGAACGTGGTCACGCCGAACGACTTGTGCTTGCTCAACTCGTGCAGGATGTCGGAGGCTGGTGTGATCGGGTAGGAGCCGAGGAAGACCGGGAGCCCGGCCTGGACGCCGCCCGCGACCAGTCCGTAGGCCAGGGCGAGGTTGCCGGTGATGTTGCGGTAGTTGCCGGCGGCCATCGGAGCGGGGTTGATCTGGTAGGAGACGGCGAACGCCTCGGTGGTCTCCCCGAAGTTCCAGCCGGCCTTGAAGGCCGCCAGGTTGGCATCGCGAATCTCGGGGACTCGGGCGAATCGGGACTCGAGGAACCTCAGGGTCGAGTCCACCGGGCGGCCGTACATCCACGACAGCAGGCCGAGGGCGAACATGTTCTTGGCCCGGGAGGCGTCCTTGCGGGTCAGCCCGAACTCCTTGACCGCCTCGATCGTCATGCCGGTCAGATCGAGGGCGTGGACGGCGAAGGCGTCCAAGGAGTCGTCGTCGAGCGGGTTGTCCGAGTAGCCCGCCTTGGTCAGGTTGCGCGCGGTGAAGTCGGCGGTGTCGACGATGATCGTCGCGCCCTTCGGCACGTCGGGCAGGTTGGCCCGTAGAGCCGCCGGGTTCATCGCGACCAGCACGTTGGGTGCGTCGCCCGGGGTCAAGATGTCGTGGTCGGCGAAGTGCACCTGGAACGACGACACTCCGGGCAGCGTGCCTTGCGGGGCGCGGATCTCGGCGGGGAAGTTGGGCAGCGTCGAGAGGTCATTGCCGAACGACGCGGACTCGTGGGTGAACCGGTCGCCGGTGAGCTGCATCCCGTCACCCGAATCGCCGGCGAACCTGATGATGACCCGATCGAGCTGCTTGACCTGTTTGGTCACCGCGTGTTCCCTGCTTCCTTCGCCAAACGAGTGCCCGTTCAACCCACCACGATAGCCCGCGCGCGGTCGGCGCCGACGCAGCGTTCACGGTTTGCCGACCCACATCTCTCGACGAGTGATCCAGACCACGTCGCTGGTGGGCGCGCCAACTTGCCTTAGACTATAAAGTCGAGTAAACAAGTCGAGTAAATCGACACACGCATGAAAGCCATGCACCACAGGAAAGGGAGCCTCCATGCGCTCACGTCTCATCGCTGCGACTCTCGTCGCGGCCTCGCTGGCCCTGGCCGGCTGCGCCTCCACCAAGGCCTCGACCAGCGACAGCGACTCAGACTCCACGGACCTGAGCGTGGTCGGCTTCTCCGTGCTGGAGGCGGCCAACAAGCCGGTCTTCGAGGACTTCGAGAAGACCGATGCCGGCAAGGGCGTGCAGATCACGACGTCGTACGGCGCCTCCGGTGACCAGAGCCGAGCTGTCGAAGGCGGCCTCGATGCCGACCTCGTGCACTTCTCGCTCGAGCCCGACATGACCCGCCTCGTCGACTCCGGACAGGTCGCCGACGACTGGAAGGACAACGCGACCAAGGGCATCGTCACCTCGTCGGTGGTCTCCTTCGTGGTCCGGCCTGGCAACCCGAAGAACATCAAGGGCTGGGACGACCTGATCAAGCCCGGAGTCGAGATCATCACGCCGAACCCGGCTTCCTCCGGCTCCGCCAAGTGGAACATCCTGGCCGCGTGGGCCCACATCACCGGTGCCGGCGGCAGTGAGGCCGAGGCGAAGACCTACGTCAAAAAGCTGCTGCAGAACACGATTGCGTTGCCCGGTTCTGCTCGCGACGCCACCACCGCCTTCACCGAAGGCAACGGCGACGTGCTGCTCTCCTACGAGAACGAGGCCATTGTCGCCCGCGCGAACGGCGCCGACGTCGACTACCTCGTCCCAGACGACACTCTGCTCATCGAGAACCCCGGCGCTGTCTTGAAGGACGCGGATCCCAAGGCGCAGGACCTGCTGGACTTCATGACGTCGACCGAGGGCCAGGCCGACTACGCCCAGTCCGGCTTCCGGCCGGTGATCGACGGGGTGACCCTGCCCGAGGTCGAGGGGGCCAGCGACCCCTCCGACCCGTTCCCGACGCCGAGCCAGCTCTACACCCTCGACGGTGACTTCGGCGGGTGGGGCGATGCCAACACCAAGTTCTTCGACGAGAACGACGGCATCATCACCAAGCTCCAGCAAGAGACCGGCACTCTCCAGTGAGCACTGTTGCCACCACTGTTACCCCGGCGCGCGGCACGGCCGCGCGCCGGGGGCGGCGTGTCAGCACCCTGACGCCGACCTCGACGCTCAGCCTGGGCATCGCGGTGACCTGGTTCAGCCTGCTGGTCCTGATCCCGCTGGCCGCCCTCGTGGTGACCGCGGCGGAGGGTGGCTGGGCGGCGTACTGGCAGACGCTGACGAACCCGCAGACCCTGGCCGCGCTGCGGCTCACGGTCGGTCAGGCCGTGCTCGTCACGGTCATCAACGCCGTGATGGGCACCATCATCGCCTGGGTCCTGGTCCGTGACCGGTTCGTCGGCAAGCGGGTGCTGGATGTCGTCATCGACATCCCGTTCGCCCTGCCCACGATCGTCGCCGGCCTGGTGCTGTTGTCCCTCTACGGCCCACGCAGCCCAATCGGAGTCAACTGGGCCAGCACCCAGATGGCGGTCTTCCTCGCCCTGGCCTTCGTCACCCTCCCCTTCGTGGTGCGCACGGTGCAGCCGGTCTTGGAGGAGTTGGAGCACGACGTGGAGGAGGCCGCCACCTCCTTGGGCGCACATCGCTCCACCGTGGTGCGGCGGATCATCATCCCGAGCCTGGCACCGGCGATCGCCGCGGGCTCGGCGCTCTCCTTCGGCCGGGCGATCGCGGAGTACGGCTCTTTGGTGCTGCTGTCGGGAAACCTGCCCTTCCGCACCGAGGTCGTCTCGGTGCGTGTGCTGACCTTCATCGAGGGCGGCAACCAAGCCGCCGCCGCGAGCCTGGCCACCGTCATGCTCGCCGTGGCGCTGCTGGTGATCGTCTGCCTCGACATCTTGCAGCGGAGGGTGGCCCGTCGTGGTTGAGTTCTCCGCTCCCGTGCGATGGACGCTGCGGATCCTGGTGATCGGCTACGTCTTCATGCTCGTGCTCTGGCCCGTTGCTCTCGTCGTCCGTGGTGCATTCCAGGACGGGGTGGGTGCCATGGTCGACTCGCTCACGAGTCCCGACGTGATGCATGCGCTCAACCTGACCCTCGGCATCGCGTTCTGGGCCGTGGTCATCAACACCGTCTTCGGGTTGGCGATCTCCCTGCTGCTGGTGCGCTACGAGTTCCCAGGCAAGCGGCTGCTGTCGGCCCTGATCGACGTGCCACTGTCGGTCTCGCCGGTCGTGGTGGGCCTCGCGCTACTGCTCGTCTACAACGGGCGCACCGGCTGGTTCGGTCCGGGGCTGGAGAAGGCCGGCTTCCAGGTGATCTTCGCCGCCCCCGGCATGATCATGGCGACCTGTTTCGTGGCACTGCCGCTGGTGATTCGTGAGGTCGTGCCCGTGCTGACCGAGCTCGGTGACGACCAGGAGCAGGCCGCTCGCAGCCTCGGCGCGACCGGCCGTCAGACGCTCTGGCGGATCACACTGCCCAGCATCAAGTGGGCCGTCGTGTACGGCGTCGTACTGTCCCTGGCACGGTCGCTCGGCGAGTTCGGTGCGGTCAAGGTGGTCTCCGGGAACATCACCGACCGCACCCAGACCGCCACGCTCATCGTCGAGCAGAAGTACCAGAACTTCGACCAGGCCACGGCCTACTCCATCGCCTTCGTCCTCGCTGCGGCGTCGGTGATCTGCATCATCATCGTCTCGCTGCTCCGACCTAAGGAATCACACTCATGAGCATCGATATCAACGGCGTCACCAAGCGCTTCGGCAACTTCGTCGCCCTCGACGACGTGTCGGTGAGCCTGCCCTCCGGAGAGCTGACCGCTCTGCTCGGGCCCTCCGGGGGCGGCAAGTCGACCCTGCTGCGCATCATCGCCGGCCTGGACCAGGCCGACCAGGGCACCGTCGCCATCGAGGGCGTGGACGCGACCGGGTTGCCCGCGCAGAAGCGGAACGTTGGCTTCGTCTTCCAGCACTACGCGGTCTTCAAGCACATGACCGTCGCCAAGAACGTCGCCTTCGGGCTGGAGATCCGCAAGCGGTCCAAGGCCGAGGTGCGTCGTCGGGTGGCCGAGCTGCTCGACCTGGTGCACCTCTCGCAGTTCGCCGACCGCTACCCCTCCCAGCTCTCCGGTGGACAGCGCCAGCGGATGGCGCTCGCCCGCGCTCTGGCGGTCGAGCCCTCGGTGCTGCTGCTCGACGAGCCATTCGGGGCGCTGGATGCGAAGGTCCGCAAGGAGCTGCGCGACTGGCTGCGGCGGCTGCACGACGAGGTCCACGTCACCACGATCTTCGTGACCCACGACCAGGAGGAGGCCCTCGAGGTCGCCGACGGCATCGTGGTGATCAACGAGGGTCGCATCGAGCAGGTCGGCTCACCCGACCAGCTCTACGACGAGCCCGCCAACCCGTTCGTGATGGGCTTCCTCGGCGAGATCACCCGCCTCGGTGACCTCACCCTGCGCCCCCACGACATCGATGTGTCCCTTACCCGGGGACAGGCGGGTGCGGTCCAGGGCACGATCACCCGGCTGCTCCGGGTCGGCTTCGAGGCTCGGCTGACGGTGCACACCGTCCCCGGGGCCGACGTGCACGTGGTGCTCACTCGCACCCACGCGCAGGGCCTCGGGCTCGCCGAGGGCACCACCGTCTGGCTCAGCCCCGCCGCCGGTGCCACGATGATCCCGGCCACAGGCGCACCCAGCTCCGACGACTTGGTCGCCACCGCCTGACCCCGCGGGCCGCCATACCCTCCGGTCGCTCGGGCGACCGCTCGCGATGACCTCCCGGGCAGCTTCCGCGCTGTCCGGGAGGAGGGGGTCAGCGGTAGTTGGTGAACTGAACCGCGAAGTCGTAGTCCTGTCCCTTGACCAGGGCGATCACGGCCTGGAGGTCGTCGCGCTTCTTGGAGGAGACACGGAGCTCGTCGCCCTGGATCTGTGCCTTGACGCCCTTGGGGCCCTCGTCGCGGATGAGCTTGGCGATCTTCTTGGCGTTCTCCGAGGAGATGCCCTCCTTGAGGGCGATCGCGATCTTCGACTGCTGGCCGGACTGGCGGGGCTCGGAGGCGTCCAGGATCTTCAGGCTCTGGCCCCGCTTGATCAGCTTCTGCTTGAACACGTCGAGCACGGCGTTGGCGCGGTCGTCGGCCGAGGCACTGATCTCGATGGCCGTGTCACCCTGCCAGGCGATGGTGGCTCCGGTGCCCTTGAAGTCGAACCGGGTGGCGACCTCACGAGCCGTCTGGCCGAGGGCGTTGTCGACCTCCTGGTGGTCGAGCTTGCTGACGATGTCGAACGACGAGTCGGCCATGGACTGCTCTCTCCTTGAGTCTGTTTCGCGTGTGGTCGAGGGCCTGTCGCGGCCGCCCGACCGTTTTCGTCCGGGGGTGCGCCCTGAGGTATTGTTCCTTCTCGTTCTCGCCCGGCCAAGCCGGGTGATGGACACGGCAGGTTGCCCGAGCGGCCAATGGGAGCGGACTGTAAATCCGTCGCGAAAGCTTCGAAGGTTCGAATCCTTCACCTGCCACACGTAGCACGAACCGACCGTGATCAGCGAGAACGCCGGGCGCGAGCCGTATCCGGCTATCCGGGACAGCGACGGGAGAGGTTCTGGGTGGTTGACGCCGCTGGCCGGGTTGCTGGTCGGCGGTGGTCACTTCTGTCACCGCTTTCACAAGGTATGTCGATAGACCTGCACTTACCTCGGTGAATGACGCACGGTAAGTGCAGGCATCACCACATACCTTGTGAAAGCAGCAACCCGTGTGACCCCCGGGGAACCAGACCGGTTCCTGGTCTAGGGGTGGGTGCATCGTTTGTTCCGAAACTGCATCCGAGCCCGTCTGGTGCGCGGTTGTGGGGGGTGAGTGTCCGGTAGACCGGGTACTCACCCCCCACGGGGCGCAGGAGACGCAAGAACACCGCAGCAGACGCCGCGCCCGTCCGAGCAGAGCCCGAGAACACCAGCGCCCGGACAGCAACCCCAGCCACCCGCTGCCTCTCCGGTCGTTGCCCTATCGGTCGCCACCACCGACCACCAGCAACCCGGACACCGACCGGGACAACGGCGGAGCTCACCCGACCCACACGCCCATCGCCGAATGGCATGAAGACTTCTTCATATGCAAAACTACGCGGGCTCCGACGTCGGGGCGATGAGCAACGAGGAGGCCGGGGTCGATGGGCGTACCGCTCTACCAGGCGAAGGCGGAGTTCTTCCGCACCCTCGGACATCCGGCTCGGATCCGCATCCTGGAGCTGTTGAGCGAGCGGGACCACGCCGTCCATGAGCTTCTCGACGAGATCGACATCGAGCCGAGCAACCTGTCCCAGCAGCTGGCCGTGCTGCGGCGCACCTCCTTGGTGGTCTCGACGCGGCGCGACGGCGAGGTCGTCTACTCCATCAGCGTCCCGGAGGTGCGGGATCTCCTGCTGGCTGCGCGGCGGATCCTTTCCGGACTGATCGCGGTCCAAGCTGAGCTGGGCCCGGAGTTGAGGAGCGCCGGGGGATGAGCCTCGCCAAGCTGATCCGCCTTGCTCGCCGGAGCGGTCGGATCGCCGAGCCGGCACCGGAGCGGCCGGAGCCGCTGCCGGACGTCCCGAAGCCCCTTCGTGGCAGCGTCCAGGTGCGTCACGTCGACGCGGGCTCTTGCAACGGCTGCGAGATCGAGATCGGCGCCGCCTTCGGGCCGGTGTACGACGCCGAGCGGTACGGCGCCCGCCTGGTGGCCTCGCCCCGTCACGCCGACGTCGTGATGGCGACCGGGGTGGTGACTCGCAACATGGAAGAGCCGCTGAAGCGGACGGTCGCCGCGACCCCTCGACCTCGGCTGGTGATCGCCGTCGGCGACTGCGCCAAGGACTGTGGCGTCTTCCGAGGGGCGCCGGGTGTGGTCGGCTCTGTCGGCGAGGTCGTCGAGGTGGATGTGGAGGTGCCCGGCTGTCCGCCGCGGCCGGAGCAGATCGTGGAGGCGCTCCGCCGGGTGACCGGTCGATGACGGCTGTCGAGTGGGGCTTGGCCGGACAGCTCGCCCTGGCTGGGCTAGGCGTGCTGGCGGCACTGGCCGCGCCGGCTCGTGCCCGGGTGGGGCTGACCGGTGTCCTCTCGGCGCTGGTGGGTGTCGCGGGGGCGGTGACGGGCATCGTCGTGCTGTCCGGTGGGCAGGGCCGGCTCAGCCTCTCAACGAGCCTTCCGCTGGATCCGATGACGCTGGAGCCGACCGCGCTCGGGGGCTTCTTCATGTTGGTGGCTGGTGCCGTCGGGGTGGTGGCCGCGGTCTACTCGATCGGCTATGTCCACGGCGCCGCGGCGGCCCGCCCCGTGCTGGCGGCCTTTCCGGCCTTCCTGGCCGCGATGCAGCTGGTCCCCGCCGCAGGAGACCTGCTGTCGTTCCTCGCCGCTTGGGAGTTGATGGCCGTCGCCTCGACGGTGCTCGTTCTTGCCGAGCACGCGTCGCGAGCGGAGGTCCGACGCGCGGGTCTGTGGTACGCCGGCATGACCCACCTCAGCTTCGTGCTGATCCTGCTGGGCCTCGCCCTCCTCGCGGCACACCAGGGCGGCACCTCGTGGGCGGAGCTCGCGACGGCCGATCCCGACTCGGCCACGGCAGCGGCGGCGTACCTCCTGCTCGTGGTGGGCTTCGCGACCAAGGCCGGCCTGGTGCCCTTCCACGTCTGGCTGCCGCGCGCGCATCCCGCAGCTCCGAGCCACGTGTCCGCGGCGATGAGCTCGGCCATGGTCACGATGGGCGTCTACGGCCTGCTCCTGGTCGTCGTGCGACTGCTTCCGGGTGGACCGACCTGGTTCGGGGTCGTGCTGGTGGCGCTGGGAGCGGTCTCGGCCGTCTACGGCATCTTGCAGGCCTCCGCAGCCAGCGACCTCAAGGTGCTGCTCGGCTACTCCACCACGGAGAACACCGGCCTGATGGTGCTGGCAGCGGGCATCGGTCTGCTGCTCCGAGAGCACGGCGCCCCCGGCGCGGGCGACGCTGCTCTGCTCGCGTGCTTGCTGTTGGTGGCCAGCCACGCCGCCTTCAAGACGGCACTGTTCCTCGGCGCGGGTGCCGTGCTCTCCGCGAGCGGACAACGAGACCTGGACCGGATGGGTGGTCTCGGGATGCGGATGCCGGTCACCGCGGTGACCTTCGGCGTCGGCGCCCTGGGCGCCGCGGCCCTGCCCGTGACGGTGGGGTTCGTCGCCGAGTGGACTCTGCTGCAGTCACTGATCCACGGCGCGCGACCTGGAGATCGGCTGATCGCCGTGGTCATGCCGGTGGCGGTGGCCGTCGTCGCGCTCACCGCGGGCCTTGCCCTGCTCACCTTCGTCAAGGCGGCCGGGATCACCTTCTTGGCCAGGCCTCGTTCCGAGGGAGCGGCCACGGCCCGCGAGGCGCCTCGACCGATGCAGGTCGCGTTGGTGCTGGCCGCTGCCGTGGTGGTCGGTCTCGGTCTTCTGCCGGGACAGCTGGCCACCTGGGCGCACGCCGCCGTGGAAGCACCCAGCGCCGTGTCGGACACCACGGCAATAAGGCTCGCCCGGATCGACGCGGTGCTGGTGCCTCTCGCCGTCGCCACCGCACTGGGCCTCGCGGTGGCCCTCGTCGCCGCGCTGGCCTCGACCGCCGCCCGGCAGGCGCCGCGGCGTGCTGTGGACCTGGCTTGGGGCTGCGGCGGGGTTCGCTCCAGCGCTCGGATGCAGTACACCGCGACGTCGTACGCCGAACCGCTGGTCCGGGTCTTCGACCAAGCACTGCGACCCCAACGGGACGTGGAGATCAGCCATCGGGACGAGTCCCGCTACCTGGTGGAGCAGGTCCACTTCCGCCAGTCGCTTCACGACCTGGTGGAGGCGCGGGTCTATGACCCCCTCCTCGGTTTCGTCATGCGTGTGGGGGCCGTCGGTCGACGGATCCAGAACGGCAGCATCCACCGCTATCTCGGCTACTCTTTCGCGGCCCTCGTCCTGGTCCTCGTGGTGGTGTCGTGGTGAGCGCATCGGAAGGGTCAGCTGCTGTGGTCGCCGTTCTCCAGGTCCTGGTGGTCGTGGCGGCGTCACCCCTGGTCATCGGGCTGATGCGGACTGTTCGTGCCCGCCTCGAGGGCCGGGTCGGGGCCGGTGTGCTCCAACCCTGGCGCGACCTCCGGAAGCTCTGGGGCAAGGAGCCGTTGCGCGCCGAAGGGACGACCTGGGTGTCGGTGGCTGGTCCGATCACCCTGCTCGCGTCGAGCCTCGTGGTGGCTGCGCTGACCCCGTTGCTGGGCACCGCCGGCTTGGCCGGGTTGCCCGGTGACCTGTTCGTGGTGGTGTCCGTCCTGCTGCTCGGCACGGTGGCACTCGCGTTGGTCGGTCTAGACGCCGGCACGGCGTTCGGCGGCATGGGCTCCAGCCGGCACATGACGATCGCCGCGTTGGTGGAGCCGACGGTGCTGCTGTCGGTCTACGCACTGTCCATCCCGGCCGGGACGTCGGTGCTCTCCGGCATCGTGCGCGCCCGGCTCGACGACCCGGTGTCGGTTCTGTCGCCGGTCAGCCTGTTGGCGTTGCTCGCGCTGACGATCGCAGTGGTCGCGGAGACCGGACGGCTCCCGGTCGACAATCCCGCGACCCACCTGGAGCTGACCATGGTGCACGAGGCGATGGTGCTCGAGACCTCCGGCCGGGACCTGGCCTGGCTGGAGCTGGGCTCGTGGATGCGGCTGAGCGTCCTGCTCGGGTTGCTGTCGACGTTGGTGGTTCCCTGGGGGATTGCCACGGAGGTGAGCGTGACGACGCTGGCCCTGGCGGTGGTGGCCCTGCTCGCCAAGCTCACCGTGATCGCCGGGCTGCTCGCGACGATCGAGGTGACGCTGGCCAAGCTGCGGCTGTTCCGGATCCCCGAGCTGCTGGCAGGGTCGTTCGCCTTGGCGTTCCTGGCCGTGACGGCGTCCTACCTGGTGGTGCAGGCCTGATGAGTCCGTCCGTGTTTGCGCAGCTCGTCGGGCTCTGTGCCGCCGTGCTCCTGCTCTCCTCGGTGCTCATCGTCTGGCGCCGCTCACTGAGCGCCCAGGTCCGGCTCTTGGCTGTCCAGGGCTGGGCCATCGCTGGCCTGGTCATCGTGCTCGGCCTGGAGGAGCGGAGCGTCGAGCTCGTCGTCGTCGGTCTCTTGGTCCTGGTGCTCAAGGGGCTGGTCCTGCCACGGGTGCTCCGGCGTGCACTGCCCCAGGATGCCGCTCCGGAGCGCGAGGAGACTCCGCTGATCAACACGACGGCTGCCCTGATCGCGACCGCCCTGCTGACGATGCTGGCCTACCTGGTCAGCGCACCCCTGCGCGGCTTGGACGATGCTCCCGCAGTGGCCGCCGTCCCGGTCGGCATCGCGATGGCCCTGATCGGCTTCCTCATCCTGGCCACCCGGACGCACGCGGTCTCCCAGCTGATCGGTTTCTTGATGCTCGACAACGGCATCGCGACAGTGGCTTTCCTGACTGCGAGCGGCGTCCCGTTCGTCGTCGAGCTGGGCGTCTCGCTCGACATCCTCCTCGTTGTGCTGATCCTGCAGGTGCTGACCGGCCGCATCCGCACGCAGTTCGGCGCGCTGGACCTCAGCGAGCTCACGGAGCTGCGGGACTGATGACCTCCATCCTGATGCTCGCCCCCGTGCTTGCCGCCCTCGCCCTCGCGGCCTCGTGCGCGTGGGGAGGTCCACGTGCGCTGCTGTGCTGGGCGCCGGTGGCGCAGTCCGCGGTCGTGCTCGGCTGCGGCCTCGGTCTGATCGCGGTGACCTCCCCGGACCGCATTCCGGTCGCCGTGGCGGGTCTGCTCCGAGCTGATGCGCTCTCGGCGTTCATGCTCACCGTGGTCGGCGCCGTGGGTCTGACCGCCACCTGGGCAGGGACCGCCAGAGAGGACCTCAACCCCGCGGGGCGGGCCTATCCGATCCTCGTCGTGCTCTTCCTCGGCGCGATGTCCACCGCGGTGCTCGCCGACAACCTCGGCATCCTCTGGGTCGCGGTCGAGGCGACCACCATCGCCACTGCCTTCCTGGTCGGCCACCATCGTTCACGGCGCGCGCTCGAGGCGGCTTGGAAGTACGTCGTGCTCGGCTCGGTCGGCGTGGCTATCGCCTTCCTCGGCATCGTGCTGCTCTATGCCGCCACTCGGGCGGCCGGCTCACCCAGCCTCTCCTGGACCACGCTGGCCACGACCCGACCGGCGCTGGATGCCGACCTCGTCGGCCTGGCCGCTGCGCTGATGATTCTCGGGTTCGCCACCAAGGCCGGTCTTGCGCCCATGCACAGCTGGCTCCCTGACGCACACAGCCAGGCGCCCGCCCCTGTCTCGGGGCTGATGTCAGGAGTGCTGCTGTCGGTTGCGTTCTACGCCATCTTGCGGGTACAGGCCGTCGCGGCGCCGGTCATCGGGGAGTCCCTGATGCGCGGCATGCTGCTGGTCGCGGGGCTGGGGTCGCTAGCCGTCGCGGCGCTGCTGATGATCGCCCAGCAGGACCTCAAGCGACTGCTTGCCTACTCCAGTGTCGAGCACATGGGCCTGCTCGCGCTGGCTGCCGGCATCGGGGGAAGGCTGGCGATCTCCGCGGCGCTGCTGCACGTGCTCGGACACGGACTGGCCAAGGCGAGCTGCTTCGTCGCGTCGGGCTGGGTCCTGGAGGCCGAGGGGAGCACGCGCCTGGCCGACCTCAGGCTGCTCCTCGCGCGCAGGCCCGGAGTCGCGACGCCTCTGCTGGTCGGGGTCGGGGCGCTGCTCGGGCTGCCGCCGTTCAGCCTGTTCTTCTCCGAGGTGGCCATCGTGGTGGCGGGCGTAGGCGCCGGTCTGGGTTGGGTGATGGTGGCTGCCCTGGCCCTCGTGCTGACCGCCTTCGTCGTCCTCGCCCGGCACGTCCTCTCGATCACGCTGGGCTCGACGGAGCTGGGCTCGACGGGGCTGGGCTCGCGGGGCCTGGGCTCGACCGGTGTTGAGACGGCGTCGCCTGCGGGTGACTGGTCGGTGCCGGGCTACCGCACCCCGTTGGTTCTCGCCTTGGTGACCACCGCGGTCGCAGGGGTCGCGGCCGGGCCGTTCGGACGTCTGCTGGCCGAGGCGGCGGCCGTGGTGGCGTCGTGAACGCGGGCTCTGTGGAGGTCGTCCCGACTGATCTCGCGACCGTGGTGTCTCGGCACCTCGGCGAGGGGTTCCGGGTGGCGTTGGTCGCCGGACACGACGACGGCGAGGATCTGCGCATCGTCTACGTCCTGGTCCGCGCGGGAGACGACGCTCGGCGGGAGATCACGGTGCGGGTGTCGGCCTCGACGCCGGTGCTGCCCAGCCTGGCCGGGCTCGACTACAGCCTCGGCCGGTTCGAGCGCGAGCTCCATGATCTGTACGGCGTCGTGCCTGAGGGCCATCCGCTGCCCGCCCGGCTGGTGCGGCACGGACACTGGCCGTCGGGCTGGCACCCGATGAGGCGGGACGCCGGACCAGCTCCGACCTTCGAACCCGATGTCGGCTCCTTCCCCTTCCTCGAGGTCGAGGGGGACGGGGTCTACGAGATCCCGGTCGGGCCGGTGCATGCCGGGATGATCGAGCCCGGACACTTCCGCTTCTCGGTGGTGGGGGAGACCATCTTGCGGCTCAAGGCGCGGCTGTGGTTCGTGCATCGGGGCATCGAGCGCCTCTTCGAGGGCCGTTTGGCGACGGACGGGATCGCCCTGGCGGAGCGGATCAGTGGCGACACCGCGGTCGGCCACGCGACGGCGTACGCCGTGGCCGTGGAGGAGGCCCTCGGCCTGGAGCTGCCGGACGACGCGAGACGGATCCGCGGCCTGCTGCTCGAGCTGGAGCGGATGCACAACCATGTGGCGGACCTCGGCGCGCTCGCCAACGATGTGGGCTTCGGCTTTGCGCAGAGCCAGGCCCAACGACTGCGAGAGGGCCTCCTGCGGCTGAACGAGCACATCACCGGCCATCGGCTGTTGCGCGGTGGCATCACCATCGGTGGCGCCCGTCTGCTCGAGCTCCCCGATGCCGGGGTGGTGGAGCAGGTGGCGGACGAGGCCGCAGAGCTGGCTGAGGTGACCCTCGGCCACAGCACGGTGAGAGACCGTTTCGCCGGAACCGCCGTGTTGACGACCGAGGCCGCGCGGGAGGTCGGTGCCCTCGGCTACGTCGCCCGCGCCTCCGGCCTCGACGGCGACGCGCGCCGCGACCATCCGCTGCTGGCGCCGCCCGACCTCGTCGAGATGGAGACCGTGATCGAGACGACGGGGGACGTGCTCGCCCGCTATCTGGTTCGCGTCCGCGAGCTCCAGGTCGCGGCCCGGATGGTGGTCGGTCTGGCCGGACGGATCGCGGGGGGTTCGGCTGACGGGTCGGCTCCCGGCGCGGCGGCCGATCGAGCACTCGCCCGGACAGGCGCGGGGCTGGGCCTGGTCGAGGGCTGGCGCGGCACCATCGCGCACCGGGTCGAGCTCGGCCAGGGCGGCTTGCTTCGCCGCGTGAAGGTGGTCGATCCGTCGTTCTTCAACTGGCCTGCGCTGCCGGTGGCGCTCGCCGACACGATCGTCCCGGACTTCCCCCTGGCCAACAAGAGCTTCAACCAGTCCTACGCCGGCAACGACCTCTGACGACCGCTGGCGCCCCGCCTGTCAGCGAGATTCCCGTCTCGTCACCCCTGACGATTGATGAATCTTCCATTAGGTTAGGCTTGCCTTATTCACACTAGAAAGGCATGCCAGGTGAACCTGCGCCGTACCCCTGCCCCCGTCCTTCTCGGGCTGGCGCTCGTCATGGGCCTCGCTCTTGCCGGCTGTGGCTCGGACGACAAGTCCAGCACGGCCAGCACCGACACGTCGTGGTCGTATGTGTCCGGCAACGGCGACACGATCACCTTGGACCACAAACCCGAACGGATCGTGGCCAGCGCCGCTGAGGCCGGCGGGCTGCTGGCCTACGGCATCCGCCCGGTGGGCATCTACCTCGCCCAGGACATCAAGTGGGAGCTCGGGCTGGCCGACCAGGACATCTCCGGCATTCCGATCGTCGGTGAGGAATGGGGCCATATCGACGCCGAGAAGGTCGCCGAGCTGCAACCCGACCTGATCCTCGCGGACTGGTGGCCACCGCAGGATGCCTACCAGGGCTTCGAAGAGGGCGTCGATGAAGAGTCGCTCAAGGTGGCCAAGCTAGCGCCGGTCATCGGTGCCAATCAGGAGGGCTCGCTGCTGGAGCTGATCCAGTGGTACGACGGCTTCGCCAAGAGCCTCGGCGTCGACGTCGACAGCGGGGAGTACGCCGAGGACCGCGAGGACTTCGAGGATGCGCTCGCCTCCTTCAAGCAGGCGGTTGCCGACAAGCCCGGGTTGACCGCGCTGGGAGTCGCGCCGACCGAGGACGCGCTCTATGTGGCAGTCCCGAAGTACTCCACCTCGCTTACCGACTTCCAGGACTGGGGGCTGGACGTGATCAACCCGGTGCCCGACAAGAGCTTCCCCTACTGGGAGACCGTCTCCTGGGAGAAGGCCGACAAGTACCAACCCGACCTGCTGCTCCTCGATGATCGCGGCTACGAGGACAACCTCAAGATCGCCGAGGCGCAGCCGACCTGGGACAAGATCGCCGCTGCGAAGGCTGATGCCATTACGCCGTGGCCCGGCTACTGGGTGCACACCTATGCCGACTACGCCGACCAGCTCGAGACGCTCACCGCTGCCATCGAGCAGGCGGACCCCAACATCGGCTCGTAACCTCACGGAGGTGAGCAGCACTCTCGACGTCCAGCGTGCCGACACCGCGCCCGCCCCGCGGGCCCGTGTCGGGACGCCGCGATTGACGCTCGGCCTGATCCTGCTGGTCGTTGTTCTTGCCGTCGTCGTGCTCGGCAGCGTGCTGCTGGGCACCCGCGATGTCGGCGTGGCGACGATCTGGCACGCACTCACCGACTACAACCCTGACTCGACCGGGCAGACGGTCATCCGTGAGATGCGGGTGCCGCGCACGTTGATCGGCCTCACCGCTGGGATCGCTCTCGGCCTGAGCGGCGCCATCCTGCAGGCGTCCACCCGGAATCCGCTCGCGGATCCCGGGATTCTGGGCGTCAACGGCGGTGCGGCCGCCGCCATCGTGGTCGCCATTGCCCTGATCGGGCGGCAGAGCCTCACGACGTACATCTGGTTCGGCTTCGTCGGCGCCGGCATCGCGGTGGTGGTGGTCTACTCCATCGCCGCACTGGGCCGTGAGGGGGCAACTCCGGTCAAGCTGGCGCTGGCGGGCGCAGCGGTCAGCGCGGGTCTGTACGCGCTCATCTCGGCGATCGTGATCACGAACCTCGAGGCTCTCAACGAGATGCGCTTCTGGCAGGTCGGATCCCTGGCGGGTCGCTACTGGACCGTCCTGCAGCAGACCGCGCCGTTCCTGGTCGTCGGCAGCATCGTCGCCCTCTTCTCGGGACGCGTGCTGAACGGGTTGGCCCTCGGCGACGAGATGGCCTCGGGTCTGGGCGTGAACGTACGCCGGTCGCGACAGCTGCTGTTCGCCATCGTCGCGGTGCTCTGCGGAGCCGCGGTCGCGGCGTGCGGGCCGATCGTCTTCCTCGGGCTGGCCGTGCCCCAGGCGGCCCGCGCGATCGTCGGGCCGGACTACCGCTGGGTGCTCGCCTACACGGCGGTGCTCTCGCCCGTGGTGATGCTGATCGCCGACATCATCGGCCGGCTGATCGTCTCGCCCGGCGAGCTCGAGGTCGGTGTAGTCCTCGGCATCCTGGGTGCGCCGGTGTTCATCCTGCTCGTCCGCTACAAGAACCTGGCTCAGCTATGACCGCCCTGGACCTCCCGGGCACCGGCGCCCCAGACACCCTCGAACTGACCCGAGCAGCTCGACGTGGCAGGACGCAGCGATGGCTTCTCGTCACCGGGGGCACCGGTCTGCTTGCACTGGCTCTGTTCGTGGTGACGTTGGGGACCGGGTCGACGTACATCTCGCCACTGGACGTCATGATGTCGCTGCTCGGGCTGCGCGAGGACCCGATCACCGACTTCGTCGTGCGTGAGCTCCGCCTGCCGACTGCCGCGACCGGGCTCGCGGTCGGGCTTGCCTTCGGGCTCGCCGGCCCACTCTTCCAACGGATGCTGCGCAACCCGCTTGCCTCTCCCGACTTCGTCGGTGTGTCCTCCGGCGCCGCACTGTTCGCCTCCGCCGCGATCGTGCTCGCTCATCTCAGTGGCCTCTGGGTGTCCGGCGCGGCGCTGGTGGGATCGGCGGTGAGTTCGCTGCTGATCTACCTGCTCGCCTGGCGCGACGGGATCACCGGCTTCCGGTTCATCCTCATCGGCATCGGCACCGCCGCCATGATGGAGGCGCTCGTCGGCTATCTGCTCGCCCGCGCCCAGGTCTTCGACGCCCGGGCCGCGATGGCATGGTTGATCGGATCGGTCGGCAACGCCGGTGCCGCCGAGCTGCGGATCCTGTGCGTGGTGGTCGCCGTCGCGCTCCCGCTGGCCCTGCTGCTCGACCGGCCACTGGGCGCGCTGGAGCTCGGCGACGACCAGGCGATCGCCCTGGGCAGCCGGGTGGAGGTGGCCCGGCTGTTGCTCATCGTGATGGCCGTGGTGCTGGTCGGCTTTGCCACTGCGGTGGCTGGACCCATTCCTTTCGTCGCCTTGATGTCGGGGCCGATCTCCGCCCGCCTGCTGGGCTCCGCTGGCGGGTCGATGCTGGCGTCCGCCTTCGTGGGCGCCGCTCTGGTGTTGGGAGCCGACCTGGTCGCCAGTCAGCTCATGCCGGTCGTGCTCCCGACAGGTGTGGTCACCGGCCTTGTGGGGGCACCGTTCCTGATCTGGCTTCTGGTCAGCGTCAACGCAGGAGGAAGACGCGGATGACTGCACACGAACTGCGTGCCGAGCGGCTCGCGCTCGGCTACGACGGCAGGCCGGTGGTGGAGGACCTCGACCTGGAGGTCCCCGACGGCAAGATCACCGTCATTGTGGGCGCCAACGCCTCGGGGAAGTCGACCCTGCTTCGCGGCCTGGCACGCCTGCTGACACCCGCGTCGGGCCGCGTGCTCCTGGATGGTGCCGCCCTGGCGGATCTGCGCAGCCTCGACGTGGCCAAGCTGATGGCGCTGCTCCCGCAGACCCCGGTGGCGCCGGACGGGATCACCGTCGGCGACCTGGTCGGCCGTGGCCGCTACCCCCATCAGGGATGGTTCCGGCGATGGTCGGCCGACGATGATGTGGCCGTCGCTGCGGCGCTGGACGCAACCGGCACGGGCGATCTCGCCGAGCGGGCGGTCGCCGAGCTCTCCGGTGGGCAACGGCAGCGGGTCTGGGTAGCCATGGCGCTCGCACAAGGCACCGACTTGTTGCTGCTCGACGAGCCGACCACCTATCTCGACATCAACCACCAGATGGAGCTGCTCGACCTGCTCGCCGAGCTCAACCGCCGCAACAACACCACGATCGTGGTCGTCTTGCACGACCTGAACCTCGCCTTCCGCTACGCCCACCATCTGGTGGCGATGAAGGACGGATGCATCGTTGCCGAGGGCCGACCTGCCGAGATCGTGGACACGGCGTTGGTGAACGAGGTGTTCGGACTGGAATGCCTGGTCGTTCCCTGTCCCGCCAGCGGTGCCCCGATGGTGGTGCCCGTCGGCCGCCAGGAGTGAGGGCCGCCGGCTGACGGAGCGGCCACACCCGATCAGCGTTGCCGACCGGGTTGCTGGTCGCTGGGTGGTCACTCCTGTCACCGCTTTCACAAGGTATGTAGGGATCGCTCCGCTTACCTCGATGAACGACGCACGGTAAGTGCAGGCATCACCACATACCTTGTGAAAGCAGCAACCCGTGTGCCTGCTGTGACCAGAGCTCCGAGTCCGGGTCGGACAGGGTCATCGATTGGCCCGAACCTGCATCCCAGCCCCCACACGGCCGCGGCAGACGCCACCACGCCGCAGCAGACCGGTGGCCGCAGGATGCCCGCGACCCGGCCGGCAAGCTCGATCACGGCGGCGCTCACCCGGCGTAGCTGCCCCGTCGGTCAGCACCACAGACCGCCAGCAACCCAGAAGGCAACCCCGATCACGGGCGGCGACCACCCGTCGCTCCGGCCGCCGTCTCGGCGTGGATCCAACCGCTCAGTGCTCGTGGCCGCGGACGTGGCCCTCGGGGAGGGGGGCCACGCGGGAGTCGAGGAGGGGCTGGGCGGGGTTCCAGCGGGTGCCGTGCGCGTCGTCGTAGCGCTTCCGGGCGATAGCGGACAATGCCTCCAGCACGACCCGGTTGGCCAGGGCGGCGGTGATGTCGGCGTGGTCGTAGGGCGGCGCGACCTCGACCACGTCAATGCCGACGACCGGGAGCTCCAGGCAGATCCGGCGGACCGCGTCGAGGAGCTGTCGAGCCGACAGCCCACCGGGCTCCGGGGTGCCGGTTCCGGGGGCGTGGCCGGGATCGCAGACGTCGATGTCGACGGAGAGGAAGACGCCGTCGCAGTCGTCGGTGGCGATCTCGAACGACTCGGTGAGGCAGTCGTCGAGGCCGCGGTGGACGATCTCGGTCATCTCAAAGGACCGCATCCGCTGGCCGGCCATCCAGTCCAGCGTCTCCGGCTCGGGCCAGTAGCCGCGCAGCCCGATCTGCAGGAACCGGTCACCGCGGACGGCGCCGGACTCGATGAGCCGCCGCATCGGCTGGCCGTGGCCCCACAGCGATCCGAAGGTGATGTCACCGGTGTCGGCGTGGGCGTCGAAGTGGATCAGGCTGACCCGCCCCAGGCCCAGCACGTCGGCCACGCCGGAGGCGTCGGAGTAGGTGATCGAGTGGTCGCCACCGAGGATCACCGGGATCGCCCCCGAGCCGGCGATGGTCGCGACCATCTCGCGGATCTGCGTCAGCGAGCGCATGATGTCACCCGAGTAGAGCTCGAGGTCGCCCACGTCGACGATCTTGAGATCCTGCAGCGGGTCCGTGCGCAGTGCCAGCGACGGACGCGAGCCGTCGTGGGGGAGGTAGTCGGTGCCGCGGATGGCCTGTGGGCCGAACCGCGCTCCCGAGCGGTACGACGTCCCGCCGTCGAACGGCGCACCGACGATCACCACGTCGGAGCCGGCGAAGGTCTCCGGATCATCGGGATCGGCGGCGGGCACGCCGAGGAAGGTGAAGTCGGGTCCGAAGAGGTTGCCGATCCTGGTCACGCGCTCACCCTGTCGCAGGTCATCCGGTGACGATCTGGTAGACGGAGCCGTCCGCAAAGCCGGCATACAGCTCGCCGCCGGCCTGGGAGATGGTCAACAAGGTGCCGCCGGGGTTGATCCGGAACTGCGAGCTCTTCTTCTTGATGTCGAAGCCGCCGATCCAGCCGGTGAGGTCGCCGTACACGTAGTAGCCACGCAGCGCCCGCTCACTTCCGCGGTAGACGCCGCCGCCGATGATGCTGCGCCCCTGCGAGTGCCGATAGGTGAACCGGGGCTTCACCAGCTTGCCGCCGCGCAGCTTCTCCGAACGGTCGTAGATCCGTCGGCCCTCGAAGCGGGACCAACCGAAGTTGAGCAGCTTCTTCCCGCCGGCCTTGACCTGATCGACCTCCTCGATCCGGCTCTGCCCGACGTCACCGACCCAGAGTCGGTTGGTGGCCGAGTCCAGAGACATCCGCCACGGGTTGCGGAGGCCGATCGCCCAGATCTCCTTGTGGCCCTTGTGCCCGACGAGGGGGTTGTCGCGCGGGATGGAGTACGGCGCCTTGCCGTGCACGTTGATCCGCAGGATCTTGCCGAGCATGGAGCCGTGGTCTTGGGAGTGTCCGAACTGGTTGCCGGAGCCGCCGCCGTCGCCGGTGGAGATGTAGAGCATCCCGGCGTCGTCGAAGACCAGCTTGCCGCCGTTGTGGTGGGCGTCTTGGCGGTGCCGGATGCGCAAGATGTTGCGGTAGGAGCCGGCGACCAGGTGGCGCTTGCGCACCTCGACCCGACCGATCTGGATGTCGCCGGTGCCCTTGCGGGTGAAGTAGACGAAGAGCCGGTGGTTGGTCTTGAACTCGGGGTCGAAGGCGATCGAGAGCAGCCCGCGCTCACCGTCGCAATGGGTCTTGCTCTTCAGCGAGCCGGCTCGGCGCAGCGTGGAGTGGCGCAGCACCTTGATCACGCCACACTGCTGGGCGATGTAGAGGTCGCCGGAACCAGGAGGGCTCGCGACGTCGATGGGAGTGGCGAGCCCCGAGACCACTCGATCGAGGTGCACGCTGGGTGCCCGCCGGGCCGGGGTCCTGGCGGTCGCGTCCTGTGCTGCCGTCACAACCGCGCTGCCCCTGCTCGGGGTCGCGGCGGAGCTGCTGCCGGCACCGGCGGCCAGGCCGGCAAGGGCGGTGGCCGAGGCAACGAATGCTGCGGTCCAGGTCGCGCGGCGCGTGGAGCTGGCATGGGGAGTCGCTGTGGGCATGGCCTGACGCTACCGGGCCGGATGGACTTCTGTGTGACCCGACCGGCACCAGTGGCCACGGTCGGCGAGAATGACGCCAGTGTCCCCTCCGCGCCAGCAGATCGAGCAGCTGCACAACATCGGGCGACGCCGCGCCTGGGTGATCTGGGTCGCGGCGGTGTCGGTCTACGTCTTGGCGGTCTTCCACCGCAGCTCGCTCGGCGTCGCCGGGCTGCTCGCCGCGGATCGGTTCGGGATCTCGGCGACCGAGCTCGCCCTGTTCACGGTTATGCAGTTGCTCGTCTACGCCGGGATGCAGATCCCAGTCGGCGTGATGCTCGACCGGTTCGGATCGCGGGTGATGCTGTTGGCCGGACTTGCCGCGATGACCCTGGCCCAGCTGGTATTCGCCTTCGCGACCACCTTCTCGATCGCAGTGCTCGCCCGCGCCGCCCTAGGCGCTGGCGACGCGATGATCTTCGGGTCGGTGCTGCGACTGGTCACCGCCTGGTTCCTGGTGCGGCAGGCTCCGCTGGTCACCCAGCTCACCGGCCAGGTGGGCCAGCTCGGTGCGATTGCGGCGGCAGGCCCACTCGCTTGGGCGCTGCACGCGCTCGGCTGGACCCGCACCTTCGCCTTCGCCTCGAGCATCGGTGTCGTGCTGATGGTGGCGGTCGCCCTCCTCGTCAAGGACTCGCCGTATCGGGTCGCCGCCCCCGTCGTCGTCAAGATGCGGGTGTTGGCCCGGTCGCTGCGCAGCGTCTGGGGCAATCCGGGCACCAGGCTGGGGATGTGGTCGCACTTCACCTCGCCGTTCTCGGTCACCATCTTCGGGATGCTGTGGGGTTATCCCTTCCTGGTGCAGGGGGAGGGGCTGTCCTCACGCGCGGCCGGGATCCTGCTGATGGTGATGACCGGTTGGGTGATGGTGGCCGGGCCGGCGATGGGGCTGCTGGTGGCGCGATTCCCCTACTACCGATCGCCGATGGTTATCGGGGTGGTCACCATGATCGCCGTGGTCTGGACGATCGTGCTGGCTCGCTCCGGCCCGGCTCCGATCTGGTTGCTCGTGGTGCTCGTGCTCGCGATCGCGACCGGCGGCCCGGCCTCGATGGTGGGCTTCGACCTGGCCCGGACCTTCATGCCCCAGGAGGCGAGCGGTCGGGCGAACGGGGTGGTGAACATCGGCGGCTTCCTAGCTGCCCTGCTCACCATGGCACTGGTGGGCATCGTGCTGGACTGGCGGCAGCCGGCGGGCATGGCGTCGTACGACCTCGCGGACTTCCGGGTAGCGCTGTCGGTGCAGTACCCCGTGTGGCTTCTCGGCGTGGTGCAGATACTGCGCTTCCGCCGCAAGGCACTGGCCCATCTGGCTCGGGTCCACCCCGGAGCCATCGAGCAGCTCAAGCGCGGTGAGCCCTTCGTCCACCCCGGGTTCTCCGATCGTGAAGGCGTCTAGGGATCACTGACCAGCGCTTCCCTAGCACTTGACCCTGGCGCGACGATAGGAGCGTGACAGTGCAGAAGGTGCTCCCTCGAGAGGTGCCGCTGGGCGGCCTCCGGGCGATGAAGGTGCGACGCACGCTGCCGTCGCGGGAGCGGTCACTGATCGGCGCATGGTGCTTCGTGGACCACTACGGGCTAGACCGGGTGGCAGACACGGGTGGCATGAGGGTCGCGCCTCACCCGCACACGGGTTTGCAGACCGTGAGTTGGCTGTTCACCGGTGAGATCGAGCATCGCGACAGCGCCGGCCACCACGCGCTGGTGCGCCCCGGTGAGGTCAACCTGATGACCGCTGGCCGAGGGATCAGCCACTCCGAGGTCTCCACCGCACAGACCCGCGAGCTGCACGGCGCACAACTCTGGGTGGCCCTCCCCGACTCGGCCCGCGACACCCACCCGGGGTTCGCACACCATGCCCCGCCGCTGATCGAAGGTGACGGTTGGGCCGCCCGCGTCCTGGTCGGCTCGCTGTTGGGGGACACCTCACCGGTGTCGACCTTCACCCCGCTGGTCGGGGCGGAGCTCACCCTGGACGAGGGGACGGTTCTCGAGCTGGAGACCGAGCCCGGCTTCGAGTACGGCGTGCTGGTCGACCACGGTGTCGTCTCGATCAGTCGCGCCGCTCCGGCCGGCACCGAGGTCAAGCCGGGCGAGCTCGCCGCCCTGCCAGCCGCGGACGAGGACGCCGGGGCGCCACTCGTCATCGAGGCGCTCGGCGGCCGGAGCAGGGTCCTGGTGCTCGGGGGTGAACCGTTCGGAGAGCAGATCGTGATGTGGTGGAACTTCGTCGGTCGGAGCCATGACGAGGTCGTCGGCTATCGAGCCGAGTGGCAGGCGCAGATCCTCGACGACGGCAAGCTGGTCAGCTCCGGGCACCGGGTGGCGCCGGGCAGGTTCGGCGTGGTGAGCGACCGGCTAGCGCCGATCCCGGCACCGCCGCTTCCCAACGCCCGGCTGAAAGCGCGAGGCTGAACGCGTGGATGTGGTCAGTCAGGGTGCGGTGACCGGCGCCGACGGCATCGCCCGTTGCCCCTGGGGCGCCAGCAGCGAGGAGTACATCGCCTATCACGACACCGAGTGGGGGATGCCGGTCGTCGGCGAGGCCGCCCACTTCGAGCGGCTCACCTTGGAGGCCTTCCAGTCCGGTCTCTCCTGGCTGACCATCCTGCGCAAGCGGCCGGCGTTCCGGGCAGCCTTCGCTGACTTCGAGGCCGACGTCGTCGCGGCGTACGACGACCGCGACGCGGACCGACTGATGAACGACGCCGGCATCGTCCGCAACCGCGCCAAGATCCAGGCCGCCCTGACCAATGCTGCGGCGACCGTGCGACTGCGCGAGGAGGGTGGCCTGGCGTCCTTCATCGAAGGGTTCCGCCCCGATCCGCTCCCCGCGCCGCGCACCCTGGCCGACGTACCCGCCACGTCGGCAGCGTCGGTGGCGCTGTCCAAGGCGCTGAAGAAGCGCGGGTTCGTGTTCGTAGGCCCGACCACGATGTATGCGCTGATGCAGGCGATCGGCCTGGTCGACGACCACCTCGATGACTGCCATCGGCGAGGTTGCGCTAGGTCATCGTCAGGGTCGTAAGGTGACCCGGTGACTCGCGTTCATGCCTTTGCAAACGATGCCCTCGGCGACCGTGACGCGGTCGGCCTGGTCGACGCCTTGCACGCCGGGGAGGTGTCGGTTCCTGAGGTTGTCGAAGCCGCCATCGCCCGGGTGAGCGCGGTCGACCCTCACCTCGGTGGCCTCGCGCTCGAGACGTTCGATCGGGCGCGGGCCGAGGCTGACGATCCCCGAGGGGGCTACTTCGCAGGCGTGCCCTCCTTCATCAAGGACAACGTCGAGGTGGCCGGGCTGCCGACCCAGCAGGGCACCGACGCCTATGTCTCCCGACCGGCGAAGGCCCACGGTGATCTGGCCAGGATGTATCTCGCGACCGGTCTGATCCCGATCGGCAAGACGCAGCTGTCGGAGTTCGGGTTCAGCGCGTCGGCGGAGCACCCCCGTCTTGGTCCGGTCCGCAACCCGTGGGATCAGGACTACAGTGCCGGCGCCTCTTCGTCGGGCTCGGGTGCGTTCGTTGCGGCCGGCGTCGTGCCGATCGCCCATGCCAACGACGGCGGCGGCTCGATCAGGATCCCCGCCTCGGCCAATGGGTTGGTCGGCCTCAAGCCGACGCGCGACCGGCTGGCCCAGGATCGGGTCAACCGGCAGATGCCGGTGCGGATCATCGCCGATGGCGTGCTCACCCGATCCGTGCGCGACACGGCCGCCTTCCTGCGGGAGTCGGAGCGGGTCTATCGCAACCTGGCGCTTCCCCCCGTCGGCGACGTGACCCGTCCCGGACGTCGGCGCCTTCGGATCGCGGTGGTCACCGACTCGCGTCACGCGACCGTCGAGCCCGAGTCGGTGGAGCAGACCCTCAAGGTCGCCGCCCTGCTCGAGAGCCTCGGCCACGAGGTCGAACAGACCGGGCCGCCCACCAGCGAGGCCTTCGCCGACGACTTCTTGCTCTACTGGGCGTTCTTGGCCTTCGTCCTCCTCGGCACCGGTCGACCGACGTTCGGCCCGACCTGGGACCGGTCGAAGGTGGACAACCTCTCCGCCGGGTTGGCTCGGCACTGCCGGACGAACCTGACCCGCCTGCCCGGAGCGATCCGTCGGCTGCGCCGGTCGGCCGCGGCCTCGGCGGAGTTCTACCGCGACTGGGACGTGATGCTCACCCCGACCATGGGTGGGCCGACCCCGTTGCTGGGCTACCTCGACCCCACCCAGGACTACGAGACCGTGATCGAGCGGCTGCTGGGCTGGGTCGCCTTCACGCCGTACCAGAACGCCACCGGCGAGCCAGCGATCTCGCTGCCCCTGGCCACCGACTCCCGCGGACTGCCGATGGGCATGATGTTCGGCGCTGGGGCCGGGCGGGAGGCAACCTTGTTGGAGCTCGCCTACGAGTTGGAGCAGGCCCAACCCTGGGCCCGGATCCAGGGCTAAGCCGATTTCTCCCCGAGCCTCGCGGCTGTGTATTCTTGCTCGCCGTTGCCCCCTTAGCTCAGTCGGCAGAGCGACTCCATGGTAAGGAGTAGGTCTACGGTTCGATTCCGTAAGGGGGCTCTGGATCGGAGACCCGGCTCGGAGTTCGCTCACGCCGGAGCTCCGTGTCCGCGGCGGGGTAGCTCAGGTGGTTAGAGCACACGGCTCATAATCGTGGTGTCGCGGGTTCGAGTCCCGCCCCCGCTACTGCGCAGCGCGACCGCTTCCGCACGCACCAACGATCGACCAAAGGACCTTCCGTGGCCAGCAAGAGCTCCGACGTTCGCCCCAAGATCACACTCGCCTGCACCGAGTGCAAGGAACGCAACTACATCACCAAGAAGAACCGTCGCAACGACCCCGACCGGTTGGAGCTGGCGAAGTTCTGCCGGCGTTGCCGCAAGCACACCCCGCACCGCGAGACCCGCTGATCCAGGCCGGTCCGCGGCTCCTCCGGCCACGCGAGTGCGGGTGATCTGATGGTCATGCGGACACTCGTGGTGGCATCGGTTGTCGGCGCCTTCGCGCTGGGGCTCTCGAGCTGCGGCACGCAGTCGCAAGTGATCGCGGGAGACGAACCCACCGCGACAACCCCCTCGGCCCGATCAGAGCAGATCGCCGCAGCCGCAGCCGATCTCTTCTACCAGTGGTACGGCACCACAGAAGACCGCACGTCCGCCGAGTTCCTCGTCGCGCATGCCCTGAACGGCGACATGGCGGAGTGCATGGCCGACCAGGGCTACGAATGGGATGGGACTCTCGCGGCGCAAGCGGCGATTCCGGAGGATCCGCTCGGGCCGTCGATCTGGACCAATGCACCCATGTCCAGGATCTTCTCCAACCCCTACCTGGCGAACGCGGCGTTCATGCGAGCCGAGCGGGTGATGAACGCCGACGACGGTGTGGATCCGGACGAAGCCCAGGCACAAGCGGCCTGTGAGGAGAGTTCACCCGGGGCGACCGACGCCGAGATCGATGCCACCCGGCACCCCCAGGGTCAAGAAGAACTGATGGCGGACTGGCGGGCCGGATTGCGCAAAGCGACGGCCGAGTTCGGTGGCTACGACGTCTATGCGGCGTGCCTGGCCGACGCCGATATCCCGCTGATCCGTGGCGAGGAGAACACCGCCGAGAACTTCCAGATGGCGCTGCGCCAACACGCACCCCAAGCAGACGACCTTCCCCGCGAAGGCCAACCTGACGGCACCGACGCATGGCAGGAGTTCCTCGAGCTGGAGTCGCAGTGGGTGGACGCCGACTGGACCTGCCGGGCTGACACCTATGACGAGGCGATGGCGAAGGTCCCCGCGTTTCTCGACCAGTTCCAAGACGAGCACGCCGAAGAGATCAACCAGGTTGAGGCAACCTGGGCGGACACCCGCGAAGACGCCGCAGCGCTTGGTCTGACGCTCTAACGGCCACCCGTGCGAACGGGTGTGGTTCGTGCGGTGTCTGCGCTGCTGGACGGTGTAGGTCGCTGCTAGCGTCGGGTCATGCCGATCGACCAGTCCCTGGTGGGGCGAGAGTTCCCGCCGACGCGGCCCTATGCCGTGGCCGAGGAGAAGGTCCGCGAGTTCGCCGTCGCCGTCGGCACGCCGTACGACGGCGGCTCGGTGCCGGCGACCTTCCCGATCGTGCTCGCCTTCGACGCGATGAACCAATTCCTCGAGGCCGAGCAGGTGGAGCTGTTCCGGATCGTCCACGGCGAGCAGCGCTTTCACTACGAGCGGCCGATCCGGCCGGGCGACGTGCTCACCGCCACCTTGTCGGTCGCGTCGCTGCGGCAGATCGGCGGCAACGACATCATCGGCACCCGCAGCGAGATCACCGACGCCGGCGGCACGCTGGTCTGCACGACCACGGCCACCCTGGTCCACCGCGGAGCAGACCAGTGACCCCCGGCGACGTGCTCGAGACCCGCTCCTATCGGGTCACCCGGGCCGACCTAGTGCGCTATGCCGGTGCCAGCGGCGACTTCAATCCCATCCACTGGTCCGACCGTGTGGCCACCGGGGTCGGCCTGCCAGGCGTGATCGCGCACGGCATGTTCACGATGGCGCTGGCCGCTCGGGCGGTGGCGGAGTGGACCGACGGCGCCGAGGTCGTCGACCTTGGTGCCAAGTTCACCAACCCGGTGGTCGTGCCCGACGACGATGACGGCGTAGAGGTCACCGTCGCAGGCACCGTCAAGAGTGTCGAGGACGGGTTGACCACCCTGGCCCTGGAGGTCACCTGCCAGGGGCAGAAGGTGTTGGGCCTACCGAAGGCCGTCGTGCGTGGCTGAGATCCGCGCCGAGATCCAGGCCGAGCCGCTCCGCGACCACACCACGCTGCGACTCGGCGGTCCGGCCGGCGCCTGGGTGGAGGCCATGGACGAGGCGACCCTGGTCCGTGCGGTCGCCGACGCCGATGCGGCCGGTGAACCGGTCCTCGTCCTTGGTGGCGGGAGCAACGTCGTGGTGTCCGACGACGGCTTCCCGGGCACCGTCGTGCACGTGGCCACCCGAGGAGTGGGCGTCAACTTCGACACCTGCGAGGGCGATGCCTGTGAAGGTGACCCCACCTGTGGTGGCGTCACGGTCCGGGTCGCTGCCGGTGAGCCCTGGGACGACTTCGTCGCCCGCGCCGTGGCCTCCGAGTGGATCGGGGTCGAGGCGCTGTCCGGGATCCCGGGGTTGGTGGGCGCCACGCCGATCCAGAACGTCGGCGCCTACGGCCAAGAGGTCGCTCAAACGATCGCCTCGGTGCGCACCTGGGATCGAGTCGACCGCACCCAGCGCACGTTCGCGATGATCGACTGCGGCTTCGGCTACCGGACCAGTCGCTTCAAGGCCGAGCCGGGGCGCTACCTCGTCCTCGAGGTCACCTTCCAGTTCCGACAGGGCAGCCTCGGTGCTCCGATCGGCTACGCCGAGCTGGCCCGCGCGCTCGGCGTCGAGCCGGGCTCGCGCGCTCCGGCCACCCAGGTGCGCGACGCCGTGCTCGCGCTGCGGGCGGCCAAGGGGATGGTCCTCGATGCTGCCGACCACGACACCTGGAGCGCTGGGTCGTTCTTCACCAACCCGGTGCTGTCAGCCGAGGCGGCCGCCGCGCTCCCCGACGCTGCGCCCCAGTGGCCGCAGCCGGACGGTGGGATCAAGACCAGCGCGGCCTGGTTGATCGAGCACGCCGGCTTCGGCAAGGGGTACGGCGCGGGGCCTGTGCAGCTCTCTCGCAAGCACACGCTCGCGCTCACCAACCGAGGCGAGGCGACCACGGCCGACCTGCTCGCACTGGCCCGGGAGGTGCGCACCGGCGTGGAGCAGGCGTTCGGCATCCGCCTGGTCAACGAGCCGGTGCTGGTCGGCTGCGCGCTGTAGCGGCACTCTGGCCAGCCCCTATTGGCGGAGCCTCTTAGCGTGGCTCCAGGCTTAGCCGCGCCACACCTGGGCGGACTGGGTGGTGGACCCGAAGTCGGACTGCTCTGGGCTGGGCGTGCTCATGAACGCCAGCATCACGATCAGCCCCACCAACAGCACGCCGAGCACCAGCAGGACGGTGCCGATGATGCCGGTGATCCGGCCAGCGCTCGCCTTGTCGCGCCCACCCAGTTGACCGCCGGAGGCGTCGATCTCGCGCACCGCGCGCCCACCGATCACCCAGGCGAACGGGCTCAGCACGAGCGTGATGCCGCCGCACACGGCGACGCCGATCAGCCCGATCAGGCCGAGGACCATCGCGGTCGTGGCCGAAGGGTGGTCCGGTGGTTTGGGTGCGGGGTAGCCGTAGCCGCCCGGGACTGGGAGACCACTCGATGCGGGAGGGTAGGCGTTCCCGTAGGGCGGTGGCTGGTAGCCCGGTGGCGGATAGCTCGACGGAGGCGGCTGCTGCCCGGCGGGTGCGCCGGGCGGTGGTGGTGGGCTCGCGCCGTACGGCAGACCGGTGCCGTAGGGCTGGCTTCCGTAGGGCGCCGCACTGCCGTATGGCGCACCACTTCCATAGGGCGCGCCACTCCCATAGGGAGCACTGGGGCCGTACGGCGTCGTCGGGGGCGGTGGGGCCGCGGATCCGCCAACGGGTGGCTGGGCGGTCATCGGTGCGGTCGGCGGAGGCTCGGGTGCCGGAGCGGACGGGGCTGCCTTGCCCAACTGTCCTGGCTCTGGGGACTGCGGCGCAGCCACAGAGGGGGCCGACTCGGACGACTGTGCCGGCTCGGGCGCCTCGGCCGACTGGGCAGAGTCAGCGGCCTCGGTGGGAGTCTCGGCGGGCTGGTCGGAGGACGGGGTCGCCTTCTCCCACAGATCGTCGTCCGAGGGTGGCGGTGACCATGGGTCGGAGGGTGTCGTCACCCCACCATCCTCCCATCGCGGCGCCTCGATGTCCTCGAGACGTCATGCTCCGCGGTCGCTCTGGCGACCGCAGGAGGATGACGTTGTCCGCGGGGGAGGTCTCAGCGTCGATCCAGAACGGCGTCCTCGGAGACCTCGCCGTCAGGGGAGGCGAGCCAGGCGTCGACCTCGCCGAGCCAACGGGCGACGTCGCTGCTGGGTGCCCTGCTCGCGCGAAAGGACATCCGGGCGAGCTCGGCGAGCTGGGCGTCGCTGAGTCCGTGCGCGGCGCGCATGGTGGCGTACTGCCCGGCGAGGCGCGACCCGAAGAGCAACGGGTCGTCGGCGCCCAGGGCGACGGTGGCGCCCGCTTCGAGCAGTTGGGGCAGCGGCACCGAGCTGAGGTCGGTGTAGACCCCGAGAGCCACATTGGAGACCGGGCAGACCTCGAGCGCCACGCCGGCGGCGGCGATGCTGTCCAGCAGGCGTGGATCCTCCGCGGATCGCACGCCGTGGCCGAGTCGATCGGCGTGCAGGTGGTCGAGGACGGCGCGCACACTCGGCGGACCGAGCAGCTCCCCGCCGTGCGGGGCGAGTAGCAGGCCGGCACGCTCCGCGATCGCGAAGGCGGGGCCGAAGTCGGCGGTGACTCCGCGCCGTTCGTCGTTGGAGAGACCGAAGCCGACGACCCCGCGACCGGCGTACTGTCGAGCGAGCCGCGCCAGCGTCCGCGCATCGAGCGGGTGCCTGGTCCGGTTCGCCGCGATCACGACCGCGATGCCGAGTCCGGTCCGTGCCGATGCATCCCGCGCACAGTCCAGGACCAGGTCGGTGAACGCGGTGATTCCCCCGAAACGGGCGGCATAGCCGCTGGGGTCGACCTGGATCTCCAGCCACCGGCCGCCGTCGGCGACGTCGTCCTCCGCGGCCTCGCGCACCAGGCGGCGTACGTCGTCCTCGGTGCTCAGCACCGACCGCGCGACGTCATAGAGACGTTGGAAACGGAACCAGCCCTTCTCGTCGGCCGCGGAGAGCTGGGGCGGCCACTCCTCGACCAGCGAGTCCGGCAGAGTGAGGCCCTCCCGCTCGGCGAGCTCGAGCAGGGTCTGGTGTCGCATGGAGCCGGTGAAGTGGAGATGCAGATGCGCCTTGGGCAACAGGCGCAGGTCGCGCGGCGGTCGGGTCGCGCTCGGCATGGCCGCCATCGTAGGTGCTCGGCCCTCGTCGTCGGTTCTCGTAGGGTTGGCGGCTGGAGCACGTCGACGGATGGGGGACCCGATGATCCGACGCTCACTGACCATTCCACTTCTGGTGCTTGGCCTCCTCGGCCTGGTCGGGCCGGTGCCCGCGGCATCGGCGAAGCCCGCACCGACGCCGCCCAACGACCACACCATCAAGGTCGTGTCCACCAGGATGTGGCGCGACGACAACACCATCACGATCGTGGCGGACCTGAAGAACACCACGAAGAAGTGGCGCAAGAAGGTCCGTGGCGTGGTGTCGTTCTACAACCGCAAGGGCAAGCGCCTGGCCAACCATGTGGCCTACCCCGAGCAGACGTCCGCCGCCCCGCGCGGCCACCTGTCGCTGAAGTTCTACGACGTCCGCACGCCACGGGGCTTCCATCACTATCGGCTCACGTTCACCAGCAAGGTGCTCAAGAAGAAGCCGGTCGGCCATCTGAAGATCAAGGTCGGCGAGGTCGCGATCGATCCCGATATCGGTGGGCTCAATGTGCCGGTGACGGTGCGCAACCGCAACAAGTTCCGGGTTCGCCATGTCGCGGTCGTGGTCACCCTCTTCAACAAGAAGGGGAAGGTGCTCAACGTCTTCAACGGCTACAACTACACCGACCCGAGTGTGCTCGCGCCTGGCCAGGCCGGTTCGATCACGGTCTACTTCGGCAGCCACTTCGCCGGCGTCCGCACTGTCAACGTCATGGCGGAGGCTGGCCGTTAGATCGACGAGCCGACTCGGAGCCCGTCGAGGACGGCCTCCTCGACGGTGCGGGGAGCGAGGCAGTCGCCGACGCCGTACACCTCGACCTCGCCGGTCTCCTCGAGCTCGCGCAGCAGCGTGTCCACCGACTCGTGGCCCTGGGCGAGCACCAGCGCGGCGACATCCTCCACGATCACCGGCTCGTCGGTGAGCACGTGCTGGAAGTAGACCGAGTCGGCGTCGGCGCCGGCGATCCGCACCAGGGGGACGATCGTGACCCCTGATCGGACCGCCTCGGCGATCATGTCGTCCCGGACGTACTGCTGCAGGTGCTGCCCGGCGTGGTAGCCGGTCACCCCGAGGGTCACCCGGTGGCGGCTCTGGGCCAGGGCGATCGCGGCGCCGAGACCGTTCCAGTCACAGCGCCAGTCGGCCACCACGACGTGTCCGGCCGGCAGCTCGGCTCCCGAGAACACCTCCCAGGCGGTCCGGATCACCGGGTCGTCCATCGTCTCCAGCGCCGGCACCCGGGCGCGTGCCCCGGTGGCCACCACCACCACGTCCGGAGCCAATGCTTCGAGCGCGGCGCGATCGACGGTCGTGTCCAGCATGACGTCGACCCCAGCCCGCTCGACCTCGCCGACGAGGTTGGTGATCGCGCCGCCGAACTCCGCCCGGCCGGGCACCTCTTGGGCGAGCAGCACCTGCCCGCCGAGCCGTCGTCCGGCTTCGACCAGTCGCACCCGGTGCCCACGCTCGGCGGCCACCGCCGCCGCCTTCAGCCCGGCCGGTCCACCCCCGACGACGAGGACGTTGCGCGGCTCGCGGGCCGGCACCCGGACGCCGTACTCACGCTCCCGGCCGGTCTCGGGGTGCTGGATGCAGGAGATCGGATATCCCGCATGGAAGTGGCCGATGCACGCCTGGTTGCACCCGATGCAGGCGCGGATCTCGTCCAGTCGACCGGCGTCGGCCTTCGTCGGGAGCTCGGGATCGCAGATCAGTGCGCGCGTCATCGCGCAGGCGTCGGCATCGCCCCGCTCGAGGATCAGCTCGGCATCCTGGGGCTGGTTGATCCGGCCGGCCACCATCACCGGGCAAGACACGATCTTCTTCACCTGCGCGGCCAGAGGGGCGGTGTAGCCCGGCGTCCGGGTCATCGGCGGCGCGATGTGATCCGATCCGGCCAGCGTGGCCGAGGTTCCCGCCACCACCGAGACGTAGTCGAGCAGTCCGTCGAGACGTGCCATCGCCGTGATCGCCTCCGCAGCGGTCAGGCCTTCGCTCGAGTCCTCTCCGACGGAGACCCGCACCCCGACCGCGAGCTGCCCGCCGACCTGCGCCCGGACGGCTTCCAGGACTTCTCGTAGGAAGCGCAGCCGCCCGTCGAGATCGCCACCGAACTCGTCGGTGCGCAGGTTGGTCCGGGGGTTGAGGAACTGCGAGGGCAGGTACCCGTGGGACGCCACGATCTCGATGCCGTCGAAGCCCGCGGCCGCCATCCGGCGGGCGGCCGCGGCGTAGCACTCGATCATCTCCCGCACCTGTGTCGCGGGCATCGCGCGGGGCATCACATGAAAGCGCTCATTGGGCACCGCGGAGGGCGCGAGCGCGACCGGCAGCGTGCCGTCATCGGACTCCATCAGCTCGCGGCCGTCATGGAAGAGCTGCTGGAAGACCAATGCGCCGTGTGCGTGGATCGTCTCCGCAAGGCGGGTGAAGGCCGGGATGCAGGCGTCGTCGTCGGCCATCAGGACGTGACTGGTGTAGCGCGCCGAGGGATGGACGCCGGCGACCTGGGTCACGATCAGCCCGACCCCACCGCGGGCACGCGCCTCCTGGTAGGCGAGGTAGCGATCGCCCGGCTCGCCGTCGACCGCCATGACGGTGTCGTGGCCGGAGGACACGATCCGGTTCCGCGCCTCCACGGGACCGATCCGCAGCGGTGTGAACAGACGCGAGAATCGGGGGTCGCTCACGGTAGCTCCGTAGGTCGGCTGAGAGGCGGACCGGAGTCTACTGACCACCCGCTCGGCCCAGTCGCCAGACCAGGCCCGGGATGCAGACCTTGCATGCGTCTCGTCCCGGTTTGGACGCGGCCTCGCCCTTCGCCGTACACTCGTGGATTGGTGGCCTCCCACATGCTTTGCCCTGCCCTGGATCCGTCAGCGGAAGGGTAGGGAGGTCTCGGAGGGCACTAGCTCAACTGGCAGAGCATCGGTCTCCAAAACCGAAGGTTGGGGGTTCAAGTCCCTCGTGCCCTGCAAGGACAAGGTGAAGTCGGAAAGGTGGCAGACGTGTCGGACAGCCGCGCGGTCCGCAACACCTCGCGTGAGAAGCGCACCAGCCCGGCGACCTTCTATCGCCAGGTGGTCGCGGAGCTCCGCAAGGTGGTGTGGCCGACCCGTGAGCAACTCTGGACCTACTTCGTGGTGATCATGGCCTTCGTGCTGTTCATGATGGCAATGGTCGCGCTGCTGGACCTGGGCTTCGGCAAGCTCGTGTTCTGGGCGTTCGCCTAGACCGTGCCAAGGCCCGAATCAGCCTCCTGACGAGAGCTCGCCACCGGCGGGCGGAAGAGACACAGAAGACAACATGACGGAGCAGCACGTGTCGGACGAGTACGACGAGACCTCGGTCGAGTCTGTCGAGAGCGAGCAGTCAGCCGCACCCGAAGAGGGTGAAGAGGTGGTGGTCGAGCCTGCGACGGACGAGGTCGACGAGCTCCACCAGGCCGAGGAGGTCGCTGACGAGGTGGCCGTGGTCGACCAGGACGCCGTCGAGGTGGCCGAAGGCGACCAGGCCGAAGGCGACCAGGCCGAAGGCGACCAGG
>JBDHZT010000018.1:0-45139 GCA_039811985.1 Nocardioidaceae bacterium | reverse complement strand
AGTGCCCGTCTTCCGCGGTGCTGTGGTGGCCCCGACCCGTCTCCCGCGGTGCTGTAGTGGGTTGGGACCCGGTATACAGGGCACTTTGCCACCACAAGACCGCGGCAGACGCGCCACCCCACCGCGAGAGCCGAGCATCACCAGCGACCCGGACAGCAACCCCAACCACCGGCCACCTGAGCCCGTCGCTGCCCCGTCGGCCAGCACCACCGACGACCAGCAACCCGGCGAGCGGCCCGGACCAACGGCGGTGCTCACTCGTCGCCGCTGCCCAACGGTCGCAACCCAAGGCGACCCGCAACCCGGCCAGCAAGCCGACCACCAGCTCCCGCGACGCCCGCAGGCGTCGCGGAGCGACCGGAGCGCAGCAGGGCCCCGGCAGTGGGGCGATTAGTCGACAAAGCAATAGACCGACAAAGTGACTCATCGACCGGTGCGGGGTCGAAGCAGGCTCAGATCGGGCGGTCGGTGCGGTTGCGTGGGTCCATGATGTCCACGATGCGCTGGAGGTCCTCCAGCGTCGCGAACTCGACGGTGATCTTGCCCTTGGCCCGGCCAAGGTCGATCTTGACCCGGGTCTCGAGGCGATCGGAGAGTCGCTCGGCGAGGTCGACCAAGCCGGGTGCAACGGGCTTGCGCCGGGTCTGGCGTGCCGGGCGCTCCTCGGCATCGCCGACCGCAACGATCTCCTCCAGGCCCCGCACGCTGATCCCCTCGGCAACGACTCGCTGAGCGAGCCGGTCCTGCAGGTCGGCGTTGTCGACCGCGAGTAGCGCCCGGGCATGGCCCGCGGAGAGCACTCCGGCCGCCACCCGACGCTGCACCGCGGGCGGGAGCTTGAGCAGGCGGATCGTGTTGCTGATCTGAGGCCTAGAGCGGCCGATCCGCTGGGCTAGGTCCTCGTGAGTGCAGGCGAAGTCCTCCAGCATCTGCTGGTAGGCGGCGGCCTCCTCAAGCGGGTTGAGCTGGGAGCGGTGCAGGTTCTCCAGTAGCGCGTCGCGGAGCATGTCCGTGTCATCGGTGTCCCGCACGATCGCGGGGATCTCCGCGAGACCGGCCTCGCGAGCTGCTCGCCAGCGCCGCTCGCCCATCACCAGCTCATAGCTGTCGGCGTCGACGCGCCGGACTACGACCGGTTGCAGCAGCCCGATCTCCCGGATCGAGAAGACCAGCTCGGCCATTGCCTCCTCGTCGAAGACCTGACGCGGTTGGCGGGCGTTCGGGCTGATCTGGTCGATCGGAAGCTCGGCGAAGGAGGTGCCGGCAATCGGAGCCAGTTCGACCTCGGGAGCAGGCGCAACCTGAGCGACGTCGCTGTTCGCCGCGGACGGTGTCGATGACTCCGAGCTAGCGACCTGCTCGGGCGGCTCTGCGGGCGCCGTCGGGATCAGCGAGCCCAGCCCACGACCGAGACCGCGGCGCTTGGGGGTGGCGTTCATGTGGGCGCTCCCTTGGTGACGATCTCCCGCGCTGCCTCCAGATAGCTCAGCGCACCCGGCGAGCCAGGATCGTAGGTCATCACGGTCTGGGCGTACGACGGCGCCTCCGACACGCGCACCGACCGCGGGATGGTGGTCTTGAGGACTCGATCGCCGAAGTGCTCCCGCACTTCCTCGGCCACGCCCGCCGCCAGGCGGGTGCGCGCATCGAACATCGTCACCATGATGGTCGAAACCACCAGCCGTGGGTTGAGGTGCTTGCGCACCATCTCAACGGTCTCCAGCAGTTGACCGAGACCTTCCAGCGCGTAGTACTCCGCCTGGATGGGGATGAGCATCTCGGCGCCGGCGACCAGGGCGTTGAGGGTGAGCAGGCCGAGCGACGGTGGGCAGTCGATGAGGACGTAGTCGTAGCGTTCCTCCCCCGCCGCCTCGGCCGAGCCGATCCGGTCATGGGCCTGCAGAGCGCGCAGCAGACGGGTCTCTCGGGCGACGACCGAGACCAGCTCGATCTCCGCGCCCGCCAGGTCGATGGTCGCGGGGACCACGTCGAGCCCCTCGACGTCGGGGCAGGAGGTGGTCACCTCGGTCAGGGACACCCCGTCCACGATCAGCTCATAGGTGGACGGCACTCCACGTCGATGCTCAATGTTGAGTGCGGTCGAGGCATTGCCCTGCGGATCCAGATCGACGACCAGCACCCGCTGGCCCAGCTGGGTGAGCGCCGCCGCGACGTTGACGGTGGACGTTGTCTTGCCGACCCCGCCCTTCTGGTTGGCCACCACCAGCACCCTGGTGTGCGCCGGCCGGGACATCGGCTGCCCGCGCGATGCGCTCTGTCGAGCCAGCACCGAGTCTTGGACGGCCTGAGCCAGCGGTGTCGTCTCGTCAGCGAAGAGCGGTCCATCGTCGGCCAGCTCGGCCGCGGTGCGGACCTCGAGCGGGTTCATCGGCGGTCCTGTTTCACGTGAAACATCGTCACCGGGCCGGGGTGGGGATGGCGACCCTGCCTGTGGATGAACTGGCTGGTTCTGTGGATAGCCACGCTCAGCGAGCGGGTCTTCACCGGTGGATAACCCTCCACCGCCCATTGAGGGCTCAGTCCGCCGACTCTCATCATTCGGGCTGTTGAACTCGGTCACCGACCCTGCTTCCTCCGACGCGCAACCTTCTGCCGGTCCCCGGCCCCGTTGCGCCGGACCAGCCGCAAACCTACCGCCGACGGGCCCGACCATTCCACTCTCACTACTTTGCTCGCCGCCCGCCCTAGCTCCTCACCGACCGCGATGAGCTCTGGGACGGCGCACCCCAACCGGTCCAGGACTGGGCCGGCGTCATCGATCTCTGCCTTGGCCGAATCGCCCTTCAGGGCGACCAGCGCGCCCGTGGAGGCCACCAGCGGCATGCACCACTCCACCAGCCGGGCGAGCGGCGCCACGGCCCGGGCGGTCACGACGTCGAAGGTGCGCTGACCGTGCAGCGCGTCCGCCCGACCCCGGACCACCTCCACGCGCTCCAGACCCAGGTCGTCGATCACCTCAGTGAGGAAGGTCGTCCGCCGCAGCAGTGGCTCGACGAGGGTGACCGACAGATCGGGCCGGGCGATGGCGAGCACCAGCCCCGGCAGACCAGCGCCCGAGCCCACATCGCACACGCTCGCGCCAGGCGGCACCACCTCGGCAACGCCGACGCTGTTCAGCAGATGTCGCTCCCACAGCCGCGACACCTCCCGGGGACCGACTAGCCCGCGCACCACCCCGTCGCTCGCGAGGCGGTCGGCGTACGCCTCGATCAGAGGCAGTCGATCACCGAACACCCGTGCCGCCAGCGCGGGTGTTTCACGTGAAACATGCCCCTCCACCCGATCAGCGCTCCTACCCGATCAGGAGGGCTGGATGACGACGTAGCGCCTCGGCTCCATCCCGTCCGACTCCGAGGTCAGACCGGCGGCCTTCACCTCGTCGTGCACGACCTTCCGCTCGAAGGCCGACATCGGTTCCATCGCCACCGGTGCGCCCTCGGTGCGGACCCGATCGATCGCCTCCCGGGCCACCTCGACCAGGGCCGCGCGCTTCTCGGCTCGATAGCCGGAGATGTCGAGCATCAGCCGCGACCGCTCCCCGGTCTCTCGATAGACCGCGAGCCGGGTCAGCTCCTGCAGTGCGTCCAGCACCTCTCCGTCGCGACCCACCAGCTGTGAGAGATCGGCGCCGACGATCGAGACGGCCGCGCGGTCACCCTCGACATCCATGTCCAGGTCACCGTCGAGATCCGCGATGTCGAGCAGCTCCTCGAGGTAGTCGGCGGCGATATCGCCCTCCTGCTCCAGGCGCTCCACGCGGGACAGCCTGTTCTCGTCGACCTCCACCGCTTCGTCGACCGTCTCGACCGGTGCTGCCGCGGCGTCGTCCAGGTCCATCGCCTGGTCGAGCTCGACGTCGGTCAGCAGATCCGCGGTCGCGGTCTCCTCGGCGATCTCGGTCTCCACCGGGGTGCTGGTCTCTTCGGTCATCGGCTCTGCTCCTGCTCGGAAATTCAGCTGTCGGTCTCGGGTGCCCGCTCCTTCTCGGAGCCCTCGGGCGGGTTCGGCTTCCGCTGCGCGCCCTTCTTGCGCTGCTCACGGGACTGCTTCTTCGGCTGCTGGCGCTGCGGTGCTTGCTTGGGCTGCTCCTCCTCGACCGCCGTGAGCGGATCGGGTGTCACCGTGCGGCCCTTGCGCTCGTCTCGCTGCTGCTTAGCGGCAAACGCCGGCGTGCCCGGCGCGGGGTTGCTCCTGATCACGTAGAACTGCTGCCCCATGGTCCACAGGTTCGAGGTGGTCCAGTAGAGCAGCACGCCGATCGGGAAGGCGATGCCGCCGACCGCGAAGACGACTGGGAGGACGTAGAGGAGCATCTTCTGCTGTTGGGCATAGGGCCCGCTCATCGCATCGGCCGGCATGTTCTTGCTCATCAGTTGCCGCTGGGTGAGGAACGTTGTCGCCGTCATGGCGACCACCAAGATGCCGGCCAGGATCTTCACCGTGATGTCTCCGCTGCCGGTGAAGGTGTCGGAGATGTGCGCACCGAAGATGGTCGCGTCGCTCAGCTGCTTGACCTGCTCTTGGGTGAGCACGCCCTTGGGCACGTCATGGCTAGCGTGGTTCAGCAGCCGGAACAGCGCCAAGAAGATCGGCATCTGCACGATGAGGGGCAGACAGGAGGCGAACGGGTTGGTCCCGGAGTCCTTGTAGAGCTGCATCGTCTCCTGGGCGAGCCGCTCCCGGTCGTGGCCGTACTTCTTCTGCAGCTCCTTGACCTTGGGCTGGATCAGCTGCATGTTGCGGCTGGACTTGATCTGCTTGACGAACAACGGGATCAGCAGGGCGCGGATGGTCACCGTCAGCCCCACGATCGCCAGCGCCCAGGCCCAGCCGCTCGACGAGCCGAGCACCGCGGCGAAGAGCCCGTGCCAGGCGACCAGGATCAACGAGATCACCCAGTACAGCGGTCCCATGATGACCGTGCTGAGGAAGTCCAACACTCTTCAGGCTCCTAGAGTCCGGGGGTGGTCGGCGCCGGCCCGGGGCGGCACGGGGTCGTAGCCGCCTGCTGCCCAGGGGTGGCAACGCGCAAGTCGACGCACAGCCAGCCAGCTGCCACGCAGGCTGCCATGCTCGGTCACCGCTTCGAGAGCGTACGCCGAGCAGGACGGGTGGTAGCGGCATACCTGTCCGTAGAGAGGGCTGATGAACAGCCGATAGCCGCGCAGCAGCCAGATCAGGGGATACTTCATGCCGGGCTCCGCTCCAGCGCCCGAGTCCCGGCCACGCGGTCCAGGCACCGGTCCAGATCCTTCGCCAGGCCGACCGAGTCAGCCTCCGCGGCCGGTGGCAGAGCGCGGACGACAAGGGTGACCGGAGCGGCGAGACGGTCCAGCCGAGCCGCGACCAGATGCCGAAGCCGACGTTGCACTCGATGCCGCGTCACGGAGTTCCCCACGGCGCGGCTCACCACGAAGCCCACTCGGACCACCGGTTGGTCACTCGCCCCGCCCGGCAGCCAATGCACGACAAGGGTCGCCGCACCGCACCGCACGCCCGAACGGATCGTGCGGCGGAACCCCTCACTGGAGGTCAGCCGATTGGCACGCGGGAGCACCCGACACCACGCGACGGTGCCGCGTCTCAGACCGCGAGGCTCTTGCGGCCCTTGCGACGACGCGAGGAGAGGATGGCCCGCCCCGCGCGGGTGCGCATGCGCAGACGGAAGCCGTGCACCTTGTGACGTCGACGGTTGTTCGGCTGGTAGGTGCGCTTGCTCACGAGCTTCTCCGTAGTCTTCCCCGGTGGTCCGGGGCGCTGGTGTTTCCGGCTGGATGTCCCTCGGCGCGGTGGGCGAGACCTGACGTACTTCGTCGGCTGGCACCGCCCACCCGCGGACCTTTCCGGCTGCTCTCGTCGGTCGAACGAGGGGCTGCCGGGAGGCGGTCCGTGGACATGCGGCACCGGTCGACGCCGGGCGACCTGTCAACGGTACGCGAGGGGTCTCCGCAGGGTCAAACCCACCGCCCCCTTACCTGTGGATGACCGCTTGCTGTTCGGCGCCACTGCTTGTTACGTTCACGCTACCGAGTTTCCCCGCCACCCACGGGTCGGACTCCACAGAAGCGATCGTTCAGCGTCCGGTCGGCGCCTCTCAGTAGGCGGTTGACCTGCGAAAACGCAGCAGAGTCGGGGTCCTGGGTGCGTCTCGGAGGGCTCCCGCCCACCCCGCTTGAGCTACGTGCACAGGCTGTGGACAAACTTGTGGAGCAGGGTCGGTCTCCGACCCACAACGAGACAGGACACCCGCAGTGACCCAGGATGATCGAAGGGGTAGGGAGACGGTGCAGAACAACGACGCCACTCGGCTTGGCGTGGTCTGGCAACGCGTGCTCGACGAGCTCCAACCGAACCAGCGGGCCTGGCTCCGCGCCAGCGAGCCGGTGACCATGCACGGCGAGACGGCGATCATCGCCGTCCCCAACGACTTCACCCGCGGCCAGCTCGAGGGTCGATTGCGCGCCCAGGTCGAAGATGCCCTCAGCGACTCCTTCGGTCAGGAGACCCGCATCGCCGTGACCGTCAACCCCGCCCTCGACGATGGCACCGTCTCGGCTCCAGTCGAAGTCGACGTACCGCCAAGTCGAGAAAGTGATATGTCGACAAAGCCCTTTGGCTCCTTGGATCCTCTCGGCGGGTCACCCACTTTCCCCGTCGGACCCGAGGCACACCTGCTCGACCGGATGGACACCTCCCCGCGCCAAACGGCGGCCGTCATGGAGTCCCGGCTCAATCCGAAGTACACCTTCGAGACCTTCGTCATCGGCTCGTCCAACCGCTTTCCGCATGCCGCTGCCGTCGCGGTGGCCGAGGCACCCGGGCGCTCCTACAACCCGCTCCTCATCTACGGCGACTCCGGACTCGGCAAGACCCACCTTCTACACGCCATCGGCCACTACGTGCGCAGCCTCTACTCCGGCGCCAAGGTCCGCTACGTCTCCAGCGAAGAGTTCACCAACGAGTTCATCAATGCCATCCGCGACGAGCGTCAGGATCGGTTCAAGCGGCGCTACCGCGACGTAGACGTCCTCCTGATCGACGACATCCAGTTCCTCGAGGGGAAGATCCAGACCCAGGAAGAGTTCTTCCACACCTTCAACACACTCCACAACGCCAACAAGCAAATCGTGCTCACCTCCGACCGCGCACCCAAGAAGCTCGACGAGTTCGAGGACCGGCTGCGCAACCGGTTCGAGTGGGGCCTGGTCACCGACGTCCAGCCGCCCGAACTGGAGACCCGGATCGCCATCTTGCGCAAGAAGGCCGCGATCGACCGACTCTCCGCACCGGCCGACGTCTTGGAGTTCATCGCTTCCAAGATCCAGACCAACATCCGCGAGCTCGAGGGTGCCCTGATCCGCGTCACCGCCTTCGCCAACCTCAACCGCCAGGAGGTCGACCTCACCCTGGCCGAGATCGTCTTGAAGGACCTGATCCCCGAAGGGGGCGAGCCCGAGATCACCGCGCCCTTGATCATCGCGCAGACGGCTGCCTACTTCGGAGTCAGCATCGAAGACCTCACTGGCCCCAGCCGCGGTCGCCACCTCGTCCAGGGGCGTCAGATCGCCATGTATCTGTGCCGTGAGCTCACCGACCTCTCGTTGCCCAAGATCGGCGCCCAGTTCGGCAACCGTGACCACACCACGGTGATGTACGCCGACCGCAAGATCAACCAGCTCCTCGCCGAGCGCCGATCGGTGTTCAACCAGGTCAGCGAGTTGACCAACCGGATCAAGATGCAGGCACGTCAGGCCTGACCCGCCTTCTCGTGACCCGGTTGGCCGCCGCCTTCTGCCCGGCACTCATGCCGTCGGTGCAGGGGAGGCCTCTCGCACCAGGGTGAGCGCTGCGTCGGCGAACAGGCCCGGGTCACTGTTCTCCCGCAACGCTCGCGAGGCTGCCTGGGCGCCCTCGGCGCAGGCTCGGGCGTCTCGGACCGCCGTCCGCAACCGCTCCGCGGTCAGCCGCTTGGCCGGCAGGGACACCCCGGCACCCGCTTCGCTCACCCGCCGCGCGATCTCCGGTTGGTCACGCCCGAACGGCACCACCGCCACCGGCACTCCCGCATGGAGCGCCTTCGTCACGATGCCCATCCCGCCATGACAGACGACCACCGCGCAGTCGGGCAGCACCTGGCCGTGCGGGACGTACTCCTCCACCCGCACGTTCCCCGCAGTGCTCACCTTCGACGCCGACGCCGCGTCGGCCAAGGTCACCAACACCCGCACCGGCTCATCCGCCAACGCCTCGACGGCCGTCTGCGCGAGCGCCTCGTCGCCTTGGTAGTCGGTCGAACACGTCACCAGCACCCACGGATCTCCCGGTTCGTCGAGGTACGCCGGACGTTCGGCCGGCAGATCCCACGGCCTCGACCCGACCAGATGCACATGGTCCGGCAGGTCCGAGCGTGAGTACTCGATCGGAGCCGACGTAGTCGCGATGATCACTCCAGGGCTCGCGTACTGATCCAGCGGCGATCGATGCGCAGGCAGGCCGCTCGCCCTCCGCAACTCGTTCAGACCGGGCAACATCGCCTTCCCGAACGCACGTTCCACTACTCGCCACAGCATGGCGTCTCGGATCCGACCCAGCGGACCACGACCCGGCCTCAAGCCGAGACCGTACGGCGGGATGCCGGCTCCCGGCAGCGGCAGGACCGAGGGCATCAGGATCCCGCGGGGAAGACCGCTGGCCTCCGCCCGGATCTGGGCGCCGTAGGCGATGCTGTCCACGAGGACCGCGTCAGGTGCGAAGCTCCGAATCGCGTCGTCGAGGTCCGGACCATCGAAACGGCCCCGGGCGACGAGATCGACCTGCCCGCTCCGCAACCGCTCCGCGTCAGACTCGGCTCGGTAGTCGGTCACCTCGATCCCGACCACCTCGTCCGCGATCGCGGAAGCCTCCAGGCCGAGACCTCGCAGCGTGTCCACAAGCGCAGGGAGGGTCCGCACGTGAACAGCGTGACCACGAGCCCGCAGCTCGAGCAGTCCCGGCACGTAGGGCAACACATGGCCCTGGGCCGGGGCGGTGTAGATGAGAAAGCGTGACATGGGGTCCTCCCCTGCTAGAGTCTGACTTAGATTAGTATGGGACTAAATTGAATTGTGTCAAGACAAAATCAATCTGAAGGGGAACTGTGGGTACCACACGCCACTACGAGATGACCGGTCGCAACGCCGCCCGGGAGCGCACCCGCGAGTCGATCCTGGACGCGGCACTCGAACTCTTCCCGCCCAGCTACTACGACGAAGTGACGCTGGCCGACGTCGCCCGGCGCGCAGGAGTCTCCCAACAGACGGTCGTCAACCACTTCGGCTCCAAGAGCCAGCTCTACCTCACCGGCATGCGCGAGCGCTGGGTGCCGGGGATTCTTCGCACCCGGGCCAGGGCCGTGCCAGGAGAGGTCGACTCGATCGTCGCAACGGTCTGCGCCGACTACGAGCGCACCGGTGATGCCACGGTTCGCTCGCTCGGCATCGCTGCCCGCGTGCCCGAGATCGCCGAGCTGGCGGCCGGAGGCCGGCTCTCCCATCGCGCTTGGGTCACGGACATGTTCGCCGACCTGCTTCCCGACGACGTCAACCAACGCGCCCTCCTGGTCGACCTGCTCGCCGTCGTCTTGGACGTGCGCACCTGGCACCAACTGCGCCGGGAGAGCCGTCTCGGCAAGCGCGCTACCCAAGATCGCCTCACCACCCTGGTGCGCGCTCTTCTCCCAACGCCCGGGTGAACCCGAACCAGACCAGCCCGGCGATGCTCGACGCGCCTGTGGATCTGGGTGTGCGCAGCCTCGGGGTGTCATCCACAGGGGCAGTGGACAGACCGACAGCCTCTCTCCGCTGGGCCGTCGCATGCACACGCCACATCCGCGTGAACGTCGGCTCTCCACAGCCCTATCACCAGCCCCATACCGGTCCTGACCTGGGCGAACGCTGTCTATCCACTGTTTCCACCGATGCTATGACCACTACGATCCTCTAGTTGGGTCACACACGGACGAACCTTGCTCCGCGACCCGACCTGGGGACAACCCCCTCGCTGTGGCAGCATCAACCGCAGGTCGGCCGCGCCGAGACAGCGCGGCCAGGCTGCCTGGTCATGGCAGGATGCACACAGCTCACCTGTTCCCCCGCACGGTCGAGATGGAGGTTGGGGAAGTGAAGTTCTCAGTCGACCGCGACGTCCTCGCGGACGCCGTGGCGTGGGCTGCGCGCAGTCTTCCGATCCGGCCGAGTGTGCCGGTTCTCGCGGGTCTGCTGCTCGACGCCGACGAGTCGGGCCTCGTGTTGTCGACCTTCGACTACGAGACCTCCGCGACGGCGACCGTGAGTGCGGACGTCTCCGAGCCAGGTCGGGCGCTCGTGAGTGGCCGCCTCCTCGCGGACATATGCCGCAGCCTCCCGAACAAGCCGGTGGACCTGCAGCTCGAGGGCGCTCGGGTCACCCTGACCTGCGGTGCCGCGCGTTTCAGCCTGCAGACCATGCCCGTCGAGGACTACCCCAGCCTGCCCGCGATGCCGAGTGCCACCGGCACCGTCAACAGCGAGACGTTCGCTCACGCGGTGGCCCAGGCGGTCACGGCCGCTGGCCGTGATGACATGCTGCCGGTGCTGACCGGCGTACGCATCGAGATCGACGGCTCGACGATCAGTCTGCTGGCCACGGACCGGTTCCGGCTCAGCCAGCGTGAGCTGGACTGGAATCCGAACAGCCCTGACGAGTCGGCGGCCGCCCTGGTGCCTGCCAAGGTGCTCGGCGACACCGCCAAGTCCCTCACTGCTGGGCCGGAGGTGACCATCGCGCTCTCCCACGGTGGCGTGGGCGAAGGCATCATCGGTTTCGAGGGGCACGCCGATGGTGGGCTGCGGCGCACGACCACCAGGTTGTTGGACGGCGAGTTCCCCAAGGTGCGCAGCCTGTTCCCCTCGGAGCATCAGACGACCGCACTCGTCGACAAGGCGGCTCTGGTCGAGTCGGTCAAGCGGGTCTCTCTGGTCGCCGAGCGCAACACAGCGGTGCAGCTTGCCTTCTCCGACGGGGTGCTCACCTTGGACGCCGGCTCCGGCGACGAGGCACAGGCCTCGGAGTCGGTGGAGGCAACGATTGACGGTGAGGACATCACCACCGGGTTCAACCCCCAGTTCCTGCTCGACGGACTGGGCGCGATCGACGAGCCGGTGGTCAAGATGGCATTCACCCAGGCCTCGAAGCCTGTGGTCATCAGCGGGGCGGTCCAAGAAGGTGGCGAGGACTCTGGTTTCCGCTATCTGCTGATGCCGCGCCGACTTCTATCCTGAAGAGCCCCACCAATCGAGCGGGAGGACACATGGAGATCGGACTGATCGGCCTCGGCAAGATGGGCGGCAACATGCGCACCCGGTTGCGCAACGCCGGACACACGGTGGTGGGTTTCGACCGCGATCCGGAGTTGTCGGACGTCGCCAGTCTCGCCGAGATGGTCGACCGACTGCCCGCACCGAAGGTGGTCTGGGTGATGGTCCCGGCCGGCGGTCCGACTCGCGACACCGTGCACGAGCTGGGCGAGCTGCTCGGCGAGGGCGATGTCGTGGTCGACGGCGGCAACTCACGCTGGACCGACGACCTGGCACACGCTGAGCACCTGCGTGGGAAGGGCATCGGCTACGTCGACTGCGGAGTCTCCGGGGGTGTCTGGGGCCTGCAGAACGGCTACGCCTTGATGTACGGCGGCGACGCGGCCGACATCGCCAAAGTGCAGCCGGCCTTCGACGCACTGAAGCCCGAAGGCGACTTCGGCGCGGTCCACGCGGGCGCGGTGGGCGCCGGCCACTTCTCCAAGATGGTTCACAACGGCATCGAGTACGCCATCATGCAGGCCTACGCCGAAGGGTGGGAGCTGCTCGAGAAGGTCGACCTGGTCGACAACGTCACGGAGGTCTTCCGCTCCTGGCGCGAGGGCACCGTCATCCGCTCGTGGCTGCTCGACCTGCTGGTCTCCGCGCTGGACGAGGATCCCGGACTGGTCGGCATCGAGGGATACGCCGCCGACTCGGGTGAGGGTCGTTGGACGGTCGAGGCCGGCATCGACAACGGCGTACCCACACCCGCCATCACCGCTGCGCTCTATGCCCGATTCGTCTCCCAGCAGGATGACTCCCCTGCGATGAAGGCGATCGCGGCGATGCGCAACCAGTTCGGCGGTCACGCCGTGAAGACCTCACCGCCACCCGGCGGTGACGCCAACCCGGACTAGATCCGAGGGTGTACGTCTCCCATCTGCTCCTGCACGACTTCAGGTCCTACGCCGACCTCGATGTCGAGCTAGATCCGGGACCGACGGCGTTCATCGGGCGCAACGGTCAGGGCAAGACCAACCTCGTCGAGGCGATCGACTACCTGTCCCGGCTCTCCTCCCACCGGGTCGCGACCGATGCCCCCCTGGTCAGAGCGGACAGCGAGCAGGCGGTGGTGCGGGCGGTGGTCGTGCGCGACGGTCGGCAGGCGACCCTGGAGGTCGAGATCAACCCCGGCCGGTCCAACCGTGCCCGGGTCAATCGGGCGGTCCTCCCCCGGGCCCGTGATCTGGTCGGCCTGGTCCGGACGGTGGTCTTCTCGCCGGAGGACCTCAGCCTGGTCAAGGGCGATCCGTCGGACCGGCGGCACTTTCTCGACGACCTGCTGATCCAGCGCACCCCGCGGCTGGCCGGCGTGCGCGCCGACTACGACCGAGTCCTCAAGCAGCGCAACTCGCTGCTGAAGACCGTCCGTCTCGCGCACGGCTCCTCGCGGGAGAGCGCGCTGGACACCCTCGAGGTGTGGGATGCGAACCTGGCCCGGACCGGGGCTGAGCTGCTCGCTGCGCGACTGCGCTTGGTGGACGACCTGCGACCACACCTGGGTACGGCCTATGAAGCGGTCGCGCGGGGAGCCACTCGCGAGGACGCCGGCATCGACTACCGCCCCTGCTTCGAGCTGGACCCGGAGGCCATGGCCGCGCTGCCCGACTCGGCACCGCTCGAGAAGGCGCTGCTTGCAGAACTGGCCGACCGGCGTCGAGACGAACTCGAGCGTGGCATCTCCCTCGTTGGACCGCACCGTGACGACCTGCTGTGCACGTTGGCCGGTGCGGGCCAGCGACTGCCGGTCAAGGGGTACGCCTCGCACGGTGAGTCCTGGTCGTTCGCGGTGGCCCTGCGGTTGGCGTCGTACGACCTCTTGCGTGATGACGGCGACGACCCGATCCTGGTCCTCGACGACGTCTTCGCCGAGCTGGACGGTGAACGCCGCGAGCAACTTGCCGCTCTGGTCGCCGGCGCCGAACAGGTGTTGGTCACCGCTGCGGTTGCGGCCGACGTTCCCGACGAGTTGGCCGGAGCGCGCTACCTCGTCGCCGATGGGCAGGTGACCCGCGATGCCTGAGCCGGATCAGCCAGGCGCGGCCGAGCAGGGGGGCTCGCATGCCGACGACGGCCTGGACCTGGCCCGCCGCGCCGCGCGGTCCCTGGCGGGTGGTCCGCCCGCAAAGAAGCCGCGCCGGCGGACCGGGCCACGCGCAGAGTCCCGGGGTGGGCGCCAGCCTCTCTCGGGCGCGCATCCTGACGAGCGCGACCCGCAGCCGCTGGACACCACGGTCGATCGCCTGGTCAGCGACCGCGGCTGGGAGCTCGACCTGCGCGTGCACGGTGTCTTCGCCCGCTGGGCTGAGCTGGTCGGGTCCGAGGTCGGCGAGCACTCCACACCCGAGTCGTTCACCGAGGGCAAGCTCGTGGTCCGCACCGACTCGACGGCGTGGGCGACCCAGCTGAAGTACCTCGCGCCGACCGTCGTCCGTCGCCTCAACGAGGAGCTCGGGCACGGCACGGTGACGCTGTTGGAGGTCGTCGGTCCGGCCGCACCCTCCTGGAAGCGTGGCCCCCGTTCGGTGCGCGACGGCCGCGGGCCGAGAGACACCTACGGCTGAACAGATAGTGCGCCCTCGGCGGGCCACGCTTGGTGGCCGCCCACACGCTTCCACAGGCCGCTCCAGGGGCTTGGTCGTGGTATGGGGACCTATGCCACCCCCTGATCGGCCGCTGAAACCGCCTTCGGACGCCGCAGACGGCCGATTTCATCCACAGATCACCCCGTCCGTCGAGGTGGCAACTCGGTTTGCGGCCCGTGAACGGCTATCATAGGTTCTTGGGTCGCCTGGCTCCTCGAGCGGCGGCCCTCGCTATGTCAGGCACGCGGATGGACGACTTCAGGGCGGCCGCCGCGCCAGTGCGGAAGAGGTGCGTGTGTCCGACGAGACCACCGACATCCAGCCCCCCGATCAGTTCGTTGCCACCCCGCTCGAAGGGGAGTACGACGCCTCCACCATCCAGGTCCTCGAGGGACTGGAGGCAGTCCGGAAGCGGCCGGGGATGTACATCGGCTCCACCGGCGAGCGCGGTCTGCACCATCTGGTCTGGGAGATCGTCGACAACTCCGTCGACGAGGCGCTGGCCGGCTTCTGTGACCGGATCGTGCTGACCCTCCAGGCCGATGGCGGCGTCCGGGTGGAGGACAACGGTCGCGGCATCCCGACCGATATCCACCCGGTCGAGGGCATCCCGGCGGTCACCTTGGCGCTGACCCAACTGCACGCGGGCGGCAAGTTCGGTGGTGGCGGCTACAAGGTCTCCGGCGGACTGCACGGTGTTGGTGTCTCGGTCGTCAACGCGCTGAGCTCGCGACTGGTCGTCGACGTCCGCAACCGTGGCCACCTGTGGCGGCAGTCGTTCTCCCTCGGTGTGCCCGACGGTGACCTGGAGCAGGTGCGGGCGATGGAGCCCGGCGAGGCGACCGGCACCACGGTCACGTTCTACGCATCGGTTGACATCTTCGAGACCACGACGTACTCCCTGGAGACGATCACGTCGCGGATCCGCGAGATGGCCTTCCTCAACAAGGGCTTGGAGATCGTGGTCCGTGACGAGCGACCGGTCGCCGACGAGATCGTCGAGGCCGTCGAGGACGGCACCGTCGACCCCGAGATCGACCAGGCCGGCACCGACGCGATCAAGCGGGCCGAGACCGGGGGGATCGAGCGCACCTTCCGCTACGACCGCGGGTTGGTCGACTATGTCGAGCACCTCAACCGCCGCAAGGACAAGGCCAACCCGAGCATCATCGACTTCGACGCCTCCCAGACCGCCGGTGTGAACGGCGACAGCGGCGAGATGAGTCTCGAGATCGCGATGCAGTGGAACACCGGCTTCACCGAGTCGGTGCACACCTTCGCCAACGCGATCAACACCCACGAGGGCGGCACCCACGAGGAGGGTTTCCGAGCGGCGCTCACCACCTTGGTCAACCACTGGGGCGAGGAGTGGGGCCTGATCAAGAAGCGCGAGGACCGGGTCTCCGGTGACGACATCCGGGAGGGCCTCACCGCGATCATCTCCATCAAGCTGGCCGAGCCGCAGTTCGAAGGGCAGACCAAGACCAAGCTCGGCAACACCGAGGCCAAGGGTTTCGTGCAGCGGGTGGTCAACGACCAGCTCGGCGCGTGGTTCGAGCAGAACCCTGGTGAGGGCAAGGACATCGTCCGCAAGTCCCAGGCCGCCGCCTCCGCGCGCATCGCCGCCCGCAAGGCCCGTGACCTGGCTCGGTCCCGGAAGGGTCTGCTAGGTGGCGGCGGGCTGCCAGGCAAGCTGGCCGACTGCCAGTCGACCAACCCCGACGAGTGCGAGGTCTTCATCGTCGAGGGCGACTCGGCGGGCGGTTCAGCGAAGCAGGGACGGGATCCGCGGGTGCAGGGGATCCTGCCGATCCGCGGCAAGATCCTCAACGTCGAGAAGGCTCGCATCGACAAGGTGCTCGCCAATGCCGAGGTGCAGGCGATCATCTCCGCCCTGGGCACCGGCATCCACGAGGAGTTCAACCTCGACAAGCTCCGCTACCACAAGATCGTGCTGATGGCCGACGCCGACGTCGACGGCCACCACATCAACACGCTGCTGTTGACGCTGCTGTTCCGGTTCATGAAGCCGCTCATCGAGCACGGCTACGTCTACATGGCCCAACCGCCGCTCTACCGGCTGCGCTGGAACAAGCCGCACGAGCACGAGTTCGTCTACTCCGACGCCGAGCGCGACGCTTTGCTACGGGACGGGCAGGAGCAGGGCAAGAAGCTGCCCAAGGAGATGCCGGTGCAGCGCTACAAGGGCCTCGGTGAGATGAACGCCGACGAGTTGTGGGAGACCACGATGGACCCGGCCCAGCGGCTGCTCCTCCAGGTGACCCTCGAGGACGCCGCTCAAGCCGACGAGATCTTCTCGGTGCTGATGGGTGAGGACGTCGAGCAGCGACGGTCGTTCATCCAGCGCAACGCCAAGGACGTCCGCTTCCTCGATATCTAGCAATCTAAGTAGTTCGCTAGATATCGGTAGAGAGAGTCAGAAAGAGCAATCGTGACCGAGACGACCAACACTCCCCCGCCCGACGGCCCGACCGGACGCATCGAGCCGGTCGAGCTGCAAGTGGAGATGCAGCGCTCCTACATCGACTACGCCATGGCGGTCATCGTCGGCCGCGCCCTGCCCGACGTACGCGATGGACTCAAGCCGGTGCACCGCCGGGTGCTCTACGCGATGTTCGACGGCGGCTACCGACCCGATCGGGGTTTCTCCAAGTGCAGCCGCGTGGTCGGTGACGTGATGGGTCAGTACCACCCTCACGGCGACACCGCGATCTACGACACCCTGGTCCGGCTCGCTCAGCCTTGGGTGATGCGCGCGCCGCTCATCCAGGGCCAGGGCAACTTCGGCTCGCCGGGCAACGACCCGGCCGCTGCCATGCGCTACACCGAGTGCCGGATGGACCCGCTGGCCATGGAGATGGTCCGCGACATCGAGCAGGAGACCGTCGACTTCCAGCCCAACTACGACGGCAAGGGCGCCGAGCCGACCATCCTGCCGGCACGCTTCCCCAACCTGCTGGTCAACGGGTCGGCCGGTATCGCGGTCGGCATGGCCACCAACATCCCGCCGCACAACCTGCGCGAGGTCGCCGACGGCGCCCAGTGGCTGCTCGACCACCCCGACGCCTCCCGCGAGGAGTTGCAGGACGCCCTGATCGAGCGGATCAAGGGCCCCGACTTCCCCAACGGCGCCCTGATGGTGGGTCGGCAGGGCATCGAGCAGGCCTACCGCACCGGGCGCGGCTCGATCATGCAGCGCGCGGTCGTCGAGATCGACGAGGACAGCAAGGGCCGCACCTGTCTGGTGATCTCCGAGCTGCCCTACATGGTCAACCCCGACAACCTGGCGCTGAAGATCGCCGAGCTCGCCGATAGTGGCCGGGTCCAGGGCATCTCCGACGTCCGCGACGACTCCTCGTCGCGGACCGGGCAGCGGCTGGTGGTCGTGCTCAAGCGCGACGCCGTCGCCCGCGTCGTGCTCAACAACCTGTTCAAGCACACCGAGCTGCAGACCAACTTCTCCGCCAACATGCTTGCGCTCGTCGACGGGGTCCCGCGCACCTTGTCCATCGACCAGTTCGTGCTGCACTGGGTCAACCACCAGATCGATGTGATCCAGCGCCGCACCCGCTACCGGCTGCGCAAGGCAGAGGAGCGCGCGCACATCCTGCGCGGCCTGGTCAAGGCGCTCGATCAGCTCGACGCCGTCATCGCGCTGATCCGGGGCAGTGCGAGCGCGGACGCTGCCCGCACCGGCCTGATCGAGCTGCTCGAGATCGACGATCTGCAGGCTCGGGCGATCTTGGACATGCAGCTGCGCTCGTTGGCTGCCCTCGAGCGGCAGAGGATCATCGATGACCTTGCCGCCATCGAGACCGAGATCGCCGACCTGACCGACATCCTGGCCAACGAGTCGCGGCAACGGGCCATCGTCAGCGAGGAGCTCGGCCAGATCGTCGACAAGTACGGCACCGACCGGCGCACCCAGCTCATCGCCGCCGACGGGGACCTGTCCATGGAGGACCTGATCCCCGACGAGGACCTGGTCGTCTCCATCACCCGGGGTGGCTATGCCAAGCGGACCCGCGCGGACGCCTACCGGACCCAGAAGCGTGGCGGCAAGGGCGTCCGTGGTGCGGCACTGCGCGGTGACGACGTCGTGGAGCACTTCATCGCGACCACCAACCACCACTGGCTGCTCTTCTTCACCACCGCGGGCCGGGTCTACCGGACCAAGGCCTACAACCTCCCCGAGGCGTCTCGAGACGCCAAGGGTGGTCACGTCGCCGGGCTGCTCTCCTTCCAGCCCGACGAGTCGATCGCTCAGGTGTTGGCCATCCGCGACTACGAGCAGGCGCCGTACCTCGTCCTGGCCACCCGCAACGGGCTGGTCAAGAAGACCCGCCTGGCCGACTACAACAGTCCTCGCCAGGCGGGCGTGATCGCGATCAACTTCCGTGAAGAGGATGACGAGTTGATCGGAGCCGAGCTGGTCGGACCCGACGACGACATCCTGCTCGTGTCGCGGAGGGGTCAGTCGATCCGGTTCCGCGCCGACGACGCCCAGCTCCGCCCGATGGGCCGGGCCACCTCGGGTGTGTCGGGCATGAAGTTCCGCGTCGGCGACTCGATGCTGTCGATGTCGGTGATCCGCAACGCCGAGGAGACCGGCGACGAGCCGGAGCAGTATCTCTTCACGATGACCGACGGCGGTTTCGCCAAGCGCAGCCGGATCGAGGACTATCGGCTGCAGGGCCGTGGCGGGCTGGGCATCAAGGCGATGGCGCTCACCAACGAGGATCGCGGCGGCCTGGTGGGGGCGTTCATCGTCTCCGACGGCGACGAGGTGCTGTCGATCACCCAGAGCGGGCAGGTCGTGCGCAGCCCGATCAACGACGACTTCCGGGTCACCGGACGCTCCACGATGGGCGTGAAGTTCGTGACGCCGAAGGCGGGTGACGCCGTTGCCGTGGTGGCGCGATCGGTCGAGAGCAGGGACGAAGAGGGTGACCCCGAGACCGCCGAGGCCAGCGGGGCGGAGCCCGTCGAGGTGTCCGAGACTGACTCCGCCGAATCGGCCGATCTGGGGTCGGATGCAACAATCGACCACGAAACGCCCGACGAAAGCGGAGAGAGTGAGTCCTGATGGCGGATCGTCCGGCCACCCCCACGGGGCAGCGGCCGGCACCCGACAAGGGTGCTGCACCCACTAACCGCAAGGGCCGCGTGCTGCCGCCGATGCCACCGGCGAACGGCGTTGCACCGGCTGACGACGACACGGCCGTGCGCCCCGCCGTACCTGCCGAGGCGCCGGCGGCCAAACGTGCGGCCAAGCGACCGGCGGCCAAGCGCCCAGCCGCCAAGCGGAGCGCTGGGCAGTCGGCCCCGGCCCAGTCTCAGCCGGCCCAGACGCAACCGATGCGGACCGCCGCACCTCAGGCGGATCAGGCTGCGCCGACACGGCCAACCGAGGCGACACCTCCGCCGTCCGGCCAGCCCGGCCGCCGCTCGACGAGCTCGCGGAAGACCGCCCCGAGCGCCGCCCCGGCCCAGCCAGCGGCGCGCACGCAGGGCGGGGTGCCCCGCGCGGCTGCTCCGGCGCCAGTCGCTGCTCCGGCAACTCCCGGCTCAACGCCCGCCCCTGCTGCCCCGCAGAGGCCAGTTCCTCAAGCAGACCCTCGGCAGCAGCCCGTGGGTGCGGCCGCCCCGGCTCGGGCCCGTCCCCAGCAGGCTGCTCGCCCGGCTCCGCGTGGGCCTCGTCGGGCCCGGCTGCGGTTGACTCAGATCGATCCGTGGTCGGTGATGAAGACCGCATTCCTGCTTTCGATCGCGCTCGGCATCGTCACCGTCGTCGCGGTGCTCACCGTGTGGTCGATCCTCGGCATCGCCGGCGTGTGGGACTCCATCAACTCCACGGTGGCCACCGCCATCGGCGGCGAGGACGGCACGAAGTTCAACGTGACCGACTATGTCGGGCTGCCTCGGGTGCTCGGTTTCACGACGCTGATGGCCGTCGTCGACGTCGTCCTGCTCACCGCCTTGGCCACGCTGGCCGCCTTCCTCTACAACATGGCCGCGGCACTGCTCGGCGGCATCGATGTGACGCTCACCGAGGACGAGGACTGAGCGTCAGGATCGGCATCGCCGGAAGTCGACCGCGTTTTGTCCGCCTCTCCGGCGGTGGGGTAATGTTCACGCTCGGTCGGGGCTCGCCTCGACCCCCTGCGATCGCCAGCACGGGCCTATAGCTCAGACGGTTAGAGCGCTTCCCTGATAAGGAAGAGGTCACAGGTTCAAGTCCTGTTAGGCCCACCGCCGCAAGGCGTACCGCCATCCACGGAGGGGAAGTCCATGAAGAAGGTCCTGCTGGTCCTGGCCGCCGCCGTCGGAGCTGCGTTCATCAAGAAGAAGATGAGCGAGGGCAAGTCCGAGCAGGCGCTCTGGGCCGAAGCCACCGACAACGTCTCCAAGGACTGAGCCTCCTCAGAGGCTGACCGGCGTCCGCGGCGCCGGGGGCGCACCGCGCCCATGCGGGGCCATGGCGCAATTGGTAGCGCACCTGCTTTGCAAGCAGGGGGTTAGGGGTTCGAGTCCCCTTGGCTCCACGCAAGTAAACCCCAGGTCAGCGCTGGCCTGGCCACCACGGCTGCACGGTCGGCACGCCATATCGGCGGTCGAACGCTTCGATGGCCTCGACCGCTGTCTGACGTGCGAAGTTGCTCATCGTCACGGAGAACTGGTCCAAGAAGCCGCGTTGACCGAGCAGCATTGGGAAGGTTGGTCGCCAGCCTTCGATGAACCCCACCTCCGTCTCCCACTCATGGAACTGATCATCAGAACCACCGGGCGCGATCAGCCGAATCCGCACGTCCGCAAAGCGCACCTTGACGGTCCGACCACCGAGACCGAGGTCAATCTCGCGCAGGGAGGCCTTGTGGTCGACGCTTGTAGCGGCAGCTAGAGCGGCATCAACTAGAACATGGTGGCATCCCGAATCCACCATTGCGTATATGCCAGGCGAGACCTCTTCTGTGGGTCCAACCAGTGCCGCGGTTACTACCGGCCTGTGGACCGTCTCGCCGAGGCGAGGCCCATCCTCGAGGTACGGGTAGAGCCAAGGAAACGGCGGGCGGTCAGCCGAGTCCGACAAGCTCAGGTTCGCTCGGGTCAGGGGCACGCACGATCGCCACGTTCTCGATGCCATGCTCGCGTAGATACGCCCCGAGTTGGTACGCCGTATCCGCCACAGCAGCGAGTTCGCCTGTCCTCCGGTCGATGGCGGCCCACTTGCCAGGGACCTCGCTCAGCACCGACGCCAATGGCCGCGGTACGGCAGCATTCTCGCTCATTCGATGCCTCCTTCGGTCGGCTCTTCTGAACCAGTCTCGCACGACTCCCATCACCTGAATACCGTATCAAGATACGATCAATGACTGAGTTGGCTCGCCGAGAGCGTGTAAGGAGGAAGGCCGCGTGGCCCGCACGAAGGTTCCCAACCCACGCTCTAAGCAGGTGCTACTTCGTCTCACAGAGGACGACTACGAGATACTGGACGCCGCTGCGCACTTGGACCGTTCCACCGTGAACGCATATCTGTACGCCCTGATCCGTGATCATGTGGGCGCCCTGGGATCGAATGAACACGTGCTTCGAGACCTGGAGAATCGGCGCGCATACAAGGCGGCGAACGCCTCCGTTAGGTCGATATCACAAGGCCGCGATCGGGTGATGGGGACCGACGCGGTTGCTGAGGGGCCGTCCTAGGCTCTCCCTGTGGATCTGCTTTGCAAGCAGGGGCTATAGGTGTTGAGTTCCCTTGGCTCCACCCTCAACTCCACTGGTTGAATCGCATGTCGGCCCGGGGCTTCCCTTCATATACTTTCGTGCGGCCGGATCCGCTAATCTCTCGCCGATGTAGGGGACCGATGGGGGAATGATCCGCCTCGGCCAGTAGCTTCTTGAGCTCGAAGCTGCGAAGCTGCGCCGGATGGACGGCTACGCGCGGCACGTGAAGGCGAGTGTCTCGCCTGAGCAGGCCGTCGAGCTGGTCATCGTCGACAGCCTGGCGGAGAAGCTCCTTGCTCACATCGTGGCGACCCAGGAGGAGATCGCGCTGCTTCACGTGCATGGTGCGCCGAGCAAGGCGATCCAGGATCACTTCGGCAAGCTTCTGCGGGTCGAGCTCGGGTTCGGCGAGGAGGTTGTGCTCACCCCGCAGAGCGGCCTCGTGACACAGGCTCGACCCGACTTCTTCTTCGAGCTGGATGAGGGCCGCGGCGTCATCGCCGAGGTCGAGCGCGGTGGGACGACCACCAACAACCACGACCTCAAGGACTTGTGGAAGGCGCACGTCGCGCCTGACGCCCACCATCTGTTCCTGATGGTGCCGCACAACAACTGGAAAGCGGACGGCTCACCTCGTGAACGGCCGTTCCAGATCGTCGCTCGGCGGCTGGGTGCCTTTTTCGGCGATCCGCGTCGAGAGATCGACGTGCTCAGTGTTCACGTGTTCGCGTACTAGGGCTTCTTCCGGTAGGCAGCCGAGGCAGCTCCGACGACCACGCCGATGGCAGCACCCACGAGGAGCCAGAGCATCACGTTGTCGAGTAGGGCGCCCAAGACGATGCCGATCGCGGCGCACAGTCCGATGGATGTGCCGACGCTCCAGTAGTCCGACATCCTGCGATTCGCCATGGCAGCAATCTTCCAGACCCATTGGAGGAGGGTCGAGCCACCGGCTCCAGGCTAGGCGCCTGCAGTGGCGAGGATGCAGATGCCCAGCATGCCGAACCAGGCGAGTGCGCCGGTCAGCGCGTGGAGCGCTGGGACGGGACGTCTGAAGCTGAGTACGTCGCCGCTCACGGCACGGTAGTTCGAACCGATAGCGGCGGGATGCCGGGCGCGGTAGGAGGCGAACATCAACAGGTCGCCGAAGACCTGCCCCACGGTGATGGCGGCGAAGGCGACCCAGGCGATCGGCAACTCATCGGTGATGACGAACGCCGCCCAGATCCCGATGCTGATGATCTGAAGGGTGAGGTGGGCACTGATCTTCGCGACAGGGAAGCCGGAGGCGCGGTGGCGCGCCCAGGCGCGCAACGAGGCGAGGCCGAGCGCGCCGGCCAGCAGCAGGAGCAGGAGATCAATCGTCGCCAGCGCGGTGACCGACATGCCCCGACGCTACTACAGATGTAGTGTGAGTGGCTACTACGAGTGTAGTTAGAGTGGTGGGATGGCATCGAATCGCGACCGCGCGCTGAGTGCAGCGATCGAGATTCTCGCCACCGACGGCATTCGCGCGCTGACCCACCGCCGTGTGGACGAGCGCGCAGGACTCCCTGCCGGCTCCACCTCGAACGTCTTCCGCACCCGGGGCGCGCTCCTCGTGGGCATCAGCGAGCACATGGTCGCCACCGAGCTGCCCGCTCTCTCGGAGTGGCTGGTGACCACCTCGCCGGACGAGCTAGCCGAATCACTGGCAGCACTGTTCGACCACCTGACCGGGCCGCTGCGCACCCAGACCGCGGCCCGGTTGACGTTGTTCGTCGAAGCCGGCCACGACGAGGCGGTGCGCTCGGCCTTGAGTCGTGGTCGGGTGAGGGTCGTCGAGCCGATCCGGTCTGCCTTCGTCGCCGTGGGCGCTGCCGACCCTGACCTCGCCGTACAACTCGTTGCAACGTGCTTCGAGGGACTGTTCCTGCAAGTGCTCGGGGGACAGCCCGACCTCGACCCACGCCCGATCATCGCCGCCACTGTCCGGGCTGCTGCTGAGTAGCCCCGAAGTGGTGCCAACCCGCCGAGGTCGTGGAAGCGTTCATCTCACAAGGGGGTAGATGGACGAGCAGGAGTTCACCACCTGGGTGGCCGGCGTCGAGCGTCGGCTGCTGCGCTCTGCCTACCTGCTCACCGGAGACCTGCACCGCGCGGAGGACTTGGTCCAGGAGGCGTTGATGAAGGTCGCGCTGAGGTGGGACCGGCTGCGAGACGGCAACCCGACGGCGTACGCCCGGACCATCGTCGTGCGCGATCACATCTCGTGGTGGCGCCGGCGGCGGGAGACCCCGGTAGACGAGGTCGCGGTCGTGGCTGCGGTGTCGTCGGACCCCGATGCCGCGCTGGTGGTACGACGTGCGCTCCAGCGACTCACCCCCGCTCAGCGTGCGGTGGTGGTGCTGCGCCACTTCGACGACCTCTCGGTGGAGGAGACCGCCGCGATCCTGCGCGTCTCATCGGGAACGGTGAAGAGCCAGAACGCTGCGGCGCTCGCGCGCCTCCGCGAGGGCGCACCTGAACTGCTGGATCTGATGGGGAGGACTCCGTGACGGATCTCCGGGAGCTCTTGGAGGTTGCGACCGACCGCGTCGAGCCGACCGGTCTCGCCCAGGGTGCTTGGGCGGCGGCACGTCGGCGTCGGACTGCCCGACGGGGGATCCTCGCGTCAGCGGCCGTTGCGGTGGTGGTCCTAGGGGTTGCCGTGGCCGTCCGACTTGGCGACAAGGCGACCGTGCAGCCGGCCCCGGCGCCAGCATCGACAACAGCGGCGACGAATGTGCTCGGCGACGTGGTGATCGCCCCGGACATCGCAGTCGACCGGGTCCAACGGGTGTGGGACCCGCGTGACGCGGAGGGACAGCCGGTCCTCGAGCTCGGGGTGCCGCGGGTGATGGAGTCGCTCACACCCGGAGAGGTGAGCCAGCCGGTGGCCCTCCTCGACGACGGCACGCAGGCACGGCTGGTCTCCGCGGACGGCCGTGTCGAGGACCTCCGGTTGCCGAGTGGCCTCGCCGAGTGGCGGGACGTGTCGCTCTCACCGGATGGCCGGCGACTAGTCGCGAGCGGAGCCAGCGGCTTCTACTGGCGCGAGCTCGACGGAGACTGGCATCGGGTCGAGTCCGGCGACGTGCCCGCAGAGGCCCAGCTGACCTGGCTCCCGGACAGCTCAGGAGTCGTCGTCCGTGGCTGGCAGCATGCTGTCCTCATCGACCTGCCCAGTGGTGAGGTGACCCAGCAGCCCTTCCTGCAGGGAGTCGACTACCTCGACGTGGCAGCAGACGGCACCTTCGTCGGCGTCACCGACAGCTACGACGTCGCTTCGTGGCGCGCGGGCCGGGAGGTCGGCCGCGTGCACACCGCAGTGCTAGAGGGCCTCACCCTGCCTGCGACGGACGCGTCTGACATTGCCTTCGCTCGGGGCAACGTGTCGACCGTCGATCCGCCCTCGCTGACCGACCGGGACGGCTTGCTTGTCGTCGACCGGACCACGTTCGAGACCCGCGCCTTTCTGCCAGTGCCGAACACCTACTACTACGTGCATGCCGAGGAGTTGCGGCCGATCACGTGGCTCGATGACAACACCCTGCTCTTCACGGTGCTGCCGGAGGAGGCCCCCAAGGAGTACCTGATGGCCTGGAACGTCGAGACCGGTGCGATCTCCCGGGTCTCGTGTTGGGAGCGATCCGTCGACGCGGTGTTCGCAACCGACCGGCTGGGCTGATGCGAGGCCTCGTTGCGCTGGTCGCCGTCGGGGCACTGCTGGCTGGATGTACGTCGGACCCGGCGTCCCCGCGGGCCGAGCCCGAGTCGGCGGCTCCGTCCGCCACCGCCACCAAGGTGGCACGCAAGCCGCGTTGGGAGCCACGTGACGTTGATGACCTGCCTAGGGCAGGACGGGGGGTCATTCCCGCTCTGCCGCGACGAGTAGCGCCACCAGATCGAGCGCCCCTACTCGTGGAGCACCCCATGGATGCGGCCGTGCTGACCATCAGTCGCCGCGACCGACGTGTGCAGCTGCTCGGTGTTGACGGCTCGTGGCGCGAGGTACGGCTTGCGGAGCGCTATGGGTGGACGATCCTCTCGCCGGACGGAACCCGGTTGGCTTCCTTGTTCCGTGACCGGATCGAGCTGTGGCACTTGCCCACCGGCGGGCACACCAAGATGGCGCTACCTGCGAGATTCCGGCCATGGGACTTCGCCCGGATCCGTTGGCTCGACCAGGAGACGTTGCTACTCGACGACAGGGCAAGCGGCTGGCGGGTGAACATTGTTTCAGGCTCGGCCGTGCGCACGCCGTACCCTCGACGCTTCTCCTGGACGGTCGATTCTGGTGGCACGGTGCTCGAGACGACAGCTCCGGGTCGGCCTGCCGCGGTCATCGACTGGGCCGACGGGGTACCTCGGCGGATCGACCTCAAGGAGCTCGGCACCCTGGTGCAAGTCAGGGCGAGCCGTGAACTCGTTGCGGGCACGGCGTACGACGACGGACCGTTCGTCGCGTTCGCCGTGGATCGAGACCACCCGAAAGTCGTCAGGACCCTGTCGATGCGCGACTTCGAGGGGAACTACAGCAACTGGGCACTGCGGACCGTCCATGTCCTCGGTGACGGCAGCGTGCTCTGGTGGGTCGCCGCCCTCGCGCGGGGTGGGCCCGGCGGGTGGCGGCTGGTCCGCTGGGAGCCGACGACCAATCGCCTCGAGATCGTCACCACCAGCAACGCCGACCCAACCTGGTCGACGAGCTTCGCCTCCCGCCTCCTCGAGTCCGAGCCATCACCCGATGTGGGCGCGTCGGGGCGGTTCGACCCACGAGATGTCGAGACCCGGACCCTCGGCACGCTGCCGAGCTGGTCGGTTGCGGCGGACCGTCTGGGCTGACCACCGCCGCCCCGCGCGGCGGACCCGGCTTGACCGATGTGAGTAAGGCGAGGCTAACCTTGCTTTGTTCCGCTCTCGTGATCGACCGCCCGGAGGCCCTCCATGCGACTGTCGTCCTGCTCGCTTCGTCGCGCCGCCGCAGCGGCCGTGATCGCCTTCGTGATGGTGGGCTGTTCGTCCGGTTCGGGCTCGGAGTCGCAAGATGGTGAGGACGAGAAGGACAGTGGCTCGCAGTTCCCCGTGACTGTCACCGACAAGTTCGGATCGGCCACCATCGAGGAGGCTCCGGAGCGGATCGTCACCATCGGCTGGGGATCACAAGACGCCGTAGCGGCGCTGGGGACCGTGCCGGTGGCGACCACGGACTTCACCTGGGGGACCGTCGACAAGTATCTGCCCTGGTTCGAGGACAGGGTCGAGGAGCTGGACGGGGAGCTGCCCGAGATCCTGCGTTACACCGACAGTGACGAGGTCGACTTCGAGCAGGTCCTTGCGCTCGACCCCGACCTGATCTTGGCGATCCACTCGGGGCTGACCGAGAACGAGTACGAGCGTTTGTCCGAGATCGCGCCGACCGTGGGCTTCCAGGAGCGGGCCTGGACGTCGGACTGGAAGGAGCTCACCCGCACGGTCGGGCAGGTGATGGGCAAGTCCCAAGAGGCCGACGAGCTGATCGAGGAGACCGAGTCCGAGATCGCCGAGCAGGCCGCCGCCCATCCGGAGTTCGAGGGCCGGGCGTTCACCTACGGATGGTATCTCTCCGAGGGCGCCACGGCGCTGGACCTCTACGTGCCGGAGGATCCGCGGGTCCAGCTCATCGAGCAGCTCGGCTTCACCGTGTCGCCGCAGGTGGAGGAGCTGAGCAAGGATGCCGACGACTTCTTCGTCAGCGTCAGCCTGGAGAAGCTGTCCACCGTCCAGTCTGACTTCCACCTTGCCTGGGTCGATCAGCCGGGCGACCTCGACCGCACCCTCGACAACACACTGGTGGCTCAGTGGGAGCCGATCGTGGGGGACTCCTACTACTTCATGGAGGACAACGGACTGGCGTGGGCCTCCTCTCAGCCGTCGGTGCTGAGCATCCCGTGGCAGCTCGACAAGATCGTGCCGATCATCGCCGACAGGCTGGCACCCGCCACGTGATCGGCGACCCCGACCCGGCCAGCGTCGGGGTGGCCGACCCGGTCGCGGAGTCCTCGGCCGCCCGTGACGAGAAGGATGCGCTGCGGCCCGGGATCGCGGCGGGCTCCCGGCTTCGTCTGATCGGACTGCTGGCAGCGGTCGCCGTGCTGATGGGGACCATCTGGTTGAGCCTCGTGGTCGGAGCAGAGCGCATCCCGCTCGGCGATCTGTGGCGTGCGCTGAGCAGCGATGAGAACGCCCACGTCCATGCGGTGCTTTGGGAGCTCCGCATCCCACGCACGGTGACTGCCTTGGTGGTAGGCCCGGCGCTGGGGGTGTGCGGTGCGCTGATCCAGGCCTACACCCGCAACCCGCTGGCCGACCCGGGGATCCTCGGCGTCAACGCTGGAGCGGCGCTGGCCATCACCTTGGCGCTGGGACTCACCGAGATCACCTCTCCGACCGGCTACGTCTGGTTCGCGTTCGCGGGTGCGCTGATCGGCACCGTGTTGGTGTACGCCGCGGGCTCGGCCGGTCCGGGCCGGCCCACGCCGGAGAAGCTCACCCTGGCCGGGGTGGCCATTGCCGCCGTCCTCGGCGGCATCACCCAGGTGCTCACCTTGAAGAACGCCCAGGTCTTCGCCGGGTCACTGCAGTGGAGCATCGGCAGCGTGGGCGGTCGGTCCCTGGATCTGGTCGGCGCGTTGGCGCCCTTCATCGCGGTGGGGCTCGGGTTGGCCATGCTGGCCGCCCACCCGTTGAACGCCTTGGCGTTGGGCGAGGACCTGGGCCGTGCCCTCGGTGCTCGGGTCAACAGCACTCGCGCGCTGACTGTCGTCGCGGTGACGCTGCTTGCCGGTGGAGCCACCGCGATCGCCGGACCGATCGGCTTCGTCGGGCTGATGGTTCCGCACGGAGTGCGCTGGTTCACCGGGCCCGACCAGCGCTGGATCATCCCCTGCACGGCGGTTGCGTCCGCGATCCTCCTGATCGCCTCCGACATCCTCGGCCGGATCGTGCTCCCCACCGGTGAGCTCCAGGTCGGCCTGGTCACCGCGTTCGTGGGCGCACCCGTCCTCGTCGTTCTCGCCCGTCGCCGCTCGGCACACGGATTGTGACTCGCCGATGAGCATCGACTTCGGCCGGCCGACAGTCACCTGGCGGACCCCCTGGACGTCGGGAGTGGTCGACGTCCGCACGGCGGTGGTGCTGGGCGTGCTGGTGCTGGTGACCGTGCTGCTCGGCCTCTACTCGCTCACGATCGGATCATTCCGGCTGGGTCTGGGCGAGGTCGTCGGCGCGCTCACCGGGACCGGCGATGACCGGGCGCGCCTGCTGGTGGTCGACTGGCGCCTTCCGCGGCTGCTGTTCGCCCTGCTCTCGGGGATCGCGCTGGCCATGGCCGGGGCGATCTTCCAGTCGTTGACCCGCAACCCGCTGGGGAGTCCGGACGTGATCGGCTTCGACGCGGGGTCGTACGCCGGCGCCAGCGTGGTCATCCTGCTCGTCGGCAGCACGCGCTACCTCGACATCGCGGCGGGAGCGGTCGCTGGAGGGCTGGCGACCGCCGTTGCCGTCTATCTGCTCGCCTATCGTCGAGGCGTCCTCGGGTTCCGGCTCATCATCGTCGGAATCGCCGTCGGGGCGATGCTGTCCTCGCTGACGTCGTACCTCATGCTCCGGGCGGGAACCCAGCAGGCGATGTCGGTCGCGGCCTGGGGAGCGGGATCGTTCTCGGCGCTGGGCTGGGAGGAGCTGCGTCCCTTCGCCGCCATCCTGGCGTGCCTGATCGTCCTGGTGCTTCCGCTGGCTGCACCGCTGCGGCAGCTCGAGCTCGGCGACGACTCCTCTCGTGCGTTGGGTGTCGCCGCGGAGCGGGTGCGGCTGGCCGCCACGGTGTCGGGGGTGGCGCTGTCCGCCCTGGTCACCGCCGCCGCTGGCCCGATCCCGTTCGTGGCGTTGGTGTCGCCGCAGATCGCGCACCGGTTCCTTCATCGCGCGCAGCTCGCCCTCCTGCCGGCCGCTGTCACCGGAGCCGCGTTGTTGGTCGCGGCCGATGCGGTCGCCCAGCTGCTCACCATCTCGACCGGGCTGGCCACGGTGACCGTGGGCGGCCTCTATTTCTTGTGGTTGCTGGTGAGGGAGTACCGACGCTCATGACCGACGCCGAGCTGTCCCGACGCCCCGATGTCGAGCCCGAGGACGCGCGGACCACTGCCGCACCTGCGATGCTCGAGGCCGACGCCGTCACACTCGGATATGACCGCCGACTGGTCAGCGAGGGGCTGTCCATCCGAGTTCCGGTCGGGTCGTTCACCGCGATCATCGGACCCAACGCCTGCGGCAAGTCGACACTGCTCCGTGCGCTGGCCCGTCTGCTGACGCCCGAGGCGGGCAGGATCCTGCTCTCCGGGAGGGACATCGCGACCCGAGGCGCCAAAGAGCTCGCACGGGAGCTCGGCCTGCTGCCGCAGAGCTCGCTCGCACCGGAGGGCATCCGGGTCGCTGACCTGGTCTCACGTGGGCGCTATCCCCACCAACGTGCCTTCAACCGCTGGACCGTCGGCGACGAGCAGGCCGTGCTGTCGGCGATGACCGCGACCAACGTGCTCGACCTCTCCGGCCGGTTGGTCGACGAGCTCTCGGGCGGCCAGCGCCAACGGGTCTGGGTGGCAATGGTCCTTGCCCAGCAGACACCGGTGTTGCTCCTGGACGAGCCGACCACCTTCTTGGACATCACCCACCAGATCGAGGTGATGGAGCTCTTCCAGCACATCAACCGCGACGAGGGCCGCACTCTGGTCGCGGTGCTGCACGACCTCAACCAGGCCGCGCGCTACGCCTCCCAGATCGTCGCCATGCGGGATGGCCGCGTCGTGGCCGCGGGAGCTCCCGCCGAGGTGATCACTCCCGAGCTCGTCGAGGCAGTCTTCTCGCTGCCCAGTCGGGTGATCGAGGACCCGGAGTCCGGCACCCCACTGGTCGTTCCCCGGCTGCGGACCTGACCCCTCGGGTAGGTCGAGGCTGGACCGGACGCCGTACCCTCGACGGCGTGTCCAGCCCCGCCGTGATCCGTGCCTTGGCGCCACGGTTCTGGCCCGCCCACGTTGCGCTGGTGGCGGCGCTGGTGGTCGCTGGACTGTTGGGCCTGTGGCAGTACCACGCCTGGGAGGCGCGGCGGGCAGCGGCCGCGGTGGACTTGACCACGGTGGCTCCGATCCCACTGACGGACGCGATGGGCCCCGACGACCCGTTCCCCGGCAAGCTGGTGGGCCAACCGGTGGTGTTGAGCGGCACCTGGGTGCCCCAGAGCACCCTTTACGTCTCGGGTCGTGACGACGACGGCAGGGACGGCTACTGGGCGGTGACACCGCTCACCATCGACAACACGGCGACGGCAGATGACACCACCGGCTCGGCCATGCTCGTCGTCCGTGGCTGGACCGACAACCCCGACGATGCCCCGGCCCCACCGCGAGGAGTGGCCGAGCTGGTCGGATGGTTGCAGCCGCCCGAGGGCGCAACCGGAGTCACCGACGACGACCCGACCGACGACGTGCTGCCGCAGCTGCGCATCGCCGACGCGATCCAGCACGTCGACCAGGACCTCTACGGCGCCTACGTGATCGTCGCCGACCGGGCCGCGCCCGGGGACTGGCCGGTTGGCGACCACGCGGAGAACCCCGGCACCGAGGGGTTGCAGCCGGCGCACCCGGACCAACAACCCGAGGTGGCCCGCTTCACCGCGCTGCGCAACCTGCTCTATGCCCTGCAGTGGTGGGTGTTCGGTGGCTTCGCCGTCTTCGTGTGGTGGCGCTACCTGGCCGACTCGCTGACACCCGCTGCCCGGGCCTCCTCTAAGTTGGGCACGTGAAGAGCCTGTTCAACGCCTACCGAGTGTTGGCGATCGTGGTCGGCGTGCTGTTGGCCTTCTGCTCCCTGGTGGCGCTCCCCCTGAAGTACCTCGCGACTGAAGGCAGCGGCCTGCAGCGGTTCGGTGAGCAGGCCAGTTTCTTGTGGGTGGCACACGGGTGGGTCTTCATGGCCTACGTCGTGGTTGCGTTTCTGCTGTCGCGCCGCGCCGGCTGGACACCACTGTTCACCATCGTCGCCCTGGCCGCGGGACTGATCCCGCTGCTGATCTTCTGGGTCGAGCACAAGGTGACGCAGCGGTTCCGGGCCGAGCATCCCGAGCTCGTCGCCCCCAGATGAGCCTGCGGCGGGCCGGGACGAGCGCGTCTCGGGGTGCGAGGATCACCCCATGGTGACGGCGTTCGTGCTCGGTGGCGGCGGCGTGCTCGGCGCGGTGGAGGTCGGCATGCTGCGGGCTCTGCTCGAGCGTGACATCCGGCCCGACCTCGTGCTGGGCACCAGCGTCGGTGCGCTGAACGGCGCGATGGTTGCGAGCGACCCGCACCTGAGCGTTGTCGAGCGGCTCGTCGGGCTATGGCAGGCCGCGGCCGAGACCGGTGATGTGTACGGCGACCGACCGTTGCGCACGATGCGCCGAGCGGTGTCGACCAGGACGCATATCTACTCGGCCGAGCCGCTGAAGCAGCGACTCCGTGATGAGATCGGTGATCTGACCTTCGAGGAGCTGCCGGTTCGCTTCCAGGTCTGTGCGGCCAGCATCGAGCGGGCGGCCGAGCACTGGTTCAGCCACGGTTCGGTCGTCGATGCGGTCATCGCAAGCGCTGCGGTGCCGGGACTGCTGCCGCCCGCGGAAGTGGGCGGCGAGCACTATCTCGACGGCGGCATCGTCAACTCCATCCCGGTCGGCCGCGCCGTCCAGCTCGGCGCGGACCGCATCTTCGTGCTCCAGGTGGGTCGGATCGATCGGCCACTGAAACCGCCGACGCGGCCCTGGGAGGTCGCCAGGGTCTCCTTCGAGATCGCCCGACGGCACCGGTTCGCCCGTGAGATGGCGGAGATCCCGGCAGACGTGGAAGCCCATGTCTTGCCGACGGCGGGGACGTCCGCCAAGGACGACTCGGTGTTCGCCTATCGCGACTTCTCCACGGTGCAACGCCGGATGGACGCGACGTACGACGCCGTCGTGGCCTACCTTGACGACTGGGTGGACGGGATCGACCACTCCGCTGTCGACCGCGAGGAGTCCTGATGGCCAGCCTGCTGCGCCGGGTGGTGCTAGCTCCGCTGATCATCGTCCTCACCGCCCTGGCCTGGGTGACCGCACCGCTGTGGCTGCTGATAGCCGCAGCCGTCTCGCCACGACTGCCCGGACACTGGCGTCCGCTACGGGTGCTCTGGATGGTGATGGTCTATGCGACGTGCGAGAGCCTGCTGCTCCTCATCCTGTTCGGGCTGTGGATCTCCTCAGGGTTCGGCCGGCTGATCAAGACACCGTACTTCGAGGGCATCCACTACGACCTGGTGCAGGGCCTGCTCTGGGTGCTCTTCCGGGAGGGCCAGCGCACGCTGAACACCGCGATCGTCACCACCGGGCCGACCCCGGACGCCCATCCGGGCAAGCCGCTGGTGGTGTGCAGTCGGCATGCCGGACCCGGCGACTCCTTCATCCTGGTCCGCGCCCTGATGCACGACTACCAGCGCGAGCCGCGCATCGTGCTCAAGAACACCCTGGTCTGGGACCCGATGATCGACGTTGCGCTGCATCGGCTGCCCGCTCGCTTCATCTCACCCAACCCGCGAGCCGGCGAGGACGTGGAGAGCCAGATCCGTGACCTGGCCGCCGGGCTCGACGAGAACGACGCCTTCGTGATCTTCCCCGAGGGAGGCAACTTCACCCCCAAGCGCCGGGAACGGGGCATCGCACGATTGCGCAAGCTGGGCTTGGAGAAGATGGCTGATCGGGCCGAGGCGATGACCCACCTGCTGGCTCCCCGACCCGGCGGTGTGCTGGCGGCGCTCGACGCCGCTCCCGATGCCGACGTGGCGATGGTGGCGCACACCGGCTTGGACCACCTCAACGCGATCGGGGACATCTGGCGCGAGCTGCCAATGGACAAGCAGATCACCATGCGGTGGTGGACGGTTCAGCGCGACGAGATCCCGGCTGACCGAGAGGCCCGCATCGACTGGCTCTACGGCTGGTGGGAGCAGATCGACGCCTGGATCGAGGAGAATCGCCCCGAGGAGGCCAGGAAGCCCGGCTAACGGGGCTCCCTACGACTTCTCGGTGGTCTCCTCGTCGGTCTCAGCGACCTCGACCACCTCAGCGGGGGCGTCCGGGGTGGTCGGCTCGTGTGGCTCGGCCTCCTCGTCAGCCGCGGCCTCGTCCGGTGCGGCGCCCGCCTCGTCGTCGGCCGCGGGCGGCGGTGGCGGGACATAGGCGGACTGCCAGTTGTCGGCGGCCTGCTGGTTGTCGCGCATCCGCTTGAAGATGATCCCGCCGATGGCGGCGAGCAGCCCGAGCACCAGCAGACGCTTGAACCAGCGCCCGCCGCCGGATCCCTCGGCGTCGTCGTGGCCGCCGTACAGGTCCGATGGGCTGGCCTCGGCCACCTCACTCACCTTGGCCTGGGATGCGGCGGCGACGTCCTTGGCCGCCCCCTTCGCGGCCTCGATGCCTTCCTTGGCGGCATCGATCAGGGTGTCGAGCGCCGACTCGACCACGGGGACGGCCTCCTGTGCCTTCTCCTTGGTCTGGTCCAGCAGGGACTTGTCGATGTTGAGCGCCATGCACCGACTCTACGTGGTGGTCCTAGGCGGCGGTACGCCGCTGTTGGGCGCCCCGTGACAGGATGAGCGTCGGCACGCACCGTCGAAGCGAGAGGCATCCATGTCCGACCTGAAGGCCACCTTGAAGACCAACCGAGGTGACATCGTCGTCAACCTCTTCCCCGACCACGCCCCGATGACTGTGGAGAACTTCGTCGGCCTCGCCGAGGGCACCAAGGACTACCGCGACGACGCCGGCCGGTCGGGCGTGCGCTACTACGACGGTCTCGGCTTCCACCGGGTCATCGACGGGTTCATGATCCAGGGTGGCTGCCCGCTCGGCACCGGCACCGGCGGACCTGGCTACACCTTCAAGGACGAGCCCCACCCGGAGCTCGTCTTCGACAAGCCCTACCTGCTGGCCATGGCCAATGCCGGCCCCGGCACCAACGGCTCGCAGTTCTTCATCACCGTCGGCGCCACCACGTGGCTCAACTTCAAGCACACCATCTTCGGCGAGGTTGCCGACCAGGCCTCCCGCGACGTCGTGGACGCGATCGCCACCTCGCCGACCGGCGCGATGGACCGGCCCGTCGAGCCGGTGGTGATCGAACGCGTCGAGATCGATCGCGGCTGACTGTCGCCGCCCGATGTCTGAGCCGACCCCGCCCCCCGCGGCGCCTGGCCCCGGAGTGCCGACCTGCTATCGGCATCCCGAGCGGGAGACCTACATCAGCTGCCAACGCTGCGGTCGACCGATCTGCCCGGACTGCATGCGTGACGCCGCCGTGGGCTTCCAGTGTCCCTCGTGCGTCGCCGAAGGGGCCAAGGCGACCCGGCAGGGGCGAACGGCGTACGGCGGACGGCTGAGCAGCAACCCCGGCGCGGTGTCGGTGACCCTGATCGGGATCAACGCCCTCGTCTGGGTGCTCATCATGCTGACCGGCGGCGGCAACTCGATCTGGGTGCGCCGGCTCGCGCTGCTGCCCGCCGACACCCTCTTCCGCCTCGACAACAACGACGTCGTGCTGGTCCACGGAGTTTCCGGCGGCGCCTGGTGGCAGTTGATCACCAGTGCCTTCACCCAGGTCGAGGTCTGGCACATCGGCTTCAACATGCTGGCGCTGTGGGTGCTCGGCCCGCAGCTCGAGATCGCCTTCGGCCGGGTCCGCTTCTTGACCCTCTATCTGGTGGCGGGACTAGCCGGCTCCGCGTTGGTCTACGTGCTGGCCGACCCGCACTCGCTGACCGTTGGCGCCTCGGGCGCCCTGTTCGGCCTGATGGGTGCGCTGCTCCTCGTCGCGATCAAGGTCCGTGGCAACGTCCAATCCATCCTCGGCTGGATCGGCATCAACTTCTTGATCACCGTGGTCGGCGCCGGCTATCTGTCCTGGCAGGGCCACCTTGGTGGCTTCCTCGGTGGCGCCGTGGTCGGCGCGATCATGATCTACGCCCCGCGGCAGCGGCGCACGCTGTGGCAGAGCCTCGGGGTCGGCCTGGTCGTGCTCGCGCTGCTCGGAGTGATCGTTGCCCGCACCGCTGTGCTGACCGGGTAAGAGATCCCGCGGGTAGGGCGATGCCTGCGTTCCGCCGCCCCAGCACGCACCTGAGCACCTTCTCCTCACTCGCCGGGCCTCCGGCCCGTCTCCTTCGTCGGCGGCACTCATGCACGCACCGGGACGACGTCTCGCGACGGCAGCCCCTACCCGCGGAATCTCCAAGCCTGGTATCGCCGAGAACTACACCAATGTAGTTCTCCACAGATCAGTCCACAGCTGTGGATTCGCGGGGCGCCCTTTGGAGGCGGCTACTCCCAGCGGGTGGCGAAGGCGAATCCGACGGCCATGAAGGCGATGCCGACGATGAGGTTCTTCTGACCCAGGTCGTTCATCACCGGCAGCACGCTGACGTCGTTGCTGATCACGTAGAAGGTGCAGATCCAGAGCAGACCGAGCAGGAAGCAGCCCAGCATGCCGACCACGACCCCGCGGCCGCGGCCGAGGGGAGTGGCCGGGTGGGCGGCGAGCAGTAGGCCGAGGAAGAACAGGCCGAAGCCGATCAGGTAGTTCCACTCCCCGAGGTCGGCCATGAATGCCGGCCCACCGGGCTTGCCGGGCTTCGCCGCGGCCGTGTCCACCCGCACGACGACGTAGTAGTAGATGATCCAGGCGATGCCGAGCACCATCAGCACGAGCGTCAGCAAGAAGCGCGGCGTGAAGAGCGGGCCGCCCATGGGGTCGGCGTACTCCTGACGCTTGGCCTTCGGCTTGGACACGGCAAACTCCTCGGTGGGGCCTCGACTGGTGGTCTGGAGCGATGATTCGAAGGACTCGTGGGTCGCGGGCTACCTTAGTCGGCGTGAGCAGCGGAGCCGAGCCGGGACGTCATATTCCGGCTGGACCGACCGCGGAGCATCGCGCCCGGCACGGGTGGATCAGCTGGCGATTGGCGGCTCCGTTGGTCTTCGTGCTCACCGGCGTCCTGTTCGTGGCGAGTGCGCACAACAGTGAAGGCACCGATCTGCGCGAAGGCAGATACACCGACCTCGCCTCCCTGGTCTCCAACGAGAGCCGCCAGGTGAGCGACCTCAAGCGCGAGGCGGCCTCGCTGCAGACCGAGGTCGACCGGCTTGCCGACGGAGTGCAGAACCAGGCAGTCCGTCGGCTCCAGCAGAAGGCCGAACGGCAGCGGCACGCCGCTGGGTTCACCGAGGTCACCGGTCCGGCGCTGCAGATCACCTTGTCGGATGCACCCGCCGACGTGATCAACTCCTCCACCCAGAAGGTGGACCGGATGATCGTGCATCAACAAGACATCCAGGCGGTCGTCAACGCGTTGTGGAAGGGCGGTGCCACCGGCATCACGATCCAGGGCCAGCGGGTCATCAGCACGACCGGCATCAAGTGCGAGGGCAACGCCGTCCAGCTCGACGGAGTGCCCTACGGCCAGCCCTACGTCATCGTCGCGGTGGGCGACCTGGCCGCCCTGGCGCAGGCTATCGATGCCGACTCCTACGTGCAGACCTACATCGAGGACTCCCGTCAGCCTGACATCGCCGTCGGCTGGGAGCTGACCGCGCTGCCGTCGGTCACCTTGCCGGCCTACACCGGCCTGCGCGACCTGCATTATGCGCAGGTGGCCGCCTCCTGAGCCTCGGCACCGGGTGTGCGCTGGTGACCGGTTGGCGGATCAGGGCTCGTCGGACGGTGACTGCGACGGTGACTCGCTCGGGGACTGGGTGGGTGAGGACGGGGGCTCGGTCGGCTCGACGTAGGACGTCACGATCAGCACGATCTGGCCGTCGGCGGCCAGCGGGGTGTCCGCGGCCGGGGTCTGCTCCAGGACGGTCCCCGTCGGCTCGTCGGTCTCGCTGCTGTCGTAGATGACCTTGATGTTGGTGAAGCCGGCCGCCTGCAACAACTGTTTGGCAACCTTCTCCTGCCGCCCCACGACGTTGGGCACCAGTGCCGGGCCGTCGCTGTAGTAGATCGTCACGGTGGTCCCCTCGGCCACGGACTTGCCGGGTGCCGGGTCGGTCTCGATGACCTGCCCGGCCGGCTCGTCGGAGTCCTTCTCCTGCGGGATGACGTCGAAGTTGTACGGCGCGCTTCGCAGCATCCTGGCGGCGGCCTGTCTGGTCATCCCGATCACCGAGGGCATGGTGACCGTGGGCTTCCCCGCAGAGACGGTGAAGTCGATGGTGGTGCCGGGCTCGACGTAGTCGTCAGCCTTCGGGTCCTGGTCGATCACCAGACCCTTCTTGACGGTGTCGCTGGTCTCGGGAGTGACCGTGCCGACCTTGAGGTCGGCGTCGGTGATCGCCTTCCTGGCCTGAGCCTCGGTCTGGCCGGCGAGATCGGGGACGCGCACCTCGGTGGGCGGGTCGTCACCGCCGAGGAACTTGGGCAGCGCGAAGGCTGCCGCCGCAGCCAGCGCCGCGACCAACACCAGCCCGGCGATCCACCAGCCGATGCGGCGCTTGCGCGGCTCCTCCTCCGGCTCCTCGAGCTCGGTCACGGCGGTCGCCGGCCCGGCGTCGTCGTACTCACCGATCATCGAGGTCGGTGCGACCGGGACGGCGGGTGCCTGCACCGGCCGGCCGGCCAGGTAGCGCTCGATGTCGTTGCGCATGGCGGCGGCGCTCTGGTAGCGATCCTCGACCCGCTTGGCCAGCGCCTTCATCACGATGGCGTCGATCTCGGGGGGCAGCTCGGTGTCGTGGTCCGACGGCGGCTGGGCGGGCTCGCGGACGTGTTGGTAGGCAACCGCCACCGGGGAGTCGCCGACGAACGGCGGCCGCCCGGTGAGCAGCTCGTAGAGCAGACAGCCCGCGGAGTAGACATCGGAGCGGGAGTCGACGGTCTCGCCGCGTGCCTGCTCGGGGGAGAGATACTGCGCGGTGCCCACCACGGCCGCCGTCTGAGTCATCGTCGAAGCCGAATCCGAGACGGCGCGGGCGATGCCGAAGTCCATCACCTTGACGTCGCCGGCCGGGGTGAGCATCACGTTGCCCGGCTTGATGTCGCGGTGGATGATGCCCGCGCGATGGCTGTAGTCCAGCGCCGACAAGACGCTGCTGGTGATCTCCAGCGCCCGCTCGGGCAGGATCTTGCGGCCCTCTCGGAGGATGTCGCGCAGGGTGCGGCCCTCGACGTACTCCATCACGATGTAGGGCTGGGCGACGTCGCTGCCGTCGGTGGCCAGCTCCTCGCCGGTGTCGTAGACGGCCACGATCGACGGATGGTTGAGCGCCGCAGACGACTGGGCCTCGCGGCGGAACCGGGCCTGGAACGTGGCGTCGGTGGCGAGGTCGGTGCGCAGCCGCTTGACCGCCACCGCCCGCCCCAGTCGCAGGTCGACACCCTTGCGAACCTCCGCCATGCCGCCCCGGCCGAGGAGCTCCCCGAGTTGGTAGCGACCACCGACCACGGTCGGCTCTGCGTTGCTCATCCTCGGTCCCTCGGCTCTGTCGTCGTCATCACTTGATCACCGCTTCCATCACCGCTTTGGCGACGGGGCCGCCCAGCTGCCCACCGGCAATGTCCTCGTTCGGCACGTTGGTCCCCTGGATCATCACCGCGACCGCGACCTGCGGATCGTTGGCCGGCGCGAAGGAGATGAACCAGGCGTAGTTCTTGCAGTCCGAGCAGTTCTCCGCGGTGCCGGTCTTGCCGGCCACCTCGACACCGGGGATCGCCGCCGGAGAGGCAGTGCCGGACGTCACCGTGCTCACCATCATCGAGTTGACCTGCTTGGCGGTGCTCTCGGAGACGGCGCGGTCCAGCTCGCTGGGGTCGGTGCGGTCGATCACGTCGAGGTCGGGGGAGAGCACCTGGTCGACCAGGTAGGGCCGCATCACCACGCCGTCGTTGGCGATCCCAGCTGCCACCATCGCCATCTGCAGAGGCGTGGCCTGGACGTCGAACTGGCCGATGCCGGTCATCGCGGTCTGCGGCTCGTCGGCCTTCGTCGGATAGACCGACTGCGCGGTGGGACGTAGGTCGTCGAAGTAGTCCCTGTTGAAGCCGAACTTCTCCGCCTGCTCCTGGAGCTTCTCGTGACCCAGCTCGTCGGCGATGGCCAAGAAGCTGGTGTTGCAGGAGTTGGCGATGGCCTGGGTCATGGTGATCTTGTCGGTGCCGCAGTCGCGACCGCCGTTGTCGATCTTCTTCGTGCTCTGCGGGAGCTGATAGACCGGGCCGCCCGGCACCATCGAGTCGGCATCCTCGTAGAGGCCGTTCTCCAGCGCCGCCGAGGCCGTCACGATCTTGAACGTCGACCCCGGTGGGAGCCGGGTCTGGATCGCCCGGTTCAGCAGTGGCTGACCCGGATCGTGCAGCAGCCGGTCGTAGGTGTTCTGCGCCGCGGTGAGGTCGTGACTGGCCAGCTTGTTGGGGTCGAAGGTGGGCAGCGAGACCATGGCCAGCACCTTCCCGGTGCTCGGCTCGAGCGCCACCACGGAGCCTTGGATGCCGGGGATGCCGCTGAGGGCGTCGTACGCCGCCTGCTGCACCTTCGGGTCGATGGTCGTCTGGACCCGGCCGCCCTTGGGTGAGGTGTTGCTGATCAGGTCGACCAGCCGGGTCACGAACAGGCGGGGATCGTCGCCCGACAGCACCTGGTTCTGGGTCTGCTCGAGGCCGGTCTGGGAGTAGTAGGAGAAGAACCCGGTGACCGGCGCATAGACGAAGGGCTTGCCGTAGCGGCGCTGGTAGTCGAACCGGTCGCCGGAGCGGACACTCTCGGCGACCGCGTCGCGGCCGACCATGATGGCGCCCCGGTCGCGGGAGAAGGCGGCGTCGATGACGCGACGGTTCTGCGGGTTCTCGTTGAGGCTGTTGGCGCGGACGTACTGCACATAGGTGGCGTTGACCATCAGTGCCAAGAACAGCGCCATGCAGAACAGCGACATGGTGCGGATCGGCTTGTTCACAGCTTCACCACCTGGGTTGCCTCGCTGTCGTCGAGGTCGGCGTCCTCGGGGGCGAGCATCGGCGGCGGGCGGCGGGCGTGGTCGGAGATGCGCAGCAGCAGCGCCACGATCACCCAGTTGGCGACCAGTGAGGAGCCACCGTAGGAGAGGAACGGCGTGGTCAGCCCGGTCAACGGGATCAGCCGGGTGACGCCCCCGACGACGACGAAGACCTGGAGCGCGAAGACCACCGCGAGACCGGTGGCGACCAGCTTGCCGAACTCGTCGCGGCAGATCACCGCGGTGCGCAGGCCGCGCTCCACGATGAGGCCGTAGCAGAGGATCAGCGCCATCACCGCCGTCAGGCCGAGCTCCTCGCCGATGGCGGCCATGATGAAGTCGGACTCGGCGAAGGAGACCCGCCAGGGCTGGCCGTTGCCGAACCCACGCCCGATCAGGCCGCCCCAGGCCATCCCGAACAGTGCCTCCACGCTCTGCCGCGCCCGATCGTCGGTGCCCTCGCCGTAGTGGGCCCATGGATGCAGCCAGATCTCCACGCGGAGGTGGGCGGTGGGCACGAAGCGGTAGGCGGCTAGCGCGCCGGCGCTGAACAGGGCGGCACCGACGACCAGCCAGCCGGGCCGCTCGGTGGCGACGTAGAGCATGACCAGGAAGAGGCCGAAGAACAGCAGCGAGGACCCGAGATCGTGCTGGAAGACCAGGATCCCCAGCGAGATCAGCCACATGCCGAGGATCGGCCCGAGGTCGCGGCCGCGGGGCAAGTCGATGAAGAGCAGTCGTCGTCCCGCCAGGGCGAGCGCGTCTCGGTGCACCACGAGATAGCCGGCGAAGGCGATCACCAGCAGGACCTTGGCGACCTCGCCGGGCTGGAAGCTGAACGGACCCAGGTGGATCCAGATCCGGGCGCCGTTGAGCTCCTTGCCGATGATCGGCAGCATTGGCATCAAGAGCAGCACGATCGCGGCCAGGCCGGCGGTGTAGGTGAACCGCTGCAGCACGCGGTGGTCGCGGATGATGACCAGGGTGGCGACGAAGAGGAGCACCCCGACCGTCATCCAGGTCAGCTGCTGACGGGCGAAGCTGCCGTTGTCGTTGGTCAGGCCAGCGGCCAGGTCGAGTCGGTGGATCACGGCCAAACCGAGGCCGTTGAGGGCGGCGACGATCGGGAGCAGCACCGGGTCGGCGTACGGCGCCGTGAGGCGAACGGTGACGTGGGCGATCACGAGCAACGCCACCAGCCAGCCGCCGTAGCCCATGATGTCGGCGGGGATCTCGCCCTGCACGCCGATGCCGACCGCAGCGTAGGCGCCGATGCCGACGGCCAGCGCGAGCAGCAGTAGGAGCAGCTCCGCGCCGCGTCGACGACGGTGCACGAAGCCCATCAGTGCCGAGGTCTGGCTCATCGCGGTCACTGCCCGCCCGCTGCGCTGGACTGGTCGTAGAGGTTGGTGACGGTCTGCCGAGCCTCGTCGAGGGTGCCCGAGTCGAGCCCTTCGGTGACGCTCTTGGCGTCGATGCTGCTCAGCTGGCTGACGGTCAGGTTCGTCGACTCGTAGGGCGTGGAGAGCTCACGGCCGAGCACGTCGGCGTTGACGCCTCGGAAGATCGTCACGACACCGTCTTGTTGACCGACGTAGTACTGCTGCTGGATCCACCACTGGGCGACGCCGACGCCGGTGCCGAGCAGCCCGACCAGGGTCAGCGTCGCCAGGCCCCGGCGCAGCCAGACATGGCGTGGTCGCTGGACGGGGGCGTAGCGGGCCTGCTCGGGATCGATGGGGTCCGTCTCGATCGCGAAGCCGCCCGCCGCTTCTGGGAAGTCGGTCACCGGCTCCAGCTCGCCGGTGTCTCCGGCCCGGTGGCCGCGGAACAGGGCACCGGGCTTCGGGGCGATGCTGCGAGAGCCGCGCAACAGCTTGCGGGGGAGTTCGGCAGCCGCTCCAACCAGGAGCGGCTGGAGATCCTCGTCCAGGGGTGTCTCGGCCGGCACGACGTCGGCGACCAGGCAGGTGACGTTGTCCGAGCTGCCCGCCTCGAGTGCCGCGCGAACCAGCTCGATCGCGGCGAAGTCGGGACTGCCGGTGCTCAAGATGTCGGTGAGTCGCTGGTCGTCGAGCACGCCGCTGGCGCCATCGCTGCACAGCAGCAGTCGGTCGCCCGCCGCCAGGTCGACGTGGAACAGGTCCGGGTCGGTCTCGTGCACGCCGTCCAGGGCCTTGAGGATGAGGTTGCGGTGCGGATGGGTCCGGGCGTCCTCCTCGGTGATCCGACCCTCGTCGATCAGCGTCTGCACGAAGGTGTGATCGCTGGTGAGCTGGCGCAGCGCGCCGTCGCGGAGGAGGTAGCCGCGGCTGTCACCGAGGTGGCCGATGCCGATCCGGCGTCCGTCGAAGAGCGCGACGGTCGCGGTGGTGCTGGTGCCCGACAGGTTGGGGTCGTGCTCGACCAGCTCACTGATCCGGTCGTGCGCGCGGTGGAGTGACCCGGCCACCAGGGCGAGCAGGTCCTCGTCCGGCGGCTGCTCGTCGAGACGGCGCAGCTGTTGGACCGCTGTGCTGGAGGCGATGTCACCACGGGCCGCCCCACCGACTCCGTCACAGACGGTGAGCAGCCACGGACCGGCGTACCCCGAGTCCTGGTTGTCCTTGCGCACCCGGCCCACGTCGGAGATCGCGGAGTACTGCAGCCGGAGCCCGGCATCGCCGCCCTCGGCCGGGGCGGGTGTCGGTGGTGTCGCGGTGGGTGGCTGGGTCATGGGCTATTTCCGCAGCTCGAGGATCGTCTTGCCGATCCGGACCTGCGTGCCGAGGGTGAGCGTGGTCGGCTGGGTGATGCGGGTGCTGCCGACGTACGTGCCGTTGGTGGAGCCGAGGTCCTCGACGAACCACTGGTCGTCGGTCGCGGCGATGCGGGCATGCCGGGTGGAGGCGTAGTCGTCGTCGAGCCGGATCGCGGCGTCGGGGCCGCGGCCGATCAGCAGGGGTGCGTCGGCGAGCTCGGCTCGGGCACCCTGGTTGGCGCCTTCCACGACGAGGACATGGGTGGCCGCCTTGCGTCGCCGGCTCGGTTTGGCGACGCCTCGCCGCCCGGGTGTGGCCGCCGCCCGGGCAGACTCGGGCACCCGAGCGCCGAACATGTCGGAGCGGATCACCGAGATGGCCGAGAGCACGAAGATCCACAAGATCGCCAGGTAGGCCAGTCGGATCAAGAAGAGGGTCAGCTCAGACATCGCTGTCCTCTCCGGGGGTCTCCTCGATCCGGTCGTCCTCGACGACTCGAACGACCATGTCGGTGCTGCCGATGCGCACCCGGGACCCGTTGCGCAGGCGCACCGCGGTGGCTCGGTGTCCGTCGACGAGCATGCCGTTGGTCGAGCCGAGGTCGCGGACACTGATCGACAGCGGGCTGCCGTCCTCGGTCCGGCCCATGGAGACGTTGAACTCCACGTGTTGCCGACTGATCCCCGGATCGTTGATCCGCACGTCGGAGTCCAACCCCCTCCCCACGATCAGCCCCGGTGGGGTCAACGGGTGGCTGGTGCCGTTGATGTCGAGGTAGGCGCGGGTCTCACGGATCCGGGTCCGTCGAGCGCTGCCGCGCACGCTGGCCATCGCCTTGCTGGTGACCCGGAACCGGCCCGTGGACAGGTCGTCGGCCTCCTCGAACACGATGGTCACCGGACCGGGAAAGACATAGGCCTGCTTGGTCGCGTGATCGTGGAGCTGGTCGGACAGCTCGCGCTCCATGGCGGAGTCGTACGGCGCCAGCCGGGCCATGTCGGCCCCGCTCAGCTCCACATGGAAGTCGTTGGGCGCCAACCGTCGGTCCCGGCTGAGGATCTGGCTGTTGTTGTCGACCTCGCGCTGCAGTGCCGCCGCGATCTCCACCGGCTGCACGGCGCTGCGGAACGCCTTGGCGAACGCACCCGAGATGGCGCGCTCGAGCCGTTGCTCGAACTTCTGCAACGCTCCCACTGACGCCACCTCCTTTCACCGCAGCTTTCACCGCAGTCACATCGACCCCTCGGATCGTATCGGGGCGGGGCTCGCCGGGCCGGGTGCGCCGACGGTGTGGGCGCTCGTGGTGGTGGCCGGGACCTTTGGGGCGGCGCTGTCTGTCTCGGGGGTGTGCGGGGTCTGATCCGGGTGCTGAGCAGCCGGATACTGGTGCGTACGACACATATGCCGACCGTGGACACCACTTTGAGCCGCGTCCTCCGGTTTGGGCCCGCTCACCGCGCTGGGATACCCTGAGCCCGCTTCTCGCGCGAGTGGCGGAATAGGCAGACGCGCACGGTTCAGGTCCGTGTGTCCGAAAGGACGTGGGGGTTCAACTCCCCCCTCGCGCAC
>JBDHZT010000017.1:0-45162 GCA_039811985.1 Nocardioidaceae bacterium | reverse complement strand
AAGGCCGCGCCCGCCAAGAAGGCCGCGCCCGCCAAGAAGGCCGCGCCCGCCAAGAAGGCCGCGCCCGCCAAGAAGGCCGCGCCCGCCAAGAAGGCGCCGGCCAAGAAGGCCGCACCCGCGAAGAAGACCTCCGCCAAGAAGGCAGCGCCTTCGGCTAGAAAGGCCCCCGTGCCCTCCTCATCGATGACGACCTCGGCCGGAAGGACTGCTGCGCGCGCCGGTGCGCTGGCCGTCAAGCCGGGCGAGGAGAAGTGGACCAAGGCCGAGCTCGGCGAGGTCCTCGCCGAGCTCCACGAGCACCGCGACCGGCTGGTCAGGTTGCTCGCCGACCAGGAGTCGGAGTTGGCGGGCCTGATGCGCGACGCCGGAGACGGTGCCGGTCAGGACCAGGCCGACCTCGGGGCGACCAGCTTCGAGCGCGACCAGGAGTTGACCGTGGTCAACAACGAGCGCGACATGATCGCTCAGATCGACCGCGCCCTGGCCCGCATCGAGGACGGCAGCTACGGCATCTGCGAGTCCTGCGGAGAACCAATCGGCAAGCTCCGCGTGATGGCGTTCCCCCGGGCGACCCTGTGCATGGCGTGCAAGCAGCGCGAGGAACGTCGCTGACCGGCGACGACCCCGAAGTCGACCGGCCGACGAACGGGCGCCACCGTCTCCTGTTCGTCGGCGTCGCCGTGACGGCGTACGTCGTCGACGTGGCCACCAAGGTCTGGGCCATGCGCCACCTCGCCGATCGCGGGCCGGTGCCCCTCGTCGGTGATCTCCTGCAGCTCAACCTGGTCCGCAACCCGGGGGCCGCCTTCAGCACCGGCACCCGCTTCACCCTGGCGTTCAGCCTGCTGGCGATCGTCGCGGCGATCGTCGTCTTGGTGTTGGCGCGCAAGGTCGGCGACTGGCTCTGGGCAGTGGCGTTCGGTCTCCTCTTCGCCGGCATCGTCGGCAACCTCACCGACCGGATCTTCCGCGATCCCGGCCCCTTCCGGGGTCATGTGGTCGACTTCTTGGAGCTGCCGCACTGGCCAGTGTTCAACGTCGCCGACATGTGCATCAACGTTGCCGCCGTCCTGATCGTGATTCAGAGCGTCCGTGGAGTGGGTCTGGACGGACGCCGCTCCCACCGAGCGGGGTCATCGCTCGGTGACGATGGTGCGGGCGACACGGCAGACGGCGCTGGGGACACTGCACAGGAGACACCGTGACCGGCGAGCATCGTGTGCTGCTGGTGCCCGACGGGCTCGCCGGGGAACGGGTCGATGCCGCGATCGCTCGGCTGTTCGGGCTCTCCCGCACCCGCGCCGCCCATCTGATCAGCGGGGGGCACGTGCAGGTCGACGGTGCCGCCGTCGCGAAGAGTGACCGGGTCGTCCCAGGGACGCTGCTGGAGATCGATATCCCCTCGGTCGCCGATCCACTCGAGGTGGTCCCCGAAATGGTCGAAGGGATCTCGATCATCCACGACGACGACGCGATCGTGGTGATCGACAAGCCCGTCGGCGTCGCCGTACACCCTTCTCCGGGGTGGTCCGGACCGACCGTGGTCGGCCACCTCCGCGCCGCCGGTTTCCGGATCGCCACCAGCGGGGCGGCGGAGCGGCAGGGCATCGTGCAGCGCCTCGACGTAGGCACCTCCGGCGTGATGGTGATCTGCAAGTCCGAGCACGGCTACTCCGTGCTCAAGAACGCCTTCCGGCAGCGCACGGTCGACAAGACCTACCACGCCTTGGTGCAGGGTCATCCGGATCCCTTGGAGGGGACCATCGATGCGCCGATCGGGCGGCATCCGCGTCACGACCACAAGTTCGCCGTGATGGCCGACGGCCGCCACAGCGTGACGCACTATCGCACCTTGGAGGCGCATCGGTTCGCGAGCCTGCTTGAGGTGGAGTTGGAGACTGGCCGGACCCATCAGATCCGGGTGCACATGGCGGCGCTAAAGCATCCGTGCGTCGCCGACTTCCACTACGGGGCGGACCCCGTGCTGGCGCAGCGGGTCGGCCTGTCGAGGCAGTGGCTCCATGCCGTCAAGCTCGGCTTCACCCACCCCGAGACAGGGGAGTACGTCGAGTTCGAGTCGCCCTATCCCGCCGACCTCGCCCAGGCGCTGGAGGTCATCCGTGCCTCGGACTGACCCCCGGAGTGACTCGGTGACGCTGCGTCCAGCCGTCGAGGGCAGCGACGACGAGCAGGTGGCCGAGGTTTACCTAGCCGCGCGACACGCGGCGCCGATGCCCGCCCCGGTGCACACGGACGCCGCCATCCGTTTCTGGATCTCGGGCCGCCTCCAGGCCGATTCGGTCTGGGTCGCCGAGGCGGCGGATCGCATCGTGGGCTATGCGCGGTTCACCCAGACCTGGCTCGACGACCTCTACGTGCACCCCGACCACGCTCGGCAGGGCGTCGGGACTGCTCTGTTGGACGTGGTGAAGTCGCAACGGCCCGAGGGCTTCCGCCTGTGGGTCTTCGAGACCAACCGGCCGGCTAGGAGCTTCTACACCCACCGAGGGCTGCTCGAGCTCGAGCACACCGACGGCTCTGCCAACGAGGAGCAGGCGGCCGACCTCAAGATGGCCTGGCCAGGGCGCGATCCGCTGGCCTTCCTGCGTCGGCTCATCGACGACGTCGACGACCGCCTCGGCGACCTGCTGGCCGAGCGGGTCGCGCTGACCACGGCCGTCCAGCGCGTCAAGGCCACCAGCGGCATCGGCACCGACCGAGACCCCGAGCGAGAGCAGGAGATCGCACGCCGCCTGGCCGAGCGCGCCCCCGCCCTCGGCGAGGATCGCCTCGCCCGGATCGCGCACGCCATCATCACCGAAAGCCTCGACGCCGGCTCCTGAGCAGACCCGAGCGACCGCGTGCGTCGCCCTGTCCGGGCTGGGGGCTCTCCGGGCTGGTAGCGGCGTCCGGTCCGGGAAGGAGGCCCCTTGGGCAACCACCCCTCCGCTCGCTGGCGCTCGCTGCGGGGGGCCAGACCCATCCACGCCCTGCGGGGCCTCCCTCCCGGCCCAGCCGCCGCGGTCGGCCCTCCGAGCCGCAAGCCCGGACAGGGACGTCCACCTCCCGGACCGGACGCCGCTACCAGACCCGGAGAGCCGCCCCGACCGCCTCGGCCCACCGGTCTCGGACGATCCACGATGTGTCGGTGCGCCACGGCAGGATCGAGGTCGGACCGGGGTTAGGCTGGTCGCCTTCCCCGGGTAGTCACACGGTCGCTACGACCGTGGACTGATCGTGTCCGGATCGAGCCGTTGGGAGCCGCGCCGCAGATGTCGTCCGATGACTTCGTCCATCTGCACGTCCACACCGAGTACTCCATGCTCGACGGCGCCTCCCTCCTTGACGGGCTCTTCCAGCGGGTGACCGAGCTGGGCATGTCGTCGATCGCGATGACCGACCACGGCAACCTGCACGGCGCCTACGACTTCTGGTCCAAGGCCCGTCGCCACGGGGTGCGGCCGATCATCGGCCTGGAGGCCTACATCACCCCGCAGACTCACCGCAGCGACCGACGCCGGGTCCGCTGGGGCAGTGGCGACGCCGCCGAGGAGGGCGGCGACGACGTCGCCGGCGGTGGCGCCTACACCCACATGACCATCTGGGCCGAGACCACTGAGGGCATGCACAACTTGTTCCGGCTCTCGTCGCGGTCGAGCCTCGAGGGTCAGTACTACAAGCCTCGCGCCGACCGGGAACTGCTCACCGAATACGCTCCCGGGCTGATCGCGACCACGGGTTGCCCCTCGGGTGAGGTGCAGACCCGGCTCCGCCTCGGACAGTACGACCAGGCCCGTCAGGCCGCGGCGGAGATGCGGGAGATCTTCGGCCCGGACAACTACTTCCTCGAGCTGATGGACCATGACATCGATGTCGAGAAGCGGGTGCGAGACGACCTGCTCCGGCTGGGCCGCGACTTGGGCCTACCTCCCATCGCGACCAACGACTCCCACTACAACAACCCGGGAGACGCCGACGCCCACGACGCGTTGATCTGTGTGGCCTCGGGCAAGCGGCTCTCGGACACCAAGCGTTTGAAGTTCGACGGCGGCGGCTACTACATCAAGTCCGCGGCCGAGATGCGAGGGTTGTGGGCCGATCGGCACGGCATGCCCGAGGCGTGCGACAACACCCTGCTGGTCGCGGAGCGCTGCAACGTCGAGTTCACCGAGTCGACGGGCGGCTACATGGCCCGCGCCGAGGTGCCACCGGGGGAGACCGAGGATTCCTGGTTCCGCAAGGAGGTCTGGCGTGGCATCGAGCAGCGCTACCCCGGTGATCGACTCACCGCCGAGGTGCGGGCCCGGGTCGACATGGAGCTCGAGGTCATCGCCAGCAAGGGGTACTGCGGCTACTACCTCGTGGTCGCCGACTTCATCGGCTGGGCGAAGGCCAACGGCATCCGGGTCGGACCGGGGCGCGGATCGGGCGCGGGCTCCATCGCGGCGTACGCCCTGCGCATCACCGATCTCTGCCCTCTCGAGCACGGCCTGATCTTCGAGCGCTTCCTCAATCCCGAGCGACCGTCGATGCCGGACTTCGACCTCGACTTCGACGAGCGTCGGCGCGGTGAGGTGATCCGCTACGTCACCGAGAAGTACGGCAGTGACCGGGTCGCCCAGATCGCGACCTTCGGGCGACTCAAGGCGAAGGCGGCCATCAAGGACGCCGCCCGGGTGCTCGACCTCAGCTTCGCCGAGAGCGACCAGATCACCAAGGCGCTGCCGGCGGACGTGATGGGCAAGGGCGTGCCGCTGCCCGAGCTGTTCAATCCCGAGCACAAGCGCTACGGCGAGGGCGGCGAGTTCCGTGCCCTGCACGAGCGTGACCCGATGGTCCGCAAGGTCTACGACACGGCCTGCGGCCTGGAGGGCCAGATCCGGCAGTGGGGCGTGCACGCCGCGGGCGTGATCATGTCCAGCGAGCCGCTGATCGACATCGTTCCGATCATGCGCCGCGAGCAGGATGGCGCGATCATCACCCAGTTCGACTACCCGATGTGTGAGGCGCTCGGGCTGGTCAAGATGGACTTCCTGGGCCTGCGCAACCTCACCGTCCTCGACGACGCCCTGGCCAACATCGCCGCCAACCGCGGCGAGGAGGTCGTCCTCGAGGAGTTGCCCTTCGACGACCCGGCCACCTATGAGTTGCTGTCTCGCGGCGACACGCTGGGTGTCTTCCAACTCGACGGCGGGCCGATGCGAGCGCTGTTGCGCAGCATGCGCCCGGACACCTTCGAGGACATCTCCGCGGTCGGCGCGCTCTACCGTCCCGGCCCGATGGGTGCCGACTCCCACAACAAGTACGCCCGCCGCAAGAACGGCCGCGAGCCGATCGAGCCGATCCACCCCGAGCTCGCCGAGGCACTGGAGCCGGTGCTCGGTGAGACCTACGGCCTGATCGTCTACCAGGAGCAGGTGATGGCGATCGCTCAGGTCCTGGCGGGCTTCACGCTCGGACAAGCAGACAATCTGCGCCGGGCGATGGGCAAGAAGAAGAAGGAGGAGCTCGACAAGCAGTACTCCGGCTTCCAGGCCGGGATGCTCGAGCGCGGCTTCTCGCAGCGCGCCATCGACACGCTCTGGGAGATCTTGGTCCCGTTCTCCGACTACGCCTTCAACAAGGCCCACTCGGCGGCCTACGGCGTGGTGTCCTACTGGACGGCCTACCTCAAGGCCAACTACCCCGCCGAGTACATGGCCGCCTTGCTCACCTCGGTCAAGGACGACAAGGACAAGTCGGCGATCTACCTCAACGAGTGCCGTCGGATGAAGATCCATGTGCTCCCGCCCGACGTCAACGAGTCGGCGGCCACCTTCACCCCGGTCGGCCACGACATCCGGTTCGGGCTCACCGCCGTCCGCAACGTCGGCGCCAACGTGGTCGGTGAGATCGTTCGCGCGCGCCAGGAGCACGGCCGGTTCGCCGACTTCAACGACTTCCTCCAGAAGGTGCCGGCGCTGGTCTGCAACAAGCGGGTGATCGAGTCGCTGATCAAGGCCGGCGCGTTCGACGAGATGAAGCACCGCCGCCGTGCCTTGATCGCCATCCACGAGACAGCCGTCGATCAGTACGTCGACATCAAGCGCAACGAGGCGATCGGACAGGACTCGCTGTTCGCCGGCCTCGACGATCTCGACGGCGATGGAGCCTTCGGGGTCACGGTGGCGATCCCGGACCTCGAGGAGTGGGACAAGATGACCCTGCTGGGTCACGAGCGCGACATGCTCGGTCTCTACGTCTCCGACCACCCGTTGCTCGGGCTCGAGCACGTGCTGTCCGCAGGCACCGACTGCACGATCGGCCAGCTGATGCTCGACGAGGATCGCGCCGACGGCTCGACGGTCACGGTGAGTGGCCTGGTCACCTCGGTGCAGCGCAAGATCACCAAGCGCGGCGACACCTGGGCGATGATCTCGTTGGAGGACCTGGATGGCGCCATCGATGTGTTGCTGTTCCCGAGCGCCTACCAGCTCGCCGCGACCTACCTCACCGAGGACGCCATCATCACCGTGCGTGGTCGGCTCTCCCGCAGCAAGGATCAGCCGGAGCTGCATGCCCAAGAGGTGACGGTTCCCGATCTCAGCGACGGGCCGAGTGGTCCGGTCGAGATCAGCCTCCCGTCGACGAGGTGCACGGGACCGGTCGTCGAGCAGCTCCGCGAAGTCCTGCGCACCCATCCCGGCGTGACGGAGGTGCGACTGCGCCTGCTCGCTCGCAACGCCACCACGGTGATGCGTCTCGACGATGGATTGCGAGTCACCCCCGGCCCTGCGCTCTACGCAGACCTCAAACAGCTGCTGGGGCCCGGGTGCCTGGCCGGCTGACCGTCCGCCCCCTCCGGATCACCGTCCTGCTCGTCTTCGTGCTGGCTCTGTCCGCCTTGGCCGGAGTGGTCGGTGGGTGGCTGTGGGAGCGGGCTTGGACGGCGCCGACGGGCCTCGCCTACCAACACCAGTTCTTGTTGATCGGCAGCGATGCGGGTCGAGACTTCTCCGGCACCGGCATCTACGTGCTCCTGGGTGTCCCGATCGGGCTACTGCTTGGCCTCGCAGTGGCGCTGATGGTGCGCGGGCACGAGTGGGCGACCCTGGTGGCACTGCTGCTCGGCTCGCTGCTCGCGGCGTGGCTGATGGCCTCCGTTGGGCACCGGCTCGGCCCGCCCAATCCGCAAGTCCTCGCCGCTCATGCCGAGGACCTCAAGGAGTTGCCGCAGCAGCTTCGGGTCAACGGTTCGAGCGCCTATCTCGCCCTGCCAGCAGGGGGTCTGGTGGGCCTCTGCATGGGCTACGTGCTGCTCTTTGCTTTCCCGCGGTTACGCGGCGAGGCGTCGGGTCTCTCCACTAGGCTTGCCGACGAGACGATGCAGTGAGGGCTCATCGGGAGCCCTCCCGCGCGATGGGGGAGCTCCATGTCGACATCATTCCCGCCTGAGGGTCAACCGCAGGGCGGTCAGCCACCCCTGCCTCCTGAGCCGGGTGCTCCGCAGCCTGAGTACCTCTCCTTCGGTGAGGGCCGGCCGTTGCCACCGGCGACGAAACCCTCGGGTGGTCGTGGCCGACGGATCGGACTGATCGGTGGTGCGGTGGTAGGCCTCGGCGCCCTCGGAGTGGCCGGCACCTGGGCGTTCGTCACCTTGTCGGGGGGTGGCGCACAGCCGGCAGCCGCCCTGCCGTCTTCCACACTGGCCTACGCCAGCATCGACCTGGACCCCTCGGCCAGCCAGAAGATCGAGGCGCTCAGGACACTGAAGAAGTTCCCTGCGCTCGACGACACTTTGGACCTCGACGCCGACGACGACCTTCGTCGCGCTTTCTTCGACTGGATGCAGGACCAAGCGACCTGCGAGAACCTCGACTACGACAAGGACCTCGAGCCTTGGCTGGGAGACCGTGCCGCTGTGGCCGCGGTCGACGACTCCGGCGACCCGGCTCCGGCGATCGTGCTTCAGGTCACCGACCAGAAGTCTGCCGAGCAGGGTCTGACCAAGCTCATGCACTGCGAGGCGAGCGCGGACGCTGACGACGCTGGCGATATCGCGCCCGAGATGGGCTGGAAGATCTCGGACGGCTGGGCGGTCATCGCCGAGAGCGACGACGCGGCGGCTGACATCATCGCCGACACCGAGAAGGCGTCACTGGCCGACGACGAGACCTACACCGACTGGGTCGACCGACTCGGCGACCCGGGTGTGGTGAACCTCTACCTCGCCCCCTCCGCCGGCAAGATGCTTGCCGACCACCTCGATGACCTGTCCGGGCTGGGCTCGGGGCTGTCGCCGATGGACCTGGGAGTGGAGTCCTCGGGCAACGAGCCCGTGGCCTATCACACCGACTCCGCAGCCGATGACGAGCTCGACGAGGCGCGCGCCATGCTCGAGGATTTCGCCGGGATGGCCGCCACGGTCCGGTTCAAGGACGATGGCCTCGAGTTCGAGGCCGTCAGCGACGCCAAGCAGACCGACGGGATCTACGGCACCGACGGAGCAGACGTCATCTCGACCCTGCCCGACGACACGGCCGCTGCCGTCGGGATGCGGTTCGCCGACGGCTGGCTCGGGACTCTGCTGGACCAGATCAAGACCACCGAGCCCGGGGTCGACGACATGATCAGTGAGATCGAGTCCGGGTGGGGGGTGCAGATCCCCGAAGACATCGAGACCCTGTTCGGCGACTCTGCGGTGCTGGCCTTGGGCAGCGACTTCGACGTGAACACGCTGCAGCAGAGCACTGACGGCAGCGGTGTGCCGATCGGGGTCAAGATCCACGGCGACACCGACGGGATCGAGTCGGTGTTGGACAAGCTGCGCGGGAGCCTGCCACCCGACATGCCGGTGCTGGACAGCCAGGTCTCTGGCGACATGGTGGCGGTCGGTCCGGACGACGACTATCGAAGCGAGCTGGCCGATGACGGTGGCCTCGGCAAGACCGCCACGTTCCGCGACGTGGTTCCTCAGGCCGAGGACGCGGTGGCCGTCTTCTACGTCAACTTCGACGCCAACGACTGGCTGACCAACCTCGCCGAGTCCGACGCCGAAGCCCAGGAGAACCTGGAGCCGCTCGCCGGTCTGGGCCTGTCCTCCTGGGTCGACAGCGACACCACCCACGTGCTGTTCCGGCTCACGACCAACTGACCCTGTGCTGCGGCAGACGGGTCCCGGGCACTCCTAGTTGGGGGACCAGCGGGTGCGGGCGACCTCGGTGGCGGGCAGGGACGGCAACACCCGCATCGCGCGCACCTCGCCACGCAACAGATCCGTGACCAGGGCGAGCCGCTCGGTGGCGCTGTCGGCCTCGAGCAAGGCTTGCCGGTCCGGCAACGGGAGTGGTGCGGCCGCCGCGAGCGTCCAGGAGAGGTACGTCGGATCGTGCGGTAGCGAGCCTTCGAACGGGTCCTCGGCGATCTCGGAGATCGCGCGGCGGTAGGCGTCGAAGGCGGTCAGAGCAGCCTCGACCTCGGTCGCGTGCACGTCCTCGTCCTCGGTCGGCAGGTCGACCACCTCGCCGACCGGGAAGTCCCCGTCGCCGTCGAGCCGGTCCAGGCGGATTCGATCGCGGGCCACGACCTCGATGGTGAAGGTCCCGTCGTCGTCGGCCTCGACCTCCACCAGCTGCAGCAGGCAGCCGACCCGATAGAGCGACTGGGCGCCGTGGTCGCCGACCTCGTAGCCCTCCCGGATCGCCACGGTGCCGAAGAGGCGCCGACTCGGATCGGTCTGCTCCAACAGGGACCGCACCAGGGCGCGGTAGCGGGGCTCGAAGACGTGCAGCGGCACCACGGCCCCGGGGAACAAGACGGTGTTCAGCGGGAACATCGGCAGCCGCGTGGTCACCTCTCGACCCTACGGGATTCGTCGGGAGATCCCATGGAGCAGCCGTGCCGACAAACGAGCATCGCTCCGCTCCTAGAATCGTCCCATGATCCGCCGCATCGACCTCCGTGGCGCGAACGCGCCCGTCGACACCCGCGCCGTCGTGCCGCGGGCCGATCTCGACGTGGAGGCGGCCACGCATCAGGTGCAGCCGATCTGTGCGGCGGTCCGCGACCGCGGCGTCGAGGCGATCTTGGAGTTCTCGGCCCGGTTCGACGGGGTGGAGTCCGACCAGGTCCGGGTGCCGGTGGACGCCATCGCCGCGGCCCTCGAACAGCTCGACCCGGGTGTGCGAGTGGGGCTGGAGGAGTCGATCCGTCGCCTGCGAGCCACCTGTGAGGCGGAGCTCGAGGCCGACGTGACCACGTCGCTGGCGCCGGGAGCCACCGTCACCCACCGGCTGGTCCCAGTGGACCGGGTCGGTCTCTACGTCCCGGGCGGGCTGGCGCCACTGGTCTCCAGCGTGGTGATGAACGTAGTGCCGGCGCAGGTGGCCGGGGTGGGCTCGATCGCGTTGGCCAGCTCCCCGCAGAAGGCCCACGGTGGCCTGCCCGAGCCGACCATCCTGGCGGCGTGCGCACTCCTCGGCGTCGACGAGGTCTACGCCGTCGGCGGCGCCCAGGCGATCGCGATGTTCGCCTACGGAGCGGGAGAGTGCCGACCGGTGAAGCTGGTGACCGGGCCGGGCAACATCTATGTGGTGGCCGCCAAGCGCCTGCTGCGCGGGGTCGTCGGCATCGACGCCGAGGCCGGGCCGACCGAGATCGCGATCCTTGCCGACGAGACCGCCGACCCGGCGTACGTCGCCGCCGACCTGATCAGTCAGGCCGAACACGACCCGATGGCCGCTTCGGTGCTGGTGACCACCAGCGAGGAGCTCGCCGACCAGGTCGAGGCCGAGCTCGAGCTGCAGGTCGACGCCACCAAGCACGTCGAGCGGATCCGCACGGCGCTGGGCGGCCAGCAGTCGGCGATCGTCTTAGTCGGCGACCTCGAGGTGGGGCTGGATGTCGTCAACGGCTACGCCGCCGAGCACTTGGAGATCCACACCGCCGACGCCCCGGCCGTCGCGGCCCGGGTGCGCAACGCCGGCGCCGTCTTCGTCGGCTCCTATGCGCCAGTGTCCCTCGGCGACTACTCCGCCGGCTCCAACCACGTGCTCCCGACGGCGGGCTGCGCCTGCCACTCGTCGGGGCTGTCGGTGCGCTCGTTCCGCAAGGCGGTGCACGTCATCGACTACACCCGCGAGGCGCTCGCCGAGGTCGCCGACCACGTGATGACTCTCGCCGACGCCGAAGACCTCCCGGGTCACGGCGCCGCCGTACGGGTCCGGCTCGAGGAGAAGTGATCACCCCACGAAACCGCGGCCTTCCCCCGCTGCGCTCCTCCAGACCGCGCTTCCGCGGGGACCCCGAATGAGCTTCCCGCCGCTGCGGGAGGAGCTGCGTGGCATCGCGCCGTACGGCGCCCCGCAGCTCGACGTGCCCGTCCAGCTCAACGTCAACGAGAACCCCTACCCGCCGTCGCCGGCATGCGTCGCCGACATCGCGGCGGCAGCGGGGCGGGCCGCCGCCGGGCTGAACCGCTATCCGGATCGAGAGTTCGTGGCCCTGCGCGAGGCCCTCGCGCGCTACCTGAGCAAGGACGCCGGGCAGGAGGTGTCCTCCGCGCAGGTGTGGGCCGCCAACGGCTCGAACGAGGTGATGCTGCACATGCTGCAGGCCTTCGGCGGCCCCGGCCGGACAGCCGTCTCCTTCGCGCCGACGTACTCGATGTATCCGGAGTATGCCCGCGACACCCACACCACCTGGCTGGTCGGCAGGCGCGAGGAGGACTTCACCCTCGACCTAGACCACGCCTTCGAGCTCGTCGCGGGTGAGCGGCCCAGCCTGGTGATCTTGCCGTCGCCGAACAACCCGACCGGCACGGCACTGCCCACCGATGCCATCGTCGTCATTGCGGAGGCGCTCGGCGACGACGGCATCTTGATCGTCGACGAGGCGTACGCCGAGTTCCGCCGCTCCGGGACGCCGAGCGCGCTGGAGCTGCTGCCACACCACCGCAACCTGGTGGTCACCCGCACCATGAGCAAGGCCTTCGCGGCAGCGGGGGTTCGGCTGGGCTATCTCGCGGCGGATCCCGCGATCTGTGACGCGCTCCGCGTGGTCCGGCTGCCCTACCATCTCTCGGCGGTCACCCAGGCGGTCGCGCTCACCGCGCTGGCCCACGCCGACGAGCTGCTCGCCAACGTCGACCGGCTCCGTGAGGAGCGGGACCGCCTGGTGACCTGGCTGCGCGGCGCCGGCTTCGCGGTGGCCGACAGCGACGCGAACTTCGTGCTGTTCGGAGCCTTCGACGATCGGCACGCGATCTGGCAGGGTCTGCTCGACCGCGGCGTGCTGATCCGCGAGACCGGCCCGGACGGTTGGCTGCGGGTCTCCATCGGGACGCCCGAGGAGATGGCAGCATTCAGACAGGCACTCACCGACGTGACCGCGTCGGTGCCGCACGAGGAGAGGCAACGATGAGCCGCACCGCGATCTGCGACCGGGAGACCCGGGAGTCCAAGGTCCACGTCGAGGTCGACCTGGACGGGACCGGACGGTCCGAGATCTCCACCGGCGTCGGGTTCTACGACCACATGCTCACCGCGTTCGCACGCCACTCTCTGGTCGACCTGACCGTCGAGACGGTGGGCGACACCCACATCGACGCCCACCACACCGTCGAGGACACCGCCATCGTCCTCGGCCAGGCCCTCCGGGAGGCGCTCGGTGACAAGAGCGGCATCCGACGGTTCGGCGACGCCTTGGTGCCCCTCGACGAGGCCCTGGTGCAGTGTGCCGTCGACGTTTCCGGCCGGCCTTACTGCGTGCACGTCGGTGAGCCCGAGGGGCAGGAGTACGTCGTGATCGGCGGCGACTACTCCGGCTCGCTCACCCGCCACGTCTTCGAGACACTCGCCTTCCACGCGCAGCTCGCCGTGCACATCAGGGTGCTATCCGGCCGGGACCCGCACCACATCGTGGAGACACAGTTCAAGGCCTTCGCGCGGGCCCTCCGCGACGCCGTCGCGATCGACCCGCGAGAGACCGGTGTGCCCTCGACCAAGGGGGCGCTCTGAGCGGCCAGCAGATCGCTGTCCTCGACTACGGCTCCGGCAACCTCCGCTCGGCCACCCGTGCGCTGCAACGTGCGGCGGCGGGCCGCATCGCGGTGGCGCTGACTGCTGATCGGGACACCATTGAAGACTCCGACGCGCTGGTCGTCCCGGGGGTTGGCGCGTTCGCAGCCTGTATGGCGGGCCTGCGCCAGGTCCACGGACCAGAGCTGATCGGCCGGTTCCTGGCTGGGGGGCGTCCAGTGCTGGGGATCTGTGTCGGCATGCAGATCCTCTTCGAGCGCGGGGTGGAGCACGGGCTGGAGACGGCAGGCTGTGCCGAGTGGCCCGGGGTCGTGGAGCGGTTGCACGCTCCCGTCGTGCCCCACATGGGTTGGAACACCGTCGCCGTTCCACGGGACTCCAGGCTCTTCGCGGGTGTCGAGGACCAACGGTTCTACTTCGTGCACTCGTACGGCGTTCGGGAGTGGACCCTGGTGACCAACGACCGCACGCGCGCGCCGCTGGTGACCTGGGCCGAGCACGGTGGCGACCGGTTCGTCGCGGCGGTCGAGAACGGTCCGCTCACGGCCACCCAGTTCCATCCTGAGAAGTCCGGCGACGCCGGCGCCGCGCTGCTCCGCAACTGGATCGAGTCCGTGATAGCACCGACGAGAGGCCGCTGATGACCCCACGTGTGACGTCGTACCTCGAGCTGCTCCCTGCCGTCGACATCGCCGACGGACAAGCCGTCCAGTTGGTCCAAGGGGTGGCGGGATCGGAGAAGCGCTTCGGCGACCCGGTCGAGGCGGCGCTGCGCTGGCAGGAGGCCGGCGCCGAGTGGATCCACCTGGTCGACCTCGACGCTGCCTTCGGCCGTGGGCACAACCGCGAGCTGCAGGCGCGGATCGTCGCTACCTTGGACATCGATGTGGAGATGAGCGGCGGCATTCGCGACGACGAGTCACTGCATGCCGCGATGGCCACGGGCTGCCGCCGCGTCAACATCGGCACCGCTGCCCTCGAGCAGCCGGAGTGGTGTGCCGCGGCCATCGCCGAGTTCGGCGACCGGGTGGCGGTAGGCCTTGACGTGCGTGGCCGGACGCTCGCGGCACGCGGCTGGACCCGCGAGGGCGGCGACCTGTTCGAGGTCCTCGCCCGCCTCGACGGTGAGGGCTGCGCTCGGTATGTCGTCACCGACGTCAACAAGGACGGCATGCTGCAGGGCCCCAACCTCGACCTGCTCTCCTCGGTATGCGCCGCCACCGACCGGCCAGTGGTTGCCTCGGGCGGGATCACCGAGCTGGCCGACTTGGCAGCGTTGCAGGCGCTCGTCTCGGAGGGTGTCGAGGGCGCCATCATCGGGACCGCCCTCTACGAGGGGCGCTTCACGCTCGCCGAGGCGCTGGCACTGACCCTTCCTGCGGAGCGCGCTCGGTGAGCCTCGCCGTACGCGTCATCTCGTGCCTGGACGTCGACGGCGGCCGGGTGGTCAAGGGCGTCAACTTCAAGGAGCTGCGTGATGCCGGTGACCCCGTCGAGCTGGCCAGGCTGTACGACGCCCAGGGTGCCGATGAGCTGACCTTCCTGGACATCTCGGCTTCCCACGAGGGGCGGGCCACCACGATGGAGATCGTCTCGCGCACCGCCGAGGAGGTGTTCATCCCGCTCACCGTCGGTGGGGGCGTCTCCTCGGTCGACGACGTCGACCGACTGCTGCGGGCGGGTGCGGACAAGGTGGCGGTCAACACGGCCGCCATCCATCGGCCTGCGCTGGTCGCCGAGATCGCCGACCGGTTCGGCAACCAGGTGCTGGTGCTGTCCGTGGACGCGCGACGTGCGGCCGGCACCGACTCGGGCTTCGAGGTGACCACCCACGGGGGGCGCAAGTCCGCCGGGCTCGACGCGCTGGCGTGGGCCGCGGAGGCGTGCCGGCTGGGGGCGGGGGAGATCCTGCTCAACGCGATGGACGCGGACGGCACCCAGCACGGCTTCGACATCGAGCTGATCCGGGCGGTCCGGCGTGAAGTCTCCGTGCCCGTGATCGCCTCCGGCGGCGCGGGCGCCGCCGACCACTTCCCCCCAGCCGTCGAGGCCGGCGCGGACGCCGTCCTCGCCGCGAGCATCTTCCACTTCGGCACCGTCCGGATCGCCGAGGTCAAGGCGGCCCTCGCAGCGGCCGGGCACCCCGTGCGCTGACTCTGCGCTCGCGGTGTTACTGCGTCTACCGCGGTTCTATGGTGGCAAAGTGGCCCGTATACCGGGTCCTCAGCCACCACAGCACCGCGGCAGATGGGTCCGGGTGACCACCACACCGCGTCGAAGAGCCGATGACTGCTCAGAAGCCGAGCTTGGCTTGACGCAGGGCGGCCACCGCGTCGGCGGGGCCGGTGATCTCGAGGTCGCGATACTGGTCGCGCCCGAAGAGGAACATGGTGACCTCGACCGGGAGGCCTAAGACCACCACTGGGTCGGCGCCGTCGACGAGTACGGCGTCGCGGTCGACGTCGCTGCGTCGGATGGTGACCGGGACTCCGATCTGCTTGACCAAACCCTTGCCCGCCGTTCGGAGTCCCGACCAGATCGTCGCCAGATCCGGCTCGTCGAGCGCGCGGGGAACCCAGTCCGGCTGGGCGCGCCGGATGTCCTCGTGGTGGACGACGTACTCCATGGTGTTGGCCAGCTTGTCGATCGGCGGCAGTGCCATCGGGGTCAGACCGCGGCCGCGCAGCTGCCGGACCAAGGCGTCGAAGTCGCGCCTGGCCAGCCGCTCCATGGCCCGGTCGGTGAGTCCGGACAGCGCGGGGAACACGATGCCCGGCGCCGCCCACGGAGTCCGCTCACGGACCAGCAGGTGGGTCACCAGATCCAGGACCGTCCAGCCCTCGCAGAGGGTCGGGGCATCCGGCCCGACCTCCAGCGCCAGGTCGCACAGTGCCTCACGCTCCCGGCGTGCCAGGTAGGTTCCGCTCACCCGATCAACCTATCCGGCCGCCCCACGGGCGGCGTCCACGGTCGGCAGCCGATTCGCACTTGTCGGACCTGCGGCATAGCCTGACGGGGCGATCGGATCGGCGATCGGATCGGATGGGCGAGGAGAGACAGGCCAGGTGGCGCGGGCGGAGCAGCGGGTCGGCAGATCCACCACCCTCGAAGGCTTCGCCGTCCTGCTGGTCGCCATCCGACGGGAGCCGTGGATCTTCATGTGGTCCACTCTCGGGAGCGTGCTTTTCGGGGCGCTGACCGTCGCCGACGCCTGGGTGCTCGGTTGGTCCACCGATCACGCCGTGCTGCCGGCCTTCCGTGACGGCGAGATCCGACCGGGGCTGCTGTGGGCGGTGGTGGCGCTCTTCGTCGGCGTTGCCCTGCTCCGAGCCGTCGGCATCGTGGCCCGCAGGTTGGGCGCCGGCATCATGCAGTACCGCATGCAGGCGCACTACCGACGCGCCGTCACTCGGCAGTACCTCTCCCTGCCCCTGGAGTGGCATCAGCGGCATCCCACCGGCCAGCTGCTCTCCAACGCCAACTCCGACGTCGAGGCCGCGTGGGCACCGATCGCGCCGCTGCCGATGGCGGTCGGCACCGCGGCCATGATGGTCATCGCCATCGTCCAGATGCTGCTGGCCGACCTGGTGATGGCGGTCGTCGGCCTGCTCGTCTTCCCTGCGGTGGTCGTCGCCAACCTGGCCTACCAGCGCCTCGCCTCGCCGCTGATGACGCGAGCGCAGGCCCTGCGCGCCGAGGTCAGCGAGATCGCGCACGAGTCCTTCGACGGCGCGATGGTGGTCAAGACGCTGGGCCGAGAGAGCGAGGAGACGGCCCGCTTCGCGGCGGGCGCGTGCGAGCTGCGCGACGTCAACATCCGGGCCGGCCGGATCCGGGCCGCCTTCGACCCGGTGCTCGCGGCGCTGCCCAACTTCGGCGTGCTTGCCGTGCTCGCGGTGGGTGTCGGCCGCGTGCTCCATGGCCAGACGGCTGCCGGTGATGTGGTGACCATTGCCTACCTGCTCACGGTCGTCGCCTTCCCGATCCGATCCTTCGGTTGGCTGCTGGGCGAGTTCCCGCGCAGCGTCGTCGGCTTCCGCCGAGTGCAGCACGTGCTGGATGCCACCGGCGAGATGGAGTTCGGCGAGGACCAGCTGCCCGCCGAGGAGCCGGGCGCCTGGCTCGAGGTGGACCGGTTGACCTACTCCTACGAGCCGGAGCAGGCCGTGCTCGAGGGGCTCAGCTTCAGTGTCGCGCCGGGCAGCACGGTGGCGGTGGTCGGCGCCACGGCGTCCGGCAAGAGCACCCTCACCACGTTGCTTACCCGTCTGATCGACCCCGACGGCGGCGCCATCCGCATCGACGGGGTCGACCTCCGTGACCTGCGCAAGGGCGGGCTGGCGGAGGCGGTCGCGGTCGTGCCACAGACGGCGTTCCTCTTCGACGACACCGTCCGCGGCAATGTCGCGCTCGGAGCGGCTGTCTCCGACGAGGAGGTGTGGGAGGCGCTGCGGGTGGCTCAGGCCGACGGCTTCGTGGCCGCGCTGCCGCACGGCCTCGACACTCGACTGGGCGAGCGCGGCACCTCGCTGTCCGGTGGTCAGCGCCAGCGGATCTCGCTGGCGCGAGCGTTGGTACGCCGCCCGCGGCTGCTGATCCTCGACGACGCCACTTCCGCGGTGGACCCCGAGGTCGAGGCACGGATCCTGGCGGGACTGCGACGAGCCGATGGAGGCACCACCTTGGTCGTGGTGGCCTACCGCAAGGCCACCATCGCGCTGGCCGACGAGGTGGTCCTGCTCGCGGACGGCAGGATCGTCGATCGCGGCCCCCACCAGGAGCTGCTGGTCAGCAATCCGGGCTACGCCCGCCTGGTGAACGCCTACGAGCAGGATGCCGAGCCGACCTCCGAGGCGCCTCAGCGCACCTCAGAATCACAGCGCACCTCAGAATCACAGGGGGAGGGCCGATGACGACGATCACGGGGACTGGCACCCGGATGGACTCCGGCGAGGACATCCGGGCGCTCGACACGATCCGGCGAGGGGTGGCGCTCTCCCCGGAGCTCAAGGAGGGCTTCGCCGGCACCCTCGCCCTCGCCGTGCTGGCCTCGATCGGCCAGGTCGTCGTCCCCGTTGCCGTCCAGCAGACCCTCGACCGCGGACTGCGCTCCTCCGGCGGGCCGGATGTCGGCTTCACGGTGTGGATGGGCGCGCTCGCGGCTGCGGCGATCGCGGTGACCAGCCTGGCGTCGTACTTCATGACCAAGCGCCTGTTCACCTGCTCCGAGCGCGGTCTGGCCACGTTGCGCATCAAGGCCTTCCGCCACGTGCACGACCTGCCGCTGCTCACCCAGAACACCGAGCGCAGGGGTGCCTTGGTCTCCCGGGTCACCAGCGACGTCGACCAGGTCAGCCAGTTCCTCGTCTTCGGTGGCCTGCTGATGATCGTCAGCATCGGCCAGGTGATCATCGCGACCGTGGTGATGGCGGTCTACAGCTGGCAGTTGGCGATCGTGGTGTGGGTCTGCTTCGCGCCGCTCTTCTTGTCGCTGCGCTACTTCCAACGCCGCCTCTCGGCGGCCTACGGCATGGTGCGGCGCCAGGTCGGCGTGATGCTCTCGGCCATCTCCGAGCCGGTGGTCGGCGCCGCCGTGGTCCGGTCGTACGCCGTCGAGGCGCGCACCCAGGACCGCATCGACGAGGCGGTAGGCGCCTACCAGGCCGCGAGCACTCGCGCCCAGGGACTGACCGCGTTCTCGTTCTCGTTGGGAGGCGTCTCCGCCGGCCTTGCGAACGCCGGGGTGCTGGTGATCGGCATCTGGCTCGGCCTGGCCGGTGAGATCACCGCCGGCCGCGTGCTCGCGTTCGCGTTCCTGGTCAGCCTCTTCGTCGGCCCGGTGCAGATGGGCACCCAGATCCTCACCGACGCGCAGAACGCGATCGCCGGCTGGCGCCGAGTGATCGGCATCTTGGACACCCCCGCGGACCTGGTCGATCCCGGCGAGGACGGGGTGGATCTGCCGCGAGGTCCGATCGACGTGCAGTTCGACGATGTCACCTTCGCCTACCCGGACGGCCCGCCGGTGCTGCACGACGTATCGCTCGACATCAGCGCCGGCACTCGGGTGGCGATCGTCGGTGAGACAGGCTCGGGCAAGTCCACCTTCGCCAAGCTGCTGACCCGACTCATGGATCCGACCCGTGGGGTGGTGCGCCTGGACGGCATCGACGTGCGCTCGATCGCGACCGACACACTGCGTCGCTCCGTGGTGCTCGTGCCTCAAGAGGGCTTCCTCTTCGACGACACTCTGGCGGCGAACGCACGCTACGGACGACTCGACGCCAGCGACGCCGACATCGCGCTGGCCGCCGAGCAGCTCGGCCTCGGGGACTGGCTGACGGCACTGCCGCACGGGCTCGCCACCCGGGTCGGCCAGCGCGGTGAGTCGATGTCGGCGGGGGAGCGTCAGCTGATCGCGCTGCTGCGCGCCCAGCTGGCCGACCCCGACCTGCTTGTGCTCGACGAGGCCACCAGCGCGGTGGATCCGGCCCTGGAGATGCGGATCGGCCGGGCGCTGGAACGACTGATGACAGGCCGCACCTCGGTCACCATCGCGCACCGGCTCTCCACCGCGGAGAACGCCGACGAGGTGGTCGTGGTCGACCGCGGCCGGATCGTGCAGCGCGGGCCGCACGCGCGGCTGCTGACCGAGGACGGGGTCTACGCCTCGCTGCACGCCTCCTGGGTTGCCCAGCACGGCGCCCAGTAGCCCAAGCCCAGAAGCCGGCAGCACGCTGAGCGAAGGGGGAGGACCGGTCGTGGTCGTCATCGGGGATACTCGCAGGGTGAGCGACCTCGACCCCGACATCGCGGCACGCCTGCGGCGCACCCCTGACGGCCTGGTCCCAGCGGTCGTGCAGCAGCACGACACCGGTGAGGTGCTCATGCTCGGCTGGATGGACGACGAAGCGCTGGCGCGCACTCTCGCTGGAGGCCGAGTGACCTACTGGAGCCGCTCTCGGCAGGAGTACTGGCGCAAGGGCGACACCTCCGGCCACCGTCAGTGGGTCAAGGAGGTCCGACTCGACTGTGACGGCGACACGCTGCTGGTCCGGGTCGACCAGGAGGGATCGGCCTGTCACACCGGTGACCGGTCCTGCTTCGACGCCGACCCGCTGTTCGTCGATGGTCGCTGACCACGAGCCCAGTGCAGCGGCCCGACCGGGCCGTCGCACGTTCCTCCCGACCGCTCTCACCGGAGCCGTGGCGGCAGGTGTCGGCGTGCTGGCGGGCTCCCGGCCGTGGCTGACGGCACCCAGCCGGGCGGGATCGGAGGTGGCACTGGTGCTCGGCCGAGGCAGCCAGGTGCCGCTTGCCGTCTCGCTGGGCCTGGTCGCGCTGGCCGCCTGGGGAGTCCTCCTGGTCACCCGCCGAAAGGTGCGTCGGTTGGCGGCAGTGCTCGGTGTCCTCGCCGCCGTCGGTGTCCTCGCCCTCACGGTCCGGGCCTGGTGGTCGGTGCGTGACGTCGTACGCGACGATCTGGTCGGTCGGGGGCTGGACGACGTCTCCCTGCACGCAACCTGGTGGTACGCCGTCGCGTTGGTCGCCGCCGCTGTGTCGTTGACCGCGTTCGGCCTGGCCTGGCGTTGGCTCCCCACTTGGCCGGAGATGGGCAGACGCTACGACGCTCCCGGCGTACCCTCCGATAGCGCCGCCGCTGGCGCTGCCGACAGCCTCGACCTTTGGAAGGCGCTCGACGAGGGTCGCGATCCCACCGAGGGCTCCTGACCAATATGCTGTCGACAGCATCGATCCCAGACGACAGCAACCCCAGGAGCGATCCATGGCACACCACGGCAACACCCCGGCGGCCTGGACGGGCGTGGCCCTTTCGATGCTGGGGTTCGTGCTCGGCGGGATCGCGCTGATGATCCACCCGTTTGCCTGGCCGCTGTTCTGGATCGGCGTCGTCTTGGTGCTGGGCGGCTGGGTCGTCTACATGGTCATGGCGAAGCTCGGCTACAACACCTGATGACCTCGGCCGCGCAGTCCTCTCTCACCGACCTGCGTGGCCGTCGGCAGCGGCTGTCGGTGCCGCTCACCACGTTGGGCGCGCTCGGTCTGGCCACGGCAGCGCTGCGGCTGCGAGACCCGCACGAGGCGGGGAGCTGGGGCTACTGCCCGTCGTATCTGCTGTTCGGTGTCTACTGCCCGGGCTGCGGCGGGCTGCGCGCGGTCAACGATCTCACCCACGGCGACCTCATCGGCGCCGCCTCGTCCAACCTGCTGTTCGTGCTCGCGCTGCCGCTCATCGCCTGGGTCTTCGGGGTCTGGCTGTGGTCGGCCTGGACCGGTCGACCAGCGAGGTGGACCTGGTGGAACACGCGAGCGTTCCGGGTGACGTGCCTGACCGCGATCGTCGTCTTCACTGTGCTGCGCAATCTGCCGATCGGCAGCTGGCTGGCGCCCTGAGTCTGAGCCCGGGTCGGGTCTACCCCGCGGAGAAGTTGAGCTTCATCACTCCGGTCGAGACCAGGATGAGGGAGATCAGGCCCCAGACGATGGCGATGATGCCCAAGATGACACCGGCCTTCGCCATCCCGGCACCGCCCTGCCCGGTGGCAGTGATCTCGGCCTGGGCAGAGCGGCCGAGGATCAGCGCCGGGATGCCGGTGATGAAGCCGCAGCAGACCAGGCCCAAGATGCCGAGGACCAGCGACCAGACGGCCTTCTGGTTGGTCGGTGCCGGCTGCCCTGGGGCGCCGTACGGCGGAGTGCCCGGCGGCGGGGGCGGCGGTGCCTGGTAGCTCATCTGGGGATGCCTTTCCTGTCGGGGCCCGGGGTGGGCCGCACTGCTGGGGAGGGTATCGGCGCGGGAAGGTCCGTCGCATCCCGGCCGGGTGCCGAGACCGGTGCGAGGGCCCTTGACCGGCTCGCCGGGGTGAGCGTGAGAGGCTTGGCGAGCACTACCCGACCAGCCACCTGACCCGACAGCGGAGGCCCCGTGTCCGTCCTCGACGACATCATCGCGGGCGTCCGGATCGACCTGGCAGCGCGTCAAGCGGTGGTCCCGGAGGCGGATCTGCGGGCCCGCCTTGCCGAGGTCGATCCGGCTCGCGACCCGATGCCGCACCTGCGCTCCGACGGGTCGAGCGTGATCGCCGAGGTCAAGCGCCGCTCGCCCAGCAAAGGCGACCTGTCCGAGATCCCCGACCCAGCGACGCTGGCTCAGGCCTACGAGCGCGGCGGCGCGGCTGCGATCAGCGTGCTGACCGAGGAGCGGCGTTTCGGAGGCAGCCTGGCGGATCTGCGCCGGGTGCGGGCCGCCGTGGGCGTGCCGCTGCTGCGCAAGGACTTCGTCGTCACCGACTACCAGGTGCTCGAGGCGCGAGCCGCCGGGGCCGACCTGGTGCTACTCATCGTTGCCGCGTTGGACGGTGACACACTCGTCCGGCTCCACGATCTGATCGGTGAGCTGGGCATGACCGCGTTGGTCGAGGTCCACGACGAGGCCGAGACCGAACGGGCGACGACCCTCGGTGCCGCCCTGATCGGGGTCAACGCCCGCAACCTCAAGACGCTCGAGGTCGACCCCGACACCTTCGGCCGACTGGCCACCTTGATCCCTGCCGACCGGGTGCTGGTCGCTGAGTCCGGAATCACCGGGCCCACCGACGTGGCTCGTTTCGTCGACGAGGGTGCCCGGGCCGTCCTGGTGGGTGAGGCGCTGGTCCGCAACGGCGACCCGGAAGCGGCGGTGCGGGGGATGACTGGCTTGGTGCGACAGCTGGTGAGGGAGAGACCATGAGTCGGTACGACGCCGATCCGCTCGGTTACTACGGCGACTTCGGGGGGCGCTTCATGCCCGAAGCGCTGGTGGCCGCCCTTGACGAGCTGACCGTGGCCTGGCAGAAGGCGATGGCCGACCCCACTTTCGTCAGGGAGTTCACCGATATCCTGCGTGACTACGCCGGCGTCCCGAGTCGGCTCTACGATGCACGTCGGCTCTCCGAGGTCGCGGGCGTCCGGATCCTGCTCAAGCGCGAGGACCTCAACCACACCGGCGCCCACAAGATCCGCAACGTGATGGGCCAGGCGCTGCTCACCAAGCGGATGGGCAAGTCCCGGGTGATCGCCGAGACGGGTGCCGGCCAGCATGGTGTGGCGAGCGCGACGGCAGCGGCGTACTTCGGCCTCGACTGCACCGTCTACATGGGAGCAGTGGACACCCGCAGGCAGGCGCTCAACGTCGCCCGGATGAACCTGCTCGGCGCCACGGTCGTCCCCGTCGAGTCCGGCTCGGCAACGCTCAAGGATGCCATCAACGAGGCGCTGCGTGACTGGGTCGCCTCGGTCGACCACACGGCGTATCTCTTCGGCACCGCGGCGGGCCCGCATCCCTTCCCGAGCATGGTGCGCGACTTCACCCGAGGGATCGGGGACGAGGCCCGGGCCCAGTGCCTGGAGCTCACCGGTCGGCTGCCCGACGCGATCGCTGCGTGTGTGGGCGGTGGCTCCAATGCGATCGGCCTGTTCACGGCGTTCCTCGAGGACGACGACGTGGCCATCTACGGCTTCGAGGCGGGCGGCGACGGCGTGGAGACCGGCCGGCACGCCGCCACCATCGTCATTGGCGAGCGCGGCGTCCTGCACGGCGCCCGCACCTACGTGCTGCAAGACGAGGACGGCCAGACCATCGAGTCGCACTCCATCTCGGCCGGCCTGGACTATCCGGGCGTCGGGCCGCAGCATGCCCACCTGGCCAAGACGGGTCGCGCGACCTACCAGGCCGTGACCGACGCCGAGGCGATGGAGGCGCTGGCGCTGCTGAGCCGCACGGAGGGGATCATCCCGGCGATCGAGTCCGCGCATGCCGTGGCCGGCGCACTACGGGTGGCGCGCGAGCTGGCCGAGGCGCGCGGCCCCGACGCCGTGATGCTGATCAACCTCAGCGGCCGCGGCGACAAGGACATGGCCACCGCGATCGAGTGGTTCGGACTCGGCGGGGAGCAGAGCGAGGGGGACGCCCAGTGAGCGTGGCGCCCGCATTCGCGACCGCCCGGGCCGAGGGTCGGGCGGCGCTGGTCGGCTACCTGCCGGCCGGCTTCCCCGACGTTGCCGGCGGCATCGAGGCGATCCGCACGCTGGTCGACGCTGGCTGCGACGTCATCGAGATCGGCCTGCCCTACACCGACCCGGTCATGGACGGCCCGACCATCCAAGCCGCCGCGCAACTCGCCCTCGAGGGTGGGGTGCGCACCCATGACGTGCTGCGGACCGTCGAGGCGGTGGCGGCGACCGGCGTCCCGGTCCTGGTGATGACCTACTGGAACCCCATCGAGAGGTACGGCGTCGACCGGTTCGCCGCCGACCTCGCTGGGGCGGGAGGCTCGGGTCTGATCACCCCCGACCTGACCCCGGACAGCGCCGCCGAGTGGATCGCTGCCGCCGACGTGCGCGGGCTGGACAAGGTCTTCCTCGTCGCACCGTCGTCGACCGACGAGCGGATCGCACTCACCACCGCGGCCTGTCGCGGTTTCGTCTACGCCGCCGCCGTGATGGGTGTGACCGGCGCCCGCGCGACCTCGAGCGACCTGGCCGAGCCGCTGGTCGCCAGGACGCGACGCACCACCGATCTTCCGATCGGTGTCGGGCTGGGGGTCAGCACGCGGGCGCAGGCCGCAGAGGTCGCCCGATACGCCGACGCGGTGATCGTGGGCTCGGCGTTCGTCCGCCCACTGCTCGACCACTTGGACGACCCGGGTGCCGGTCTGCGCAGCTTGGCCCTGCTCACCACCGAGTTGGCCAGGGGAGTGCGCGGCGAGGTGGACGGATGATCCTGCCGATGAGCATCCCGAGCCCCGGCCAGGGCGTCTGGCACCTCGGCCCCGTCCCGATCCGCGGCTACGCGCTGTGCATCATCGTCGGCATCATCGTGGCCATCTGGATCGGCGAACGCCGTTGGGTGGCGCGCGGCGGACGACCGAACCAGGTGACCGACCTCGCCTTGTGGGCGGTTCCGTTCGGAGTGATCGGTGGCCGGCTCTACCACCTCGCGACCGACTGGAAGCCCTACTTCGGCGAGGGCGGCAACCCGTGGGCGGCGCTCTACATCTGGCGCGGCGGGCTTGGCATCTGGGGCGCCGTCGCGCTCGGCGCCGTCGGTGTCTTCATCGGCGCTCGCCGCCAGGGCATCCGCTTCCCACCGATGCTCGACGCACTGGCGCCGGGGGTGCTAGTGGCCCAGGCGATCGGGCGGTGGGGCAACTGGTTCAACCAGGAGCTGTTCGGCAAGCCGACCACGCTGCCCTGGGGACTGCGCATCGACGAAGAGCATCGCCCACTCGGCTACGAGCAGTACTCCACCTTCCACCCGACCTTCCTGTACGAATGTCTGTGGAACCTGGGCGGTTTCGCCATCCTGATCTGGGCCGACCGCCGCTTCCGGCTGGGCCACGGCCGGGTCTTCGCGCTCTACGTGATGGTCTACACGCTCGGCCGAGGATGGATCGAGGATCTGCGCATCGATCCGGTCCAGCTCAGCGACGTCGATGGACTCAGGTTCAACGTCTGGGTCTCGATCGTGGCGTTCGTGGTCGCAACGGCGTACTTCATCTGGGCTGGCCGGACCAAGCCTGGTCGGGAGACCGAGGTCTACCTGCCTGGCCACGAGCCCGCGTCCGCTCCCCAGTCATGACCGAGCGAGCGTCGGCCGCGGTGGTAGCCTGATCGCTCCGCTGCGGGCCAACGTCGTCCCCTGCTTGTCACCAGCACCAGCCAGACCCGTTCCGAAAGGCGTGATAGGTCCTCGACCTCGTCGCCGCTCGGGACAACGACGACGGGAGCACGCCGATGGCACCGCTGCACGCATTCCCGGCGCCGCAGGGGCTCTACGACCCGGCGCACGAGCACGACGCTTGCGGGGTGGCCTTCGTCGCAACCCTGACGGGTGCGGCGAGCCACCGGATCGTGGAGCAGGCACTCACTGCGCTCCGCAACCTCGACCACCGCGGCGCCGCCGGGGCTGAGGTCAACTCCGGCGACGGTGCCGGCATCCTGCTCCAGGTCCCCGACGCGTTCCTGCGTGAGGCGGTCGACTTCGAGCTCCCGCCGCCGGGGAGCTATGCCGTAGGCATCGCCTTTCTTCCCGGTGACTCCGAGCAGGTCGAGAAGACCCGACGACGCATCGAGGAGCTCGCGGCCGAGGAGGGCCTGTCGGTGCTCGGCTGGCGAGAGGTGCCGACTGACCCATCGGAGCTGGGTGCGACCGCCCGCTCGGTGATGCCGACGTTCAGCCAGTTGTTCGTGGCCGGCGCCGGGGCACGCGTGGCCGGGATGGCCTTGGAGCGGCTGGCGTTCTGCCTGCGCAAGCGCGCGGAGAAGGAGACCGAGGTCTACTTCCCCTCACTCTCCTCGCGGACCCTGGTCTACAAGGGCATGCTCACCACCGCCCAACTCGACCACGTCTTCACCGATCTGACCGACCCCCGGGTGGCCTCGGCGCTCGCTGTGGTGCACTCCCGCTTCTCCACCAACACCTTCCCGAGCTGGCCGCTGGCCCACCCGTTCCGGTTCATCGCACACAACGGTGAGATCAACACCGTGATGGGCAACCGCAACTGGATGCGTGCGCGAGAGGCGCTGCTCAAGTCGGACCTGATCCCCGGCGACCTCGACCGGCTCTTCCCGATCTGCACCCCGGGCGCGTCCGACTCGGCGAGCTTCGACGAGGTGCTCGAGCTGTTGCACCTCGGCGGCCGGTCGCTACCCCACGCCGTGCTCATGATGATCCCGGAGGCGTGGGAGAACCACACCGAGATGGACCAGAAGCGGCGCGCCTTCTACGGCTTCCACGCCGCGATGATGGAGCCGTGGGACGGACCCGCCGCGGTCGTCTTCACCGATGGCACCCAGATCGGTGCCGTGCTCGATCGCAACGGGCTGCGACCCTCGCGCTACTGGGTCACTGACGACGGCTTGGTCGTGCTTGCCTCCGAAGTCGGCGTCCTCGACCTCGATCCCACCACGGTGGTCCGCAAGGGGCGCCTGCAGCCCGGCCGGATGTTCCTCGTCGACACTGACGAGCATCGGATCATCGAGGACGAGGAGATCAAGGCCGAGCTCGCCGCTGAGCATCCCTACGACGAGTGGCTGCACGCAGGCATGATCCGGCTCGGCGACCTGCCCGAGCGTGAGCACGTGATCCACACGCACGCCTCGGTGACCCGGCGGCAGCAGATCTTCGGCTACTCCGAGGAGGAGTTGCGGGTCATCTTGACCCCGATGGCCAACTCCGGCGCGGAGCCGATCGGCTCGATGGGCACCGACACCCCGATCGCCGCGCTGTCGGATCGTCCACGCCTCCTCTTCGACTACTTCAGCCAGCTCTTCGCCCAGGTCACCAACCCACCGCTGGACGCGATCCGCGAGGAGCTGGTGACCTCGCTGTCCGGCACGATCGGCCCCGAGGCCAATCTGCTCGACCCCACTCCTGCGGCCTGCCGCCAGGTGGTGCTGCCGTTCCCGGTGATCTCGAACGACGACCTCACCAAGATCAGGCACATCAACCGGGATGGCGACATGCCCGGGTTCATCACCCACGTCTCTCGGGGGTTGTACGACGTCGAGGGCGGTGGCGCCGCGATGGCAGAGCGGATCGAGGAGATCTGCGCAGAGGTGTCGGAGGCCATCGCCGGAGGCGCCCGAATCATCGTGCTCTCCGACCGGCACTCCACGGCCGAGTTGGCACCGATTCCGTCGCTGCTCCTCACCGGCGCGATCCACCACCACCTGGTGCGGGAGAAGACCCGCACGCAGGTCGGTCTGCTCATCGAGGCGGGCGACGTCCGTGAGGTGCACCACGTCGCCCTGCTGATCGGCCACGGCGCCGCCGCGGTCAACCCCTACCTCGCCATGGAGAGTGTCGAGGATCTCGCCCGGGACGGCTTCTACGTGAAGACCGACCCTGAGGTGGCGGTCGCGAACCTGATCAAGGCACTCGGCAAGGGCGTGCTCAAGGTGATGTCCAAGATGGGCGTCTCGACGGTGGCGTCCTACACCGGGGCCCAGATCTTCGAGGCCGTCGGCCTGTCCCAGGCGGTGGTGGACAAGTACTTCACCGGCACGACCTCCAAACTCGGTGGCATCGAGTTGGACGCGATCGCCGAGGAGGTGGCCCGCCGCCACGCGACGGCGTACCCCCGCGGCGGCATCCTGCCCGCGCACCGTGAACTGACCATCGGCGGTGAGTATCAGTGGCGTCGGGACGGCGAACCGCACCTGTTCGATCCCGAAACCGTCTTCCGGCTGCAGCACTCGACCCGCAACCAGCGCTACGACATCTTCAAGCAGTACACCTCCCGCATCGACCAGCAGGCCGAGCGGCTGATGACACTGCGCGGGCTGTTCGCCTTCCGCGACGCCGAGAGCCTCGGCCGCACCCCGATCGACATCGACGAGGTCGAGCCCGCCGAGGAGATCTTGAAGCGCTTCTCGACCGGGGCGATGTCCTACGGCTCGATCAGCCTCGAGGCGCACCAGACCCTGGCCATCGCGATGAACAGCATCGGCGCCAAGTCCAACACCGGCGAGGGCGGCGAGGAACCCGACCGCCTGCACGACCCGGCCCGACGCTCGGCCATCAAGCAGGTCGCCTCTGGCCGCTTCGGGGTGACGTCTGAGTACCTCACCAACGCCGACGACATCCAGATCAAGATGGCCCAGGGTGCCAAGCCTGGGGAGGGCGGCCAGCTGCCCGGCAACAAGGTCTATCCGTGGATCGCCCGGACCAGGCACTCCACGCCCGGCGTCGGTCTGATCAGTCCGCCACCCCACCACGACATCTACTCGATCGAGGACCTGGCCCAGCTGATCCACGACCTCAAGAACGCCAACCCCGAGGCGCGCATCCACGTCAAGCTCGTCTCCGAGGTGGGCGTCGGCACGGTGGCCGCGGGGGTCTCCAAGGCGCATGCCGACGTGGTGCTCATCTCTGGTCACGACGGTGGCACCGGTGCCTCACCGTTGACCTCGCTCAAGCACGCGGGCGGCCCTTGGGAGCTCGGCCTCGCCGAGACCCAGCAGACGCTGCTGCTCAACGGGCTGCGCGACCGGATCGTGGTGCAGACCGACGGCCAGCTCAAGACCGGTCGTGATGTCGTCGTGGCCGCGCTGCTCGGCGCGGAGGAGTTCGGCTTCGCGACCGCTCCGCTCGTCGTGTCGGGATGTGTGCTGATGCGGGTCTGCCACCTCGACACCTGCCCGGTCGGGGTGGCGACGCAGAACCCCGTGCTCCGCGAGCGGTTCTCCGGAAAGCCTGAGTTCGTGGTCACGTTCTTCGAGTACATCGCCGAGGAGATCCGCGAGATCCTGGCCAGCCTCGGCTTCAGGACGCTGACTGAGGCGATCGGCCATGCCGAGGTCCTCGACGTCACCAGGGCGGTGGAGCACTGGAAGGCCGCCGGCCTCGACCTCCGGCCGATCTTGCACCGACCCGAGCCGAACGGCCAGTTCGCCGACCAGGACCTGCGTTGCACCAAGGCGCAGGACCATGGTCTGGACAAGGCGCTGGACAACCAGCTGATCGAGTTGGCGCAGCCGGCGCTCGAGCACGGTGAGCCGGTGCACATCCAGCTCCCGGTCCGCAACGTGAACCGCACGGTGGGCACCATGCTGGGTCACGAGGTCACCAAGCGCTATCGCGGGGCGGGTCTGCCCGATGGCACCATCGACGTCGGCCTCACCGGCTCGGCCGGGCAGTCCTTCGGTGCCTTCCTCCCACGTGGGATCACCTTGCGGCTGCGCGGCGACGCCAACGATTACGTCGGCAAGGGCCTGTCCGGGGGCCGGCTCGTCATCGTCCCGCCCGACGGAGTGGCCTTCCGCTCGCACGAGCAGATCATCGCCGGGAACACCACGGCGTACGGCGCCACCGGCGGCGAGATCTTCCTCCGCGGCGGTGTCGGCGAGCGGTGCTGCGTGCGCAACTCCGGCGCGACCGTCGTCACCGAAGGCGTCGGCGACCACGGCTGCGAGTACATGACCGGTGGCCGGGTCGTCGTGCTCGGCAAGACGGGCCGCAACTTCGCCGCCGGGATGAGCGGAGGCTACGCCTTCGTGCTCGATCTCAAGCAACACCGTGTGAACGGTGAGCTCGTCGAGCTCGGACCCGTCGAGGGCAGCCGCGCCGAGGAGCTGTTCGACCTGGTCACCCGCTTCGCCGAGGAGACCGGCTCGGAGGTGGCGACCGGTCTGTTGGACGACTGGCCCGAAGCGCTGGCCAGGTTCACCCTGGTGATGCCCACCGACTACCGCCGAGTGCTGGAGGTTCGCGCCGACGCCACCGCTGCCGGTCTCGACGACGACCAGGCCGAGGCCCGCATCATGGAGGTGCTCTATGGCTGACCCAAAGGGCTTCCTCGAGCACGGCCGCGAGCTGGCCGGCCGCCGTCCCGTGGCAGAGCGGGTCCACGACTGGCAGGAGGTCTACCCCGGCGGTGTCGGGCGCGCTCTCCTGCCCATCATCACCACCCAGGCGAGCCGCTGCATGGACTGCGGCATCCCCTTCTGCCACCAGGGCTGCCCGTTGGGGAACCTCATCCCCGAGTGGAACGACCTGGTCTGGCGTGACGACTGGTCCGAGGCGATCGAGCGACTGCACGCCACGAACAACTTTCCCGAGTTCACCGGGCGGCTGTGCCCGGCACCCTGCGAAACCGCATGCGTGCTCGGCATCAACGCCGATCCGGTGACCATCAAGAACGTCGAGGTGTCGATCATCGACCGGGCCTGGGAGTCCGGCCAGGTGCGTCCCCAACCACCGGAGTGGCTGTCGGGCCGGACGGTCGCTGTCATCGGGTCCGGTCCGTCTGGGCTGGCCGCCGCTCAGCAGCTCACCAGGGCTGGTCACACCGTCGCCGTCTACGAGCGCGCCGACAAGCCCGGTGGGCTGCTCCGCTACGGCATCCCCGAGTTCAAGATGGAGAAGCAGTATCTGGATCGTCGGATCGACCAGATGCGTCGTGAGGGCACGGTCTTCCGCACCGGCGTCCAGGTCGGCGACGAGTTGCGCGGCGACCAGCTGCGGGAGCGGTACGACGCCGTCGTGCTGGCCATCGGTTCCACCGTGCCGCGCGACCTCCCGGTGCCCGGCCGCGAGCTGGACGGCATCCACCAGGCGATGGAGTACCTTCCGCAAGCCAACCGAGTAGCGCTGGGCGCGGAGGTGCCGGATCAGATCCATGCCGGCGGCAAGCACGTCGTGATCATCGGTGGTGGCGACACCGGGGCCGACTGCCTCGGCACCGCGCTTCGGCAGGGAGCCGCCTCGGTGACCCAGCTGGAGATCATGCCTCGACCGCCGGAGGACCGGCCAGCGGGTCAGCCATGGCCGACCTATCCGATGACGTTCCGGATCTCCTCGGCCCACGAGGAGGGCGGCGATCGGGTCTATGCCGTCTCGACCCAGGAGTTCCTCGGGAACGACGCCGGCCGTGTGCGGGCGCTGCGCCTGAGCGAAGTGGACGGCTCATTCCAGCCGGTGCCCGGCACCGAGCGGGAGATCCCCGCGCAGCTAGTGCTCTTCGCGATGGGCTTCGTCGGGCCGCAGCAGCCCGGTCTGGTCGAGCAGCTGGGGGTCGCCCTGGACGAGCGCGGCAACATCACCCGCGACGCGTCCTATGCCACCTCGGTCGAGGGCGTCTTCGTCGCCGGCGACGCCGGCCGTGGCCAGTCGCTGATCGTCTGGGCGATCGCCGAGGGTCGGTCGGCCGCCTCGGCCGTCGACCGCTACCTGACCGGATCCACCACCCTCCCCGCACCGATCCCACCCACCGCTCGGCCGGTGGTCGTGTAGGTGGCTGGGCCTCGCTCCGCTGGTGGCGGGCCGCGGGGGACGGACCCTCGCCTGGCTGGCCGTGGGCGGTGCTGGCCGACGGGACAGCGAGGCCGGGCAGCTACGCGGAGAGGCGGGCCGCTGGTCCCGGGTTGTCGGCCGGGTTGCTGGTCGCCCGTGGTTGCGTCCGACAGGGCAGCGACGCCGGGTGAGCGCCGCCGTGATCGAACTTGCCGGCCGGGTCGCTGGCGTCTTGCGGTCGCCGGTCTGCTGCGGGTTGTGGCGTCTGCCGCGGTGTTCTTGCGTCTCCTGCGCCCTTGTGGGGGGTGAGTACCCGGTCTACCGGACACTCAGCCCCCACAACCGCGCACCAGACGGGCTCGGATGCAGTTTCGGCCCAATCGATGCGGCTGTCCGCGCCGTGAACCCGGCTACTGGTGCGTAGGTCACATATGCCGTTCGTACACACCAGTAGCCGACGGTGGACTGCCGTTTCGGGCCAATCGGTGCACCGGTCCCCGGGCCCAGAGCCGCCCTGGCTCCCGGGGGTCACAGGGGTTGCTGCTTTCACAAGGTATGTGGTGATGCCTGCACTTACCGTGCGTCGTTCACCGAGGTAGGTGCAGGTCCACCTACATACCTTGTGAAAGCGGTGACCAGAGTGACCACAGCGATCAGCAACCCGGCAGCGCAGCCGCGAGCCGAGCACCGCTCTCCCGGTTGCTGCCCTGCCGGACGCAACCACCAACGACCAGTAACCCGGTAGCGCAGCCGCAAGCCGAGCACCGCTGCCCCGATGGCTGCCCTGTCGGTCAGCACCACAGCCCACCAGAAGCCCGTTGTGGTCACGAACCCGAACACAGCGACCTCGTACCGGCCAGGGGGCTTGGTTGGATCGATCAAAACCGATAGGTTCAGGCAAGTGCGTAGAGCCAAGATTGTCAGCACGCTAGGGCCTGCCGTCGACAGCCCGGAGATGATCCGGGCTCTGGTGGACGCTGGCATGGATGTCGCCCGGCTCAACATGAGCCACGGGACCTACGAGGACCATCAGCGCTACTACACGATGGTCCGCGAGGCGGGCGATACGAGCGGCCGTGGCGTCGGTATCTTCGCCGATCTGCAAGGCCCCAAGATCCGATTGGGTCTCTTCGAGAAGGGCTCGGCCCGCCTGACGGGTGGCCAATCCTGGACGATCACCACCCGAGACGTGTTGGGTGACGACCGGGTGGCAAGCACGACGTACGCCGGGCTGCCAAACGATGTCGCAACGGGTGATCCCATCCTCATCGACGACGGAAGGATCCGGCTCGAGGTCACCGCTGTCGACGGCACCGATGTACACACCCGCGTGCTGGTCGGCGGCAAGGTGAGCAACCACAAGGGGATTAACCTCCCCGGCGTCGCGGTCTCGGTGCCAGCGCTCTCGGAGAAGGACGTGGAGGACCTGCGCTTCGCCCTTGAGTTGACCGTCGACTTCATCGCGCTCAGCTTCGTGCGCAGTGCGCGAGACGTCGAGGATGTGCATCAGGTGATGGACGAGGTCGGGGTGCGCCTCCCGGTCATCGCCAAGATCGAGAAGCCGCAGGCGCTCGACGATCTCGACGCGATCGTCGACGCCTTCGACGGGATCATGGTCGCCCGCGGCGACCTCGGCGTCGAGTGCCCGCTCGAGGACGTGCCGGTGCACCAGAAGCGGATCATCGACGTCGCGCGCCGCAACGCGAAGCCGGTGATCGTGGCGACGCAGATGCTTGAGTCGATGATCTCGGCGCCCGCACCCACCCGCGCCGAGGCCTCCGACGTCGCCAATGCCGTGCTCGACGGCGCGGACGCGGTGATGCTGTCCGGTGAGACCAGCGTGGGGGAGTACCCCATCCAGACCGTCGCCACCATGGCCAGGATCATCTCCTCGACCGAGGCCCACGGCCTCCAGCACATGACCGCGCTGGACTGGAACCCCCTGACCCGGGGTGGGATCATCGCCAAGGCGGCCGCGGAGGTCGCCCAGCGTGTCGAGGCGAAGTACGTCGTCGCCTTCACCTCCAGCGGAGACTCCGCCCGTCGACTCTCGCGCTATCGGGGTCCGATTCCGATCCTCGCCTTCACGACGACCGACACGACCCGCTCCCAGCTCTCCATCAGTTGGGGGATCGAGGCGTTCAAGACCGCCGACGTCGAGCACACCGACGAGATGGTCCGCCAGGTCGATGAGTCTCTGCTCGCGCTGGGGCGCGTGGAGGAGGGCGACCAAGTCGTGATCATCGCGGGCAGCCCGCCCGGCATCCCCGGCTCCACCAACGCCCTGCGCATCCACCGGATGGGTGACGCGATCAACGAGGTGGCTCCGGCCTACCGCCGTGCCGATGCCTAAGACAGCCTGGATCGACCAGTGGATCCAGGCTGAGGAGGCTACGGAGCAGAGTTCGCGGGTGCCCCGGGTGGGATTCGAACCCACACTGGACGGTGTTTGAGACCGCTTCCTCTGCCGGTTGGGATACCGGGGCCGCGAGGAGCCAGCCTAGTGGACCGCTAATCTTTGCCCGTGACCGAGGCCAGCACTTCCTCACGCCGTGTGGTGATCGCCGAGGACGAGGCCCTCATCCGGATGGATCTCGCCGAGATGCTCGCCGAGGAGGGGTACGACGTCGTCGGGCAGGCGGGAGACGGGGCGCAGGCGCTCCGACTGGCCGAGGAGCTGCACCCCGATCTGGTGGTGATGGACGTGCAGATGCCGGTCCTGGACGGCATCACTGCCGCCGAGCGGATCGCCGCCAAGCGGATCGCGCCAGTGGTCATCTTGACGGCCTACTCCCAGCGCGACCTGGTCGAGCGGGCCCGGGACGCGGGGGCGATGGCCTATGTCGTCAAGCCCTTCTCCGTCTCCGACCTAATGCCGGCCATCGAGATGGCGCTAAGCCGCTTCGCCGAGATCGTCGCGCTCGAGACCGAGGTGGCCGATCTGGCCGAGCGCCTGGAGACTCGCAAGGCGGTGGACCGTGCGAAGGCCACCCTGCAGGAGACGCTGTCGCTCACCGAGGCCGACGCGTTCCGGTGGATCCAGAAGACTGCCATGGATCTGCGGCTGTCAATGCGGGAGGTGGCCGAGGGCGTCCTTCAGCACGGGCCGACCGGTCACAGCTGAAGCTGGGTCCGACGCCGCCCAGGCAGCAATCACCGGTCTGCGAGTCGGCGGAGGGCACGTGTAAACAGTCGATTCGGAGCAGGTTACAAATTGGCAACTCACGGGGGTTGGCTCTCGGCATGGTCCGGCCGAGGCGTTAGGTTGTGCCGGAACCGGCGGCGCTGCCGGTGTTCATCAGCAGTTAGGAACCCGATTACCGATGAAACACCCACACACTCTTGCCCGGCTGGCTGCGGCAGCCGCGGCCACCGCCTTGGCCCTCACGGCCTGCGGCACGACCGATGACTCCGGCGGAGACGACGGAGACAGCGGCTCAGCCGCCTGCGACCTGAAGATCGGCTACATGGGCGCCCAGACCGGCGACTACGCCAACTTGGGCCTCAACATGCTCGGCGGCGTGAATGTCGCGCTGGATGAGTACAACACCGAGCACTCCGACTGCAAGGTCACCCTGGAGAAGTACGACTCCCAGGGCGACCCGGAGAAGGCCACTCCGCTGGCCACCAAGGCTGTCCAAGACGACAAGCTGATCGGCCTGGTCGGTCCGTCGTTCTCCGGTGAGACCGAGGCCACCGGCCCGACCTTCGCCGAGGCCGGCTTGGTGACGGTCTCCCCGTCGGCGACTAACCCGGCGCTGTCGACCAACGGCTGGGACACCTTCCACCGCGTCCTCGGCAACGACGACACCCAGGCGCCCGCTGCGGCAACGTTCATCACTGGAACCCTTGGCGCCAAGAAGGTCTTCGTCGTCGACGACGCCTCGGAGTACGGCAAGGGTCTCGCCGACGGTGTGGCGGACTCGCTCGGCGGCGCGGTCACTGACCGCGACACCGTGCAGCAGAAGCAGACCGACTTCTCCGCGACGGTGACCAAGGTGAAGGCCGCCGACGTCGACGCCCTGTTCTACGGCGGCTACTACGCCGAGGCGGGCCTGCTGTCCAAGCAGCTCAAGGCGGCGGGATGGACCGGCACCTTCGTCTCCGGTGACGGCTCGCTCGACCCAGGCTTCATCCAGGCCGGCGGCATCGACGGCTCGTTCCTGACCTGCCCGTGCGCCCCGTCGCCGGACGACTTCGCCGCGAAGTTCAAGGAGCTGAACGGCGCCGACCCCGGCACCTACTCCGCGGAGGCCTACGACGCGGCCACCGTGCTGCTGTCGGGCATCGGGGAAGGCAACGACACCCGTGAGGCGCTGCTGGACTGGGTCAACAACTACGACGCCGACGGCATCACCAAGCACATCAAGTTCGACGAGACCGGTGAGGTTTCTGGTGTGTCGGTGTTCGCCTACGAGGTGAAGGGCGGCAAGATCCTGCCCGGTGAGCCCATCGAGTGATTTCCGTCACTAGTTGACACTGCGCTGCGGCCGGGGCGAGGATTCACCCCGGCCGCAGCGTCGACATCCACCAGCCTGCAGCGAGGACTCACATGGTGCACCCCGCCCTGGTTCAGATGTTCCCGGACTTCCCTCTCCTGTTCGACCACTTCTTCTCGTTCACCGTCACCGGACTGGCCAACGGCTCGGTCTACGCCCTGGTCGCCCTCGGCTACACGATGGTGTACGGCGTCCTGCAGCTGATCAACTTCGCCCACTCCGAAGTGTTCATGTACGGCACCTTCGCCGTCGTCTGGACCGTCTACTTCCTCGGCGGTGACAAGCAGACCAGCGTCGGCGCCATGGTCTGGATGCTGGCGATCGCCATGGTGGTCGCGATGGCAACTTCTGCCGGGGTAGCGCTGCTGTTGGAGAGATTCGCCTATCGACCCCTCATCAAGCGGGACGCGCCGAAGTTGGTCGCTTTGATCTCGGCCATCGGCGCGTCCTTCATGTTGGCGGAGACGATGGGCCTGCGCAGCGAGATCGCGGGCTGGTTCGGCTTGTCCGACAAGCTGGACTTCTACGTGAGTCGGTCTCGAGACACCAAGGGCCTGACCATCGACGTCCCGCAGACGACGGTGTTCACCTTGGGTGACTACGGCGTCACCTCGACTGACATCCTGGTGATCGGCTCGGCGCTGCTGATGATGATCTTCCTGGATCAGTATGTCCGCCGCTCCCGGATGGGCCGCGGCATCCGCGCCGTCGCCCAAGACCCAGAGTCGGCCGCCCTGATGGGGGTCAACTCCACCCGGGTGGTGCAGGTGACCTTCCTTCTCGGAGGCGTGATGGCCGGCGCGGCCGCGACGCTCTACATGATCCGGATCGGGGCAACTAAGTTCGACGCCGGCTTCATCCTCGGTGTGAAGGCCTTCACCGCCGCGGTCATGGGCGGCATCGGCAACCTGCGCGGTGCGCTGCTGGGTGGCCTGGTGCTCGGTGTCGCGGAGAACTGGGGCTCGGCACTGTTCGGCACGGAGTGGAAGGACATCGTCGCCTTCGTGCTGTTGGTGTTCATCCTCCTCTTCCGGCCCTCGGGTCTGCTGGGTGAGGCGCTCGGAAAGGCACGCGCATGAGTGACGAGATTCCTCCCGTAGAGATCAACGCGGACCGACTGACCCCCGTAGGCGGCGGCCGCCCGTCGGCCCCGGTGTCATTACGCTCACGCCTCCGGTCTATGCGCGACAAGATGGGCAGACTACCTAAGCCGGTGAAGATCATCCTGATGGTGTTCGCCGCCCTATTGGCCTACGCGCTGCCGATCATCAACCCACCCATCCTGTCGACTCCCGACACCGACTTCGGCGGTGTGCTCTTTATCGTCTCGGTCTATGTGCTGGTCGCCCTCGGCTTGAACATCGTGGTCGGCTACGCCGGCCTGCTCGACCTCGGCTACGTCGGCTTCTACGCGGTCGGCGCCTACGTCGTTGCAGTCCTCACGTCTCAGCACGCGAGTTGGCCATGGTTGGCCACCATTCCCATCGCCGTGATGGTGACGATGGTGACGGGCGTGATCCTGGGTGCGCCGACCCTTCGAGTGCGCGGTGACTACCTGGCGATCGTGACGTTGGGGTTCGGCGAGATCATCCGGCTGACCGCCGTGAACTCCGACTGGCTGGGGGCCGCTGCGGGCGTCCCGAAGGTGGGCAAGCCACCGTCGATCGAGCTGTTCACCGTGCCGCACCTGAACTGGGACAGTGGGGTGCCACTGATCGACCTACACCGGGAGACCACAGCCCTCAAGTTCGGTGTGATCGACATCGTGCCCTACTACTGGCTCGTACTGACCGTGGTCATCATCGTCCTGTTCGGCGACATGCTGATCAAGGACAGCCGGGTGGGGCGGGCCTGGGAGGCGACCCGCGAGGACGAGGACGCCGCCGAGCTGATGGGGGTGCCGACCTTCAAGTTCAAGTTGCTCGCCTTCGCGATGGGGGCTTTTGTCGGTGGTTTGGCCGGCACGATGTTTGCCGGTCGCCAGGGCTTCGTCTCACCTCAGTCGTTCCCTCTACTGCTGTCGATCCTGTTCCTGGCCGCAGTGGTCGTCGGCGGGCAGGGCAACCGGTGGGGTGCCGTGGTCGGTGCGATCATCGTCGGCTACCTGCCCGAGCGGTTCCGGGGCTTCGAGGAGTGGCGGGTGTTGATCTTCGGTTTGGCGCTGATGATCCTGGCCATCTATCGACCGCAGGGCATCTTGCCACCGCGGCGCAGAGCCCAGGCGCGACGGCTCGACCAGAAGCTCGACGAGCTCGAGGGCGAGGAGGTGGCCGGTGTCTGAGCAAACCCCACCCGCGGGCACAGCGTCGGCTGAGACCGAGCGGGTGCTCGAGTTGGACCACGTGACCCTCCGTTTCGGCGGTCTGACCGCGCTCGACGATGTCAGCTTCGATATCCGTCGCGGTGAGATCCTCGGTCTGATCGGCCCCAACGGTGCCGGCAAGACGACCTGCTTCAACGTGATGACCGGGGTCTATCGGCCGACCAGCGGTGAGGTGAAGTTCCTGGGCGAATCGCTGCTGCGCAAGAAACGCTTCCAGATCACCAAGCTCGGCATCGCCCGGACCTTCCAGAACATCCGCCTGTTCAAGTCGATGACGGCGCTGGAGAACGTCCAGGTCGGCGCCGACGCCCACCACACCACCGGCGTACTGTCGGCGCTGTTCCGGCTGCCCAAGCATCGCCGCGAGGAGGCCGAAGGCAACGAGCGGGCGATGGAGCTGCTGGGCTTCATGGGCCTGCGCGACAAGGCCGACGAGCTGGCCGCCAACCTGTCGTACGGCGACCAGCGGCGCCTTGAGATCGCCCGTGCCATGGCGACCGACCCCAAGTTGCTCTGCCTCGACGAGCCGGCGGCGGGCTTCAACCCGGCCGAGAAGGCCAAGCTGATGGAGCTCATCCGGCGGGTCCGGGATGAGGGCTACACCGTGCTGCTGATCGAGCACGACATGCGGTTGGTGATGGGGGTGACGGATCGGATCGTCGTGCTCGAGTTTGGCAAGAAGATCGCGGAGGGCGCTCCAGCCGAGATTCGCGACAATCCCGCGGTGATTGCGGCCTACTTGGGAGTGGATGAAGAAGATGCTTCTTGAGGTCGACGGCCTGTGCGTCAACTACGGCAACATCGAGGCCATCCGCGACATTAGCTTCGGGGTGCCGGAAGGCTCGATCACCACGTTGATCGGGGCCAACGGCGCCGGGAAGACCACCACCCTCAAGACGATCTCGGGACTCCGCAAGGTGCGAGCCGGCCGGATCGTCTTCAACGGAACCGACATCACCACACTGCCGCCGTACGAACGCGTCCGACTAGGCATCAGCCAGTCGCCTGAGGGTCGTGGTGTCTTCGTCGGGATGACCGTGCGCGAGAACCTCGACATGGGTGCCTTCGCCCGCAAGGACCGCAAGTCGCAGGCCTATCAGGACGACCTGGACCGGGTGCTCGGGCTGTTCCCAAGGCTCGGTGAACGCATCCAGCAGATCGCCGGCACCATGTCCGGCGGCGAACAGCAGATGCTGGCCATCGGTCGGGCGCTGATGGCGCGGCCTCGGTTGATCCTGCTCGACGAGCCGTCGATGGGACTGGCGCCGAAGCTGATCCAGCAGATCTTCTCGATCATCGACGAGATCAACGAGCAGGGCACCACCGTGCTCCTGGTCGAGCAGAACGCCGCCCAGGCCCTCAAACGCGCCGACGACGCCCACATCTTGGAGACCGGCGAGATCGTCCGCTCGGGCACTGGTGCCGAGCTTGCCGGTGACGAGTCGGTCAAGGCCGCCTATCTCGGCGGCGACATCTAAGCCTGGATCCGTCCTACGCCGGACCGGTCAGGCCCAGACCGCGGACTTCGCGTCTACCTTCAAAGGCTTGTGCGGGTTCGCGCTGAACGAAACGGCCACGGCAGAAGACCTGGAGCACGTCTTGTAAGACCGAACTTCGGTGCGGTAGCCGCCGGCGGAAGCATGTGCCTCTCGCTTCCCGTTGGTCCCCGCGATCTGCTTGACCTTGGCCTTCGTCATGCCCTTATGGATCTTCTTGTACTCCGCCCGGGTGATGCAGCCCGGCGATCCAGTGGCATGTGCTGGGACCGCTAGCGCGGGCACGAGCACCGCCGCTACGGCCAGCGTGTTGCGGCTCTCACCACGCACGCCGGCCAATCAGCGTACGGCGGCCACGGCGCTGACCAGGAACGGCGCGACGAGCAGCGCTGGGAGCAGGTCGGCCACTGGGATCTCCCGGATGCGTAGCAGCCGGAGGCCCACCCCGACCAGCAGCAGCCCGCCGACGGCGGTGATCGCGGCGAGGTGAGGGGCGGGGAGGATGTCGCCCAAGGCCAGTCCGACCAGGGTGAGCGAGCCTTGGACCACCAAGACGGTGATGGCGCTCGCGGCCACCCCCCAGCCGAACGAGGCGGCGAAGGCGATCGCGGCGAAGCCGTCCAAGGTCGCCTTGAGGAAGAGTTGGTCGGCGCCGTGGCCCAAGCCGTCGCTCAGTGAGCCGAGGATGGTGAGCGGGCCGGTGCAGAACACCAGCGAGGAGGTCACGAAGCCCTCGATGAAGCGGTGCCGCTCCTCGGAGTCGGCCTCGCCGGCCAAGCGCCGCTGCAGCCAGCCGCCGAACCCCTCGACCCGACGCTCCAGGCTCGCCAGCGAGCCGAGGATGCCGCCGATCAGGAGTGACCCGAGCACGATGAGCATGGGCGCACTGCTGCCGACGTGGGCGGCCAGGTCCGGATCGAGCACCGACCAGGCGGAGGTGGCCGCGATGAGCAGGGTCACCAGGCCGAGGGCATCGGTCACCAGGTCCCGGGTGCGCGCCGGCAGCCGGTTGCCCAGGAGCAGACCGATGGCCGCACCGATCAGGACCGTCGCCATGTTGACGACGGTGCCGATTCCTGGGAACACCTGGCCTCCTTCGGGTGCGCCCTCTGGCGCGGGCGCGGAGCCTTGAGCGTAGTCTCGTCCGAGAGGCCGCTGCCGGGGGGAGTGGCGTTGAGCGTCCACCCTTCGAAAGGCACCGATGATCCGCGCAGCAGTGACGGTGCGTGACGCCACCCCGGCCGATGTCGACCGACTGGTGGAGCTGTGGCGTGATGGCCTGCGCAAGGCTGAGCAGGCGGATCAGGCGGCCGACGTGCGCCGCATCATCGACCATGTTGCTGACGACGCCAACTCACGGGTCGTGGTGGCCGAGCTCGACGGCGAGGTCGGCGGTGCGGTCCTCCTCAAGATCGGCACGGTCAGCCCGCTCAACCTCGAGCCGGTCGTGCAGGCAATCTCGCTCCAGGTCTTCTCGCACCTGCGCCGCCATGGTCTCGGCGGTGCGCTGATCGAGGCGGCCACCAGCTTTGCCGAAGAGAGGGCGGTCGCGTTCGTCGGCTGCGGCACGCTGAGCCCTTCCCGGGAGGCCAGCCGATTCCTGGCTCGGCTCGGGTTCGGGCCGCACGCGGTGCTGCGACTCGGCAGCACGGCCGCGGTCCGCGCTCGGCTCGAGTCCCCGCGCGCGCGGCCACGCGCCGGCGGCCGTCAGCTTGCCCAGGTGCTCGCCTCGCGGCGCGCCCAACGGCAGCGGGACACGACCGGGACCGGGGTCTGACGCTCCGGTCAGGCCTGGGGAGCGACCCGCTCGCGAGGCACCAGTGCGCAGGTGATCCGTGAGGTGCACACGCGCTTGCCGCGCTCGTCGGTGATCACCACGTCGTACGACGCCATCGTGCGCCCGAGGTGGATGGCCGTCGCCACTCCGGTCACCACCCCGGAGGTGGCGGAGCGGTGGTGGGTGGCGTTGATGTCGACACCGACGGAGAAGCGGTCTGGGTAGCCGTGCAGGCCCGAGCCGACCGATCCCAGGGTCTCGGCCAGCACCACCGACGCACCGCCGTGCAGCAACCCGTAGGGCTGGGTGTTGCCGGCCACCGGCATGGTGGCCACCACTCGCTCGGGAGAGATCTCGGTGATCTCGATGCCCATCTTGTCGTTCAGTGCCCCCATGCCCTGGGGCATGGCGGCCAGGAACTCCTCGACCGAGGGGGTCGGTGCAACGCTGTCGTCGGGTGCGGTCATGGGCACCATTGTCAGGGGTCGAGGTTCGGGGGTCGGAGGTTGGGGGGTGGTGACGGATAGGCTCAGAGGGTGTCCGAGACCACCACCAGCACCGCTGTCAGCACCGCCGTTGCCGCCCCCGAGCGACTGTTGCTGCTCGACGGCCACTCGTTGGCCTACCGCGCGTTCTTCGCTCTCCCGGTGGAGAACTTCTCGACCACCACGGGGCAGCACACCAACGCGGTCTACGGCTTCACCTCGATGCTGATCAACGTGCTCCGCGACGAGCAGCCCACGCACGTCGCCGTCGCCTTCGACAAGTCGCGGCAGACCTTCCGGCTCGAGCAGTACTCCGACTACAAGGCCGGGCGCAACAAGACTCCCGTCGAGTTCAGCAGCCAGCTTCCGCTGATCCAGGAGGTGCTGAGTGCGCTCCGCATTCCCTACCTGGAGAAGGACGGCTACGAGGCCGACGACATCATCGCGACGCTGGCCACCGAGGCCGCCGCCGCTGGGCAGGACGTGCTGATCCTCACCGGTGACCGTGACTCGCTCCAACTCGTGTCGGACCGGGTCACCGTGCTCTACCCGATGCGGGGGGTCTCCGAGCTGGCTCGGATGACTCCAGCCGCGGTGGAGGAGAAGTACGGCGTCCCGCCCGCGCGCTATCCCGAGCTCGCTGCCCTGGTCGGCGAGTCCAGCGACAACCTGCCTGGGGTCCCGCTGGTCGGCCCGGGGGTGGCGGCCAAGTGGCTCGGGCAGTACGACGGGCTCGACAACCTGATCGCCCAGGCCGATCAGATCACCGGCAAGCGGGGTGACAACCTGCGTGCCCATCTCGGTGACGTGATCCGCAACCGGCAGCTCAACGCATTGGTGTGCGATCTCGATCTCGGTCTGGGACCGGCCGACCTGGCGTCCCAGCCATGGGACCGCCAGGAGGTGCACACCCTCTTCGACGGCCTCGAGTTCCGCGTGCTGCGCGACCGGCTGTTCGAGACCCTGGAGTCGGAGGAGGAGATCGACGACTCGGGCTTCGAGCTGGCGGGCAGCCGGTTGGCAGCGGGGGAGGTGGGCGCCTGGCTGGCCACCCATGGCCGTGCGGCGGGGCGGCGCGTCGGGATCGCCGTCCAGGGCAGCTGGCGGGCCGGGACCGGCGAGGTCCACTCGCTCGCGCTGGCCGCTGATGACGGCACCGCCGCCTGGCTGGACACCGCGGAGATCTCCCCCGAGGACGACGCCGCGCTCGCGGCATGGCTGGCCGATCCCGATGCGGCCAAGGTGATGCATGACGCCAAGGGCCCGATCCTCGCCCTCGCTGCGCGAGGGTGGCCACTGCACGGACTCGTCAGCGACACCGCACTGGCGGCCTATCTGGTGCGTCCCGACCAGCGCTCCTACGACCTCGCCGACCTCACCCTGCGCTACCTCAAGCGTGAGCTCAAGCAGGGTGAGCACGACGACGGGCAGCTCAGCTTCGACACGGTCGGCGACTCGGGTGCGGCCGACACCGACATGCTGCATGCCCGCGCGGTGCTCGACCTCGCCGAGGCGCTCGACCAGGCGGTGGAGGAGCATGGCGGCACCGCTCTGCTGGCCGAGGTCGAGCTGCCGCTGGTCGACCTGCTCGCCGCAATGGAGCAGACCGGCATCGCCGTCGACGTCGAACACCTGGAGAGCCTGGAGCGCCACTTCGCCGGCGAGGTGCAGCGCGCCGCGACCGAGGCGTTCAGCGTGATCGGCAAGGAGATCAACCTCGGCTCACCCAAGCAGCTCCAGACGGTGCTGTTCGACGAGCTGGGCATGCCCAAGACCAAACGCACCAAGACCGGCTACACCACCGACGCCGACGCGCTGCAGCAGCTCTTCGACAAGACCGAGCACCCGTTCCTGCTGGCGTTGCTGCGCCATCGTGACGTCAGTCGACTGCGACAGACCCTGGAGGGCCTGCTCAAGACGGTGGCCGCGGACGGCCGCATCCACACCACCTTCAACCAGACGATCGCGGCCACCGGGCGCCTGTCCAGCACCGACCCCAACCTCCAGAACATCCCCATCCGCACCGAGGAGGGCAGACGCATCCGGGAGGCGTTCATCGTCGGCACCGGCTACGAGTCGCTGATGACCGCCGACTACAGCCAAGTCGAGATGCGGATCATGGCCCACCTCTCAGAGGACCAGGGCCTCATCGAGGCGTTCCGGTCCGGCCGTGACTTCCACTCGATCACCGCCTCTCGGGTCTTCGGGGTCGCCCCCGACGACGTCACCGGAGGGATGCGGGCAAAGATCAAGGCAATGAACTACGGGCTGGCCTACGGTCTGTCCGCCTACGGCCTGGCCCAGCAGTTGCGCATCGAGCCCGCGGAGGCCCGCGAGCTGATGGATGACTACTTCTTGACCTTCGGTGGCGTCCGTGACTACCTCGCCGGGGTCGTCGACGAGGCGCGCCGCACCGGCTACACGGAGACCATCTTGGGTCGTCGCCGCTACCTGCCCGACCTCACCTCCGACAACCGGCAGCGTCGCGAGATGGCCGAGCGGATGGCGCTGAATGCGCCCATCCAGGGGTCGGCCGCCGACCTGATCAAGGTCGCCATGCTGCGCGTCGACCAGGCGCTAGCCGCAGAGGGCCTCGCCTCGCGGATGCTGCTCCAGGTGCACGATGAGCTCGTCTTCGAGGTCGCCCCGGGCGAACGCACCGCCCTAGAGGCGCTGGTCCGCGAAGCCATGGGCGGCGCCGCCGAGCTGACCGTCCCCCTCGATGTCTCCGTCGGCACCGGCCACAGCTGGCACGAGGCCGCCCACTGAG
>JBDHZT010000016.1:0-46049 GCA_039811985.1 Nocardioidaceae bacterium | reverse complement strand
ATGGGGCGGGCGACAGCGGGTCCACAGGGATTGCCGAGTCCGGCCCGGCGCGCCCTCATCGCCTCCGCGGCCAGCGCCGGCGTCGTCGCGCTGCTGCTGCTCGTCGCTTGGGCAGCCGTGGTCGGCCCCGACGTGTTGGTGCGCGGCGGTCGCCGTGCCCGTGGGACGGCGCCGCCGCCGAACCCGCTGGACACCGGCACCGCCTCGGCGACCGCCAGGGCGGGCCCGGAGAAGGAGTTCGAGCCCGGCGACCACTGGCTGCTGACCTTGCTGCTGGCCGTCGTCTTGCTGATCCTCGCCGTGGTCGTCGTCGCGGGCCTGGTCGTGCTGGTGCGCGCGCTGTGGACGAGCCTGCCGCGCCGCCATCGGCAGCCGCCCGGGATCAAGGTCGAGTTCGACGTGCTGTCGGTGCCCGCCGTCGTGCAGGAGCTGACCCGGGTCAGCGTCGCCCAACACGAGGACCTGAGCGCAAGGACGCCGCGCAACGGCATCGTGACGTGTTGGCACCGCTTCGAGGTGGCCGGTGAGCGAGGTGGCCTGTCGCGACAGCCCTGGGAGACGCCGGCCGAGTTCGCCCTGCGCGTGCTCGATCTGGCCGGCGTGGACCACGGGGCCGTCGCGGAGCTGGCTGGCCTCTATCGCGAAGCGCGCTTCTCCTCCCACGAGATGGGTGAGCGGGAGCGGCAACGGGCGCTCGCTGCGCTCGACGCGGTGCACCGCAGCCTGAACCGCGAGCAGGTGGGCGGGGAGCGATGAGCAGACGCTGGATCATCCGGCTGGGGGCGTTGGCGGCCATCGAGGTGGGAGTGCTGGTTGCCTTCCGTCTCACCGGGGCCCGGCCGGACGCGGTGCGGGCCGTCTTGGTGATCGCTCTCCTGGTCGTGCTCACCTGGCTGGTGTCGGACACGCTGACCGACGCGGGTCCGCCCTGGACCACCGACTCTCCGGGGGTGACCAGCGTGCTCGGGAGCGACACCCGGTTGCGGGCCTACGCCCGCATGGTCGAGGACCAGTTGGTCGCACGCGAGGAGAGCCCAGTGCTGCGTGACCGTCTCGCCCGTCTCGCCGAGGACCGGCTGCTCCTGCACCGTGGGGTCACTCTTGCCGACCCGGTCGCGGCGGACCTGCTCGGCCCCGAGCTCTTCGGCCTGCTCACCGGGCCGCCGAGCCGGTGGAGCTCCGCCGAGCTCGACTTGGCCCTGACCCGAATCGAGGAGCTATGACCGAGTCGCCCGCTGCGCCCACTCTCTCCGTCGCCGAGACCGGTGAACTCGCCACTCGGGTGCTGGCCGAGGTCGAGCGTGCCGTGGTCGGCAAGCACCAGGCACTCTCGCTGGTGCTGGCCGCCGTGCTGGCCAAGGGACACGTGCTGCTGGAGGACTTCCCGGGGCTGGGCAAGACGCTGGCCGCCCGGTGCTTCGCCCAAGCGCTGGGGCTGGGTTTCACCCGCGTCCAGTTCACCCCCGACCTGTTGCCGGCCGACCTGACCGGCTCGTTCATCTACCAGCAGCGCGAGCAGGAGTTCCGGTTCCGCCGGGGTCCGCTGTTCACCGGACTGCTGCTCGCCGACGAGATCAACCGGACCCCGCCCAAGACCCAGGCGGCGCTGCTCGAGGCGATGCAGGAGCATCAGACGACCGTCGAGGGGGAGACCTTCGCCCTGCCCCAGCCGTTCCATGTGCTGGCCACGGCGAACCCGATCGAATACGAAGGCACCTACCCGCTGCCCGAGGCGCAGCTGGACCGGTTCTTGCTGCGGGTCTCCTTCGGTTATCCCACCCAGGCCGAAGAGGGCGACGTCGTACGGCGGAGGCTGGCTCGGCAGCACGAGGAGATCGAGGTCTCGCCAGTGACCGATGCGGTCGGCCTGGCCGGCATGCAGGCCGCGGTGGAGACCGTGCTGGTCGACGACAGCATCGTCGACTACTGCGTCCGGCTCGCCACCGCGACCAGACAGCATCCCGACGTGTTGACCGGGGCCTCTCCTCGTGGCTCGCTCGGGTTGGTGTTGTCGGCGCGGGCGTTCGCGGTGTTGCGCGGTCGCGACTACGTGATCCCCGAGGACGTCAAGGTGGTCGCCCGGGCGGTGCTGGCGCACCGCATCACGGTCCGCCCCGAGCTGTGGATGACGGCCGCCTCGGGACAGCGCGTGGTCGACGCCATCCTCGGCGAGGTCTCCACCCCCTCGACCCTGGAGCGAGGACCGGTCTCGGAATCCGGAGCGGCCGGGTGACCGACTGGCGAGCCACCGCGGCGCTGCAGCGCGCGCTGCTGCTGGCCGGTCTCGGCCTCGTGGTCGCGATCGCCAGCCGGCAGCCGATGCTGGTCGTGCTCGTCGCACCGCTCGCCCTCCTCGGCGTCCACGGACTACTCCACCGACCTCGCCACGAACCCACGGTGCGCACCGAGGTCGGCCACCAGGTGCTGCACGAGGGCCAAGGCACCACCAGCACCCTCCTCCTCGAGCACGCGGAGGACGTCGAGCAGGTCACCAGGGCCGCTTCGCTGCCGGCGTACGTCGCGCTGCGGCCGACCCGTGGCGCTCTCTGCGGCCTTGTCTCCGAGCCGGAGACGGTGCGGATGGTGCTCAGCCCGCGGCGCTGGGGGCGGGTCAACCTGGGTGAGGAGCAGGTGGCGTTGACCACGCCCTGGGGCGGCTTCCGCTGGGGGCCGGTGGCCACGATCGGCCGGCCGCTGTCGGTGCTGCCCAGCTATGCGGCGTACGACTCGCGCGCGGAGGCACCGCAGCCAGAGGGACTGGTCGGGGGCTACCGCTCGCGGCGACCCGGCACGGGCACCGAGTTCAGCGGAATCCGACCCTTCGCACCCGGTGATCGGCTCCGCCGGATCAGCTGGCGGGTCTCGTTGCGCCGGCAGGAGCTGCACGTCGTCGAGGCGCGCGCCGAGACCGACACCGGTGTTCTGCTGGTCGTGGACGCGCTCACCGATGCCGGCCGGTCCGGCGGCGTGGATGGCCGGGCCAGTTCGTTGGATCTCACCGTGCGGGCCGCCGCCGCGCTAGCCGAGCACCACACGCGCCGCGGCGACCGGGTCGCCCTCCGGGTCGTCGGCGGCACCGGTCGCGCCCTGGGCTACAGCACCGGGACCCGTCACCTGCGCCGGCTGCTGGGCGCCCTGGCCGAGATCCGGCCAGGGCCACTCCCGCGACTCCCCCGGCATGGGCTCGACCTAGGGGCCGCACCCGGGACCGAAGTGGTCATCCTCTCCCCACTGCTGCAGCCGGCGATGGTGAACACCGCTGCCTCACTGGCCCGGCGCGGCCTGCCCGTGATGGTGATCGACACGCTCCCCGTGGGACCGCTCGCCGTCGAGGCCTTCGCGCCGGTCGATCCCTCCGATCGGAGCGCGGATGCGCTCAGACACGAGGCGATGCGGGTTGCCTGGCGGATGCGGCGGCTCGAGCGGGACATGCTGGCCGAGCAGCTGGCGCACGCCGGCTGCCCGGTGGTCCGCTGGCAGGGCCCGGGGACTCTGGACGAAGTGCTGCGACGGCTCGCCCGCCGCGCCGCCCTGCCGCGGGCGGTGCGCCGATGACCGCGCTGTGGACGGCGCTGATGCCGGACTGGAGCCGCGCTCAGTGGTGGCTGCGGATGATGATCGTGCTGGGCACGATGACCGCCTTGGTCGCCACCGGCCCGGCCGGTCAGTGGCCGAGCCCGGTGCTGGTGGGTGTGGTCGCCTTCTTCGCGGTCGGTGGCGCAGTCGCCCCGGAGTCAGCGGCGCTGGTCGTCGCCTTCGTGGTGGTGCTGGCGTGGTGGGTGCTCGGGCCGACGGACCCCGAGCATCCGGCCGTGATGCTCGCCGCGGCCGGTCTGCTCCTCGCCCAGGTGGCCGCCATGCTCGCCGCGAGCGGACCGGGTTGGTCGGTGTCGAGCCGTGGCCTGCTCCGCCGTTGGCTGCTCCGCTCCGGGGTGGTCTATCTCCCGGTGCCGGTGGTGTACGCCTTGGTGCTCGCGGTGCGCGATGTCCCAGAACCGCCGTACGTCTGGGTCGTGGCGGTCGCCGCGGTCGGTGTCGCGCTGCTGGCCGCGGGTGCGTTGTATCCGAACCCCACCAGATAGTCGTCCACAGCCAGGCCGCTCGGCTGTGGAAATGGGGCGCCTGTTGTGGATGATGACGACAGTGTTGTGGACGACACGCCGGTGGGGGAGAACTGCTCGAAATAGTTGGCGCTACCCCCTTGCGCGAGGTGCCGTCGGGGGCATAGAACTTTCCTCACGCAGCCCCTTCGGGGGAGGCGGGATGGCTCGGAGACGAGGATCCAGACCTCAGGGTTCGCCTTGAGGCGGTGAGAGGGTGACGACCTCGCCGGGGTCGGAGTGGACGAGCGATCGACTGGAGGCGTCACCATGATCCGGTCACCAGAAGGGCCCTTGTAGCTCATACCTATGAGGGCCCTTCACCTATTTCGGACCGGCGTACCGTACGCCGATCGGCGGCGCGACAATGAACCATGCAGCTCTACAGCCTGATGCATGCGGTCGTGCCCCCGGTGCTCAAGGCCATCTGGCGTCCGACCGTGCGCGGGCTGGACAACGTGCCACGCACGGGGCCGGTGATCTTGGCCAGCAATCACCTCAGCTTCGCCGACAGCGTGGTGATCCCCTCGGTCGTGCCGCGTCGCGTCGCCTTCTTGGCCAAGGCCGACTACTTCACCGGCACCGGCATCAAGGGAGCCTTGAGCAAGGCCTGGTTCGAGAGCCTCGGCATGCTGCCGGTCGACCGCGACGACACCAAGTCCGCGTTGGACAGTCTGGACACCGCGCTCGGCGTGCTGGCCGACGGTGGTGCGTTCGGCATCTACCCCGAGGGCACCCGCTCGCGAGACGGCCGGCTCTACCGAGGCCGGACCGGCGTCGCCCACCTCGCACTGACCGCTGGCGTGCCGGTGGTGCCGGTCGGCCTGATCGGCACCGAGCACCTGCAGCCGGTGGGCTCCAACCTGCCGCGACTGGTCAAGGTCACGGTGTCCTTCGGCCCGCCGATCGACTTCGCCGGACGTTACGACAAGCTGCCCACCGGTCGCGCCCGGCGTGAGGCCACCGACGAGATCATGGCCGCCATCCGTGAGCTGAGCGGTCAGGAGTACGCCGGCGTCTACAACGACCGGCCCCTCGAGATCTAGACCCTTTGCGACTAGGCGTCGGCCAGGATCCCTCGGTCCACGAACGCCTGATGGACGGAGGCGGCCGCGCTGTCGCCGTACAACGCCTGAGCGGTCTCGACGGTGCGCTCGGCGGCCCCCTTGAACCCGATCTTCGGAGTGAAGTTGAACTGTGCCTCGACGATCACCCGGTTGGCCGCCTTGCGACCCAGTGCCTGGTTGATGTCCCAGAGCGCGCGCGACCAGATCTCGCCGTCGCTGTGGACCTCGTGGACGATGTCGTCGGGGAAGACCTTGTCGGTGTCGGTCCGACGCAGGCAGTGTGGCTTGCCGGTGGTGTAGGAGACCGAGTCCCAGTCGGCGACGCAGGGCAGCGGCGTCGTGGTGGTGTCCGGGCTGTTGGCCTGGCTCATCGTCACGGCCCAGTAGTCGCCGAACGCCTCTCCGATGGAGCCGGCCTGCAGGCTCGCGCCGAAGCCGGGCACCTGGGCGTCCTGGATGGCGTGGCCATACTCGTGCCAGACAACCTCGAGGTCCTCGGCGTCGTCGACGCCGCCGGCGCCGAACAGGATGCGGTCACGGCCCGGCTCGTAGAAGGAGTTGTCCACCGGGAACGCGTTGGTCTTGACCTTCTGGGACTCCGCGTTGACGTGCTTGAACCCGATCTTGTGCAGGTAGGTCTGCGAGCGGTCGATGGCGTGGTAGGCGTTGACCATCTCGAACCGGCCGTCGTCTCGGAAGTAGAAGAACCGGTGCTTCTTGCTGACCGGGGCGTTCTTGTTGATGATCGTGACCCACTTGCCGGTGAGACTCTTGCCCCGCAGGTGGCGCAACCGGACCTTGGTGTAGGCACGCTTCGGCAGCGCAGCCTTGCTGTTCCGCTTGTCGCGCAGGGTCTCGTCTTGCAGCTTGACGACCGGGTTGGGGTCTAGCACCTGTCCCTTGCCCCGGGCGTGCTGGGAGATCTTGTCGGTGGCCAGCACGCGGGCGGTCACCGCGTCGACGTAGTGGTAGGCCGACCCGTGCCCGCTCACGGTCAGCACCGAGTAGACGTATCGCGCCGGCCGTGAGGAGGTGGCCGGCAGGATCCACACCCCTTCGGACTCAGCAGACTCGGTGTCCGCGTCTGCCGGGGTGCTCTCGGTCTCTGCTGGTGTCGGCTCGTCGGCCTCGGCGGACTGCTTGTCGTCGGTCAGCTCTGGGGCTGCCTCGGTCGCGGCCGTCACCGCGCGTCGGGCGCTGATGAAGTCGTCGCTGTCCACGCTGGCGGGGACCTGCAGGCGGGAGTCCGGGATCCGACCGTCGTCGGCGGTGCTGGTCCCGTCGAAGTCGCGATGCAGGGCATACCACCCGCCCACGACCGGATGGCCGTCGGAGACCTGCTGATACCACGTGTGCACACCCAGCAGGGAGGACAGGCTTTGCACCTCGCGCAGTCCGTCCGGCACCGATGCCGCGTCCTGGGTGGCGAGCCCGCTCGCTGGGAGGGCGGCCGTCGCTGGCGCCGCCGCCTGGCCCGCGAGCAGGACAACTCCGGCCGCGAGGGCGGTGGTCAGGACGCGGATGCTGCGCTGAGACATAGGTCCCCTTCGCCTGAGTGTGGTTCCGCTGGGTGGTCGGCCGGACGACGTGCCGGCCGACGCTCAGCGTAGAGGAGCAGCCCAAGCATCCCCGAATACCGGCGGCCGTGGTCGGATGAGCGCCCCCGTGGTCCGGGGGCTGGCCGGGTCGCTAGGTGCCCCGGGGTTGCGACCGACAGGGCAACGACGACGAGTGAGGACCGCCGTGGTCGACGTCTCTGTCCGGGGCGCTGGTGCTGCCTGGCCTGCCCCTGGGTGGGCGTCTGCCGCGGTGTTCGTGCGTCTGCCGCGGTCTTGTAGTGGCAAAGTGCCCTGTATTCCGGGTCCTCAGCCACCATAGGACCGCGGGAGATGGGTCGGAGCCACCACAGCACCGCGGGAGACGGGTCGGGATGCAGTCTCGGGCCAAATCGGCGCACCCATCCTCGGGCTAGGAGCCGTCCTGGTCCTCAGTGGTCATATGGGTTGCTGCTTTCACAAGGTATGTGGTGATGCCTGCACTTACCGTGCGTCATTCATCGAGGTAAGTGCAGGCTTACCGACATACCTTGTGAAAACGGTGACCAGAGTGACCAGCAACCCGGACTGGCACCTCGCGCAACCCGTGCACCTCGCGGCGGGATCCCACTTGCCTGGCGGCCGTGGCCTACTGGTCCGCCAGCCAGGCCCGGAGCGCTGCGCCGTGCTCGTCGAGCAGGGGTGGTGGGTCGTTGCGAGAGCGGGCACCGGAGTGGAGCTGGTCGTCGAACCGCAGGGGGGAGCCGGGCACGACCAAGTCGCCGTACGCCGGATGGGCCAGCTCCATCAGGAGCCCCTGGGACCGGGTCTGTGCCCAGTCGTAGACGTCGTCGATGGAGCGCACCTTGCCGGCGGGGACGCCGGCGGCGAGCAGCAGCTCCAGCCAGTGCTCGGCGCGAGCGGTGAGAAAGATCCGCTCGACGGTGTCGATCAGTTCCTGTCCGACGGCGACGCGCTCGCGGTTGGTGCGGAACCGGGCATCGTGGGGGTCGAGGCCCAGGGCCGTCGCGAAGTTGTGCCAGATGCCTTCGGAGCCCACCGCCACCTGGATGGGGGCGGTGGCGGTGCGGAACAGGCCGTACGGCGCGATGGCGGGGTGGTGGGACCCCGACAGCCCCGGCACCTCACCAGCGATGGTCCACCGGGTGCCTTGGAAGGCGTGCAGCCCGACCACGCTGGCCAGCAGCGAGGTGCGCACCACCCGACCGCGCCCGGTGCGCTCGCGCTCGTAGAGGGCGGCCATCACGCCGTAGGCCAGGTTCATCCCCGCCGCGAGGTCCGCGATCGGGACGCCGACCTTGGTCGGCAGGTCGACACCGGTCACGCTCATCAGGCCGCCCTCACCCTGCGCGATCTGGTCGTAGCCAGCCCGATGCGCCTCCGGACCGTCGTGGCCGAATCCGGTGATCCGGCCGATCACGAGTCGCGGGTTGATCGCGTGCAGCCCCTCTTCGGTAAGGCCGATCCGGTCCAGCACACCGATCCGGAAGTTCTCGAGCAGCACGTCGGCGCGACGGAGCAGGCGGGTGAGCAGATCGAGGTCGTCGAGGTCCTTGAGGTCGAGGACGATCGACTCCTTGTTGCGGTTGGCGGCCATGAAGTAGGTCGAATCGCGCCCACGTCCGGTCTCGCCGTCGGCGTCTCCGGCCCAGGGCGGACCCCAGGCCCGGGTGTCGTCCCCGGTCGGGCTCTCGACCTTGATCACCCGGGCGCCGAGGTCGCCGAGCATCATCGCGGCCTGCGGCCCGGCCAGCGCCCTGGTCAGGTCGACCACCAACACGTCGGCCAGCGGTCCATCGGCTTGCTGTGTCGTGTCCTCCACACGCCGACCGTACTGGCCCCGTATCGGCCCTCTTATTGACGGAGGCTCGTGATTGGCTGGGGCCATGACCGCAGCGGAGCCGACGTACCACCTGGTGCGCCGCAGCGGAGAGGCGCCGGAGCCGCCGGTCTTGGATGCGGATCAGCGGCGCGTGGTCGAGCACGCGGGTGGGCCGCTGCTGGTGCTGGCGGGGCCCGGCACGGGGAAGACCACGACCCTGGTCGAGGCGATCGCTCGCCGGATCGAGGAGGGGGTCCGGCCCGACCAGGTGCTGGCGCTCACCTTCTCCCGCAAGGCCGCCGAGCAGTTGCGCGCCCGGGTGACTGCCCGGGTCGGCCGGACCACGGCGGCCTCGTTGGGGTCGACGTTCCACTCCTTCGCCTACGGCCTGGTCCGTCAGCATTCGTCGCCGGAGCTCTACGACGCCCCGTTGCGGCTGCTGACCGCGCCCGAGCAGGACGTAGTGCTGCAGCGGCTGCTGACCGTGCACGAGGAGTCGGTGGTCTGGCCGGAGTCGGTGCGTGGCGCGCTCGGGACCCGCGGCTTCGCCGGCGAGGTGGCACAGGTGCTGGCTCGGACCCAGGAGAAGGGGCTCGGCTCGGAGGCGCTGCGACAGCTGGGGGAGGCCGAAGGGGTGCCGGAGCTGGTGGCCGCCGCGGCGTTGATGGAGCAGTACGACATCGTCACGGCCGAGGAGAACCAGCTGGACTATCCCGGCCTGGTCGCCACTGCCGTCCGGATGCTGCAGGATCCGGGGCTGCCGCTCCGCGATGAGCTGCGCGCGCAGTACTCCCATGTCTTCGTCGACGAGTATCAAGACACCGATCCCGCCCAGGTCGCGATGTTGAGGGCGATCGCGGGCGACGGACGCAACCTGGTCGTGGTCGGTGACCCGCACCAGTCGATCTATGCCTTCCGCGGGGCCGAGGTGCGCGGGATCTTGCAGTTCCCCGAGCGCTTCGCGAGGGTCGACGGCAGCCGTGCGGACACCGTCGTGCTGGGCACCACGCGGCGCTTCGGGTCGCGCATCCTAAGCGCCACCCAGGCGGTCGCCGCGCGACTCCCGGTGCCGGCCGGCGTCTCGGAGGAGACGCTGCGTCGCTTCCTCGACCCCGAGTCGGCCAGTCCCAACCCGGGCCGGGTGGAGCTGCTCACCTTTGACACCGAGCGGGCCGAGGCCGAGCACCTCGCCGACCTGCTCCGCAGGGCCCACCTCGAGGACGGCGTCGCCTGGTCGGAGATGGCGGTCCTGGTGCGCTCCGGCCGCACCACCATTCCGCCGCTGCGGCGGGCATTGGCCGCCGCCGGTGTGCCCGTCGACGTCGCCTCCGACGACACCCCGCTGGTGCGTGAGCCCGCGGTAGTTCCGCTGCTGGATGCGCTGGCCGCCGTCACCGCTCTCGATGTGGCCGACCCGCAGCAGGCGGCGTACGTCGATGCGCAGCGCGCGCAGGCCCTGTTCACCTCGCCTCTGGCCGGCCTGGACGCCACCGATGTGCGGGTGGTGTCTCGTCGGCTGCGCGTCCGTGAGCTGGCGGAGGCGACCCAGGCCGGCCGCCCACCGCGCAGCTCGACCGAGCTGCTTCGCGAGGCACTGGTGGATCCGGACGTGCTCGGCGCGATCCCCGACCCGTCCTCGGGAGAGCGGCGTGCCGGCGCCCTGGCGCGGCTGCTCGCCGACACTCGGGCCGCGATGGAGGCCGGAGCCTCCGTCGAGGAGCTGCTCTGGATGCTGTGGGACGGCACCGCCTGGCCGGATCGGCTGCGCACCGCGGTCGGTCGCGGAGGGCTGACCGCACGACTGGCCCACCGCGACCTGGACGCGATCGTCGCGCTCTTCGACGCGGCCGCGCGGACCGAGGGCCAGCGCGGCCACACCGGCGCGGCGGCGTTCCTGGACACGCTGCGCGCCCAGCAGATCCCCGCCGACACGCTGGCCGAGCGCGGCGTCCGCGACGACTCGGTGCGGCTGCTCACCGCCCACCGGGCCAAGGGGCTGGAGTGGCCGCTGGTGGTCGTCGCGCACGTGCAGGAGGACAGCTGGCCCGACCTCCGTCGGCGCGCCACGCTGCTCCGGGCGGACCGGATCGGGCCCCACGGCCTGGTCCCGCCGGTGTCGGTGCGCGACCTGCTGGCCGACGAGCGACGGCTGTTCTACGTCGCCTGCACCCGCGCACGCGAGCGACTGGTGGTCACCGCCGTCGCGTCCACCGACGACGAAGGGGAGCAGCAGTCGAGGTTCCTCGAGGAGCTCTATCCCGACGACGAGGGGCATCGGATCAGCCATGTCGCCGGACGGCCGCGCCGACCGCTGTCCCTGGCCGGGCTGGTCGCCGAGCTGCGGCGTACCGTCTCCGACCCGGAGGCCGCCGAGCCGCTGCGGCGGGCCGCGGCCATCCGCCTCGCGCAGCTGGCCGAGGGGCAGGCAGGCGTGCGGGTGCCCGCCGCCGACCCGGCCACCTGGTGGGGCACTCGCGCCTGGAGTCGGTCGGAGACGCCGGTGCGCGACCCCGACGAACCCCTGCCAATCACCGCCAGCGACCTGACCGCCATCGGCACCTGTCCGGCGCAGTGGTTCTTGCAGGCCGAGGCCGGGGGAGCGCGACTGACCACCCAGGCCCAGGGCTTCGGCAACGTCGTGCACGCGCTCGCCGACCGGATCGGTCGGGGTGACGAGCTCGTCACCGACGATCTGGTCGACCGACTCATGGAGCACGTGGACCGGATCTGGGGACAGGTGCCGTTCCGAATCCCCTGGTCTGGCGAGCGCGAGCGCGCAGAGGTCGAAGCGGCGTTGCAGCGCTTCCTCGCCTATCACGACCGCACCGACGCCCGCCGACTCATCGCGACCGAGCAACCCTTCCGCACCACCGTCGATCTGCCGGACGGGCAGCGGGTGATCTTGCAGGGGTACGCCGACCGCATCGAGATCGATCACGAGGGCCGGGTCGTCGTGGTCGACCTCAAGACCGGCAAGGGCACCCCGACCCAGGCCGAGGTCGCCGAGCATCCGCAGCTCGGGCTCTACCAGCTCGCCGTCGAGAGCGGTGCGTTGGAGGAGGTGCTGACCGAGGACACCGGGGTGGCACACCCGGTGCAGGCCGGCGGCGCCGAGCTCTGGCAGTTGCGCCAGGAGCTGAGGACTGGCATGCGCGTGCAGGTTCAGCCGCCGCAGGCACCCGACGAGGAGGGGGTGCGCACGGTCGAGCGACAGCTGATGGATGCCGTGGGTCGGCTGCGCACCGAAGACTTCCCCACCCGGCCGGGATCGCACTGTGACTATTGCACCTTCGCCCGGTTCTGCCCGGCCCTCAGCTCCGGGACGGCCCTGTCATGAGCTCATCTCGAACACTGAAGACGCCCGCCGATCTGCAGGCGGTGATGCACACCGACTACCAGGTCAGCGGCCAGCAGTGGGCGGCGATCAGCGCACCGCTGGAGCCAGCGGTCGTCATCGCCGGCGCCGGATCCGGCAAGACCTCGGTGATGGCAGCCCGGGTCGTCTACCTCGTCGTCACCGGGCAGGTGCGCCCCGACCAGGTCCTAGGTCTCACCTTCACCACCAAGGCCGCGGCCGAGCTGCGCACCCGCATCCGCTCCGCCCTCGATCGGGCGGGTTTCTCGCGGGGTGACCTCACCGACGACGGCGCCGAGGAGATCCTCGAGCCGGTCGTGGCGACGTACAACGCCTATGCCTCTGCCCTGCTCGCCGAGCACGGGCTCCGGATCGGTCACGAGCCGGACACCCGGGTGATCGCGGACGCCGCTCGTTATCAGCTCGCCGGTCGGGTGATCGACCGTCACGACACACCGGTCCGGCTGCTGTCGGACAGTCCCAAGCACGTCATCGACTACGTGCTCGCGCTCGACGGCTCGCTGGCCGAGCATCTGGTCACTCCCGCGCGGTTGCGGGCCTTCGACGTCCGCGAGGCGCCACTCTTCGACGCCGAGCTCAGCGGCAACATCCAGGCGGACGTGACTCGCGCGTTCGGGCGTCGCGCGGAGGCCCTCGAACTGGTCGAGGAGTACCGCTCTCTCAAGGCGGCGCTCGGCCTGATGGACTTCTCCGACCAGATCGCGCTGGCGGCCCGACTCGCGGAGGAACATCCGGCAGTGGGTGCACTGGAGCGGGAGAAGTTCCGGATCGTGCTGCTGGACGAGTACCAGGACACTTCGGTGGCGCAGGCGCTGATGCTGCGCGGGCTGTTCTCTGGCGCGACAGCGGCCGCGGGGCGAGGCCACCCGGTCACGGCGGTCGGCGACCCCAACCAGGCGATCTACGGCTGGCGGGGCGCCTCGGTGTCCAACATCTTGCGCTTCGGGGAGGACTTCTCGACCGCCGCCGGCAGCCCCGACGTGGCGGCGTACCCCCTCACCGTCAACCGTCGATCGGACCGCCGGGTGCTCGAGGCGGCCAATGCGCTCGCCCGGCCCCTGCTGGACGGCTTCGCCCAGGTGCAGCCGTTGGAGCCCGGTGGCGACGGGATCGGCTCGGTGCAGGTCGTCGTGCACGAGACGTACGCCGACGAGCTGGACTGGCTGACCAAGGCGGTGCAGGCCGCCCACGACTGCTCGTCCCGCGAGGTGGGGGAGCGGTGGCGTGAGATCGGCGTGCTGACCCGCGACAACGCGCACGCGGCCGACGTGTTCGACGCGCTCACCGCTGCCGACATCCCCGTCGAGATCGTCGGCCTCAAGGGGCTGCTGCGGCTGCCGGAGGTCGGCGAGGTGCTCGCCACGCTGACCCTGGTGTCCGACCTGACCGCCAACAGCGAGCTGCTCGCGCTGCTCACCGGGCCGCGTTGGGCGGTCGGCCCTCGTGACCTGGCGCTGCTGGGCCGGCGGGCCGAGGACCTGGCCGCCGGCCGGAGAGGCCGGGTCGAGAGCGCGACCCTCGACGAGGCGCTCGCCGCCGCGGTCGCCGGCGCCGACCCGACCGAGGTGCCGGCCCTCTCCGATGCGCTGGAGGATCCGGGCGGGCTGCCCTACTCCACCGAGGCGCGGGAGCGGTTCGGCCTGCTGGCCGCGGAGCTGCGGATGTTGCGCGCCCACGCCGGCGAACCGCTGTTGGAGCTGGTCCGGCGGATCATCGACGTCTGCGGCATCGATGTGGAGCTGGCCTCGTCGGTGAGCGAGGCGACCCGGGCACGTCGGGAGAACCTCGACCTCTTCGTCAAGGCGGTCGCGGAGTTCCAGGCCATCGACGGTGCGGTCACCCTGCCGGCGCTGCTGGCCTGGCTGGAGGCCGAGCAGGACGGCCAAGGCCTCGACATCGCCACCCCGTCCGAGGCCGACTCGGTCAAGCTGCTCACCGTCCACCGCGCCAAGGGCCTGGAGTGGGACCACGTCTTCCTGGTCGGGGCCTGCGAGGAGCGCTTCCCCAATACCCGCAGCCGTGGCATCTGGCCGAACCGCGTCGAGCTGCTGCCCACTCCGCTGCGTGGCGACCGACGCGACCTACCCGCACTCGGCGGACACGACAAGGCGGCGATCGAACGACTCCGCCTCGACACCAAGCAGCACGAGCAGACCGAGGAGCTGCGGTTGGGGTACGTCGCCCTGACCCGCGCCCGGCATGCCCTGGTGGTGTCGTCGTTCCTGTGGACCGAGGGACGCAAGAGTCCGCTCGGTCCCTCGCCCTATCAGCGGACCCTGCGCGAGGTCCTCGCCGGCTGGGACGAGCAGCCGCTGGCCTGGCGCGACAAGCCCGAGAAGGGCACCCCGAACCCGCTCCAGGCCACCGTGCGCGAGGTGCCGTGGCCGGTGACCGAGCAGACCGCCGAGGCCCTGCGCCGGCTGGCCGCCGCCGAGTTGGTGCGGTCGGTCGACCCCACGACCGAAGACCCGGAGCTGGACACGGTGCAGGCCGCCCAGGTCGCCGAGTGGGACGAGGAGCTGGACCGGTTGCTCGCCGAGGCGCGCCGCGAGGTCGCTACCGAGGTGGAGGTGCCGCTGCCGCCGACCCTCTCCGCGACCGCGCTGGGTCGACTCCGCGAAGACCCCGCCGCATTCGCCGCCGAGCTGGTGCGTCCGATGCCCCGTCGCCCCTCACCAGCCGCCCGCTTCGGCACCCGCTTCCATGCCTGGCTCGAAGCGCGCTTCGGTCAGCAGGACCTGATCGACCCCGACGAGCTGCCGGGCCGGGCCGACGCTGGCATCGACGACGACGCCGACCTGGACGCGCTGATCGAGCGGTTCGAGCAGGGCCCCTTCGCCGACCGGCTCCCGCACCGGATCGAGGCGCCGTTCTCCCTGGTGCTGGCCGGTCAGGTCATCCGCGGTCGGATCGACGCGGTCTACCGCGAGTCGGACGGCTCCTTCTTGATCGTGGACTGGAAGACCAACCGCGCCGCCGACGCTGATCCGCTCCAGCTGGCCATCTATCGACTCGCCTGGGCCGAGCTCCAGGGTGTCCCGCTCGACCGGGTCCGGGCCGCGTTCCACTACGTGCGCACCCAGCAGACCATCGAGCCACCCGACCTCCCCGACCGGCCGGCCCTGGAGGCCCTGGTCAGCTGAAGGCGGCGCCGAGGGCGATCTCGATCATGGTGCCGAAGGTCTGCTCCCGCTCCGCAGCGGTGGTCTCCTCACCGGTGAGGATGTGGTCGGAGACGGTGCACACGCACAGCGCGCGCCGGCCGTGCTGGGCGGCTAGGGTGTAGAGCGCGGACGCCTCCATCTCGACGGCGAGGACACCGTACTCCGCCATCTTCGCCGACAGCTCCGGGCGCGGGTGGTAGAAGGAGTCCGAGGAGAGGATCAGGCCGACCTGGATCTCGTGGTCGTGCTGGAGCGCCTGGCTGACGTCGTACGCCGCCCGCAGCAGGCCGAAGTCCGCGACCGGGGCGTAGTCGAGCCCCTCGAAGCGGATCCGGTTCATCGACGAGTCGGTGCAGGCGCCGATGGCCAGCACGATGTCGCGCAAGGCCAGTCGCTCGGTGAGCGCGCCACAGGAGCCGACTCGGATGATCGTCGAGGCGTCGTACTCCTTGAAGAGCTCGTTGGCGTAGATCGCGAACGACGGCTGGCCCATCCCCGACCCCTGCACCGAGACCGGGTGCCCATGCCAGGTGCCCGTGAAGCCGTACATGCCGCGGATCTCGCTGTAGCAGCGGGCATCGTCGAGGAAGGTCTCTGCGATCCAGCGCGCCCGGAGCGGATCGCCCGGCATCAAGACGGTAGGTGCGATCTCGCCGGGCGCTGCGCCGATATGGGTGCTCATGGAGGCACAGCGTAGGTAACCTCGGCGGACGTGACACAGCCGCATCTCCATCTCGCCGTCCCCGCTCACGACCGGACCGCCGCACGGCGCACCGATCAGGCCTGGCTCGAGGCGCGCTGGGCAGATCCGCGGACCCGCGTGCTCGTGGTCGCTGGATCTCGGATCCGAACCGTCGGCGACCGCGTGCCTTGGGTCGAGCCGAGCGTCGCGGAGCAGGCCGGTGACGGCCTGCGGGTGCTGCTCGGCGAGCGGGACGGCCGCACCTGGTTCGCGCTGGTGATCGACCCGGCGACCGCGCCGGGGGACCGAACCGAGTGGCTCGGTCTGCGGGGGCTGCTGCCGCACCTGGTCTCGATCGACGTCGAGGACGCACCCCTGGTGCTGCACGCGCTCGGGCTCGCCGAGTGGCTGTTGGTGACCCGCTTCTGTCCGCGCTGCAGCGGGCGACTAGTGCCAGGCGCTGCCGGCCACCAGCTCGACTGCCCCGACTGCGGCCGATCGCAGTTCCCCCGCACTGATCCAGCCGTGATCATGGCGATCGCCCACGGCGACCCCGGTGCCCCGGACGAGCGGATCCTGCTCGGCCACCAGGCCGCCTGGCCGGTCGGTCGCTTCTCTACGCTCGCGGGCTTCCTGGAGCCGGGTGAGTCGCTCGAGGACGCGGTTCGCCGCGAGGTGTTGGAGGAGGTCGGTGTCCCCGTGGGCGAGGTGACCTATCAGGGGAACCAGGCCTGGCCGCTGCCGGCGAGCCTGATGCTGGGCTTCACCGGCCGCGCGCTGAGCACCGAGATCGTGGTCGACCAGCACGAGATCGAGGAGGCGCGTTGGTTCACCCGTGCCGAGCTGCTAGCACACGCCGAGTCCGGCGAGGTCGCGCTGCCGGCGCCGATCTCGATCAGCCGGTCGCTGATCGAGACGTGGTACGGCGGCCAGCTCCCGGGCAGCTGGTGATCGAGCTCAGGCCTCGGCCAGGCTGGCCAGCTTGTCCTTGACCATGATCAGCGACGGGTTGGTGAAGGCCGAGCCGTCGGAGAAGACCAGGGTCGGAACCACCTGGTTGCCGTCGTTGACCTGCTCCACGATGGCGGCGGCCTCGGGGTGCTGCTCGATGTCGACGACCTCATAGGCGATGCCCTCGCGGTCGAGCTGCGACTTCAACCGGTGGCAGTAGCCGCACCAAGGGGTGCTGTACATCGTGAACATCGAGAACTGTCGCCTCCGCCATCTAGGGTTGCCTGCGAGCCAATCAGGCTAACCACCTCGGTCCCGGAGTTGTTCCCTGTGTCCACGTCCGCACCCACGGAAGTCGCCCTGCTGGGCGCGCTCGATCCCGAGCAGCGACAGGTGGCCGAGGCGTTGCGCGGACCGGTCCGGGTGCTGGCCGGGGCGGGCACCGGCAAGACCCGGGCGATCACCCACCGGATCGCCTACGGCGTCGCGACGGGCGTCTACGTGCCGACCGAGGTGCTTGCGGTCACCTTCACCACCCGGGCGGCCGGTGAGATGCGGAGTCGTCTGCGCCGCCTTGGCGCCGGCGGGGTGCAGGCCCGCACGTTCCACTCCGCGGCGCTGCGCCAGCTGCGCTACTTCTGGCCGCTGACGCGGGGCGGTGAGCTGCCGACGCTGACCGAGTCGAAGATCGGGATGCTGGTGGCCGCGGCACGGGGGCTGCGGCTGAAGACCGATCAGGCTCTGCTGCGCGACCTCGCCGCGGAGGTCGAATGGGCCAAGGTGAGCAACGTGGGGCCTGAGGACTACGCCCGGGTCGCTCCCGGGCGGGGCCGGCTGGTCGCGGCGCTCGACCATGCGATGGTGGCCAAGGTCTTCGAGGCCTACGAGGAGGTCAAGCGCGCCCAGTCCCGGATGGACATGGAGGACGTGCTGCTGCTCACCGCGGGTCTGCTGGCCGAAGAGGAGCGGGTCGCCGCCCAGGTGCGCCGGCAGTACAAATGGTTCGTCGTCGACGAGTTCCAAGACGTCTCGCCGATCCAGTCGGCGCTGCTGGACCTGTGGCTCGGTGGCCGCGACGAGATCTGTGTGGTGGGCGATCCCGCGCAGACGATCTACTCCTTCGCGGGCGCCAACGCGCGCTACCTCACCGACTTCCCGACCCGCCATCCGGGCACCACGTCCGTCGAGCTGGTCCGCAACTATCGCTCCACTCCGCAGGTCGTCTCGGTCGCCAACCGGATGCTTGCGGGCACACCGAGCCGCAGTGTCGAGCTGCGGGCGGTCGAGCCCGCCGGTCCCGAGGTGACCTACGCGTCCTATCCCGACGAAGTGGCCGAGGCCGAGGCAGTCGCCGCGGCGGTGGAGCGGCTGCGAGACAGCGGGACACCGGCCGCCGAGATCGCCGTACTCTTGCGGATCAACGCGCAGACCGAGCCGTTCGAGGAGGCGCTCGCCGGCCGCGGACTGCCCTACGTCGTCCGCGGGGCGGCCCGCTTCTTCGACCGACCCGAGGTGCGCCAGGCGGTGACCCTCTTGCGCGGTGCCGCCCGCGCCGGTGAAGGTGGCGACGACCTGGTCGCTGCGGTGAGCGGGGTGTTGGCCGGCATGGGCTGGACGCCTGAGGCGCCGGCCGGTCGCGGACAGACCCGCGATCGGTGGGAGTCGCTGCAGGCACTGGTCGACCAGGCAGCCGAGCAGAAGTCGGCGACGCTCGCCATGTTCGTCGACGACCTCGACCGGCGCGCCGCCGAGCAGCACGCGCCCGTCGCTGACGGGGTCACCCTGGCCACCCTGCACGCCGCCAAGGGGCTCGAGTGGGACGCGGTGTTCCTCTGCGGACTGCAGGAGGGCACCCTGCCGATCGTGTACGCCGACACGCCCACCGCCATCGAGGAGGAGCGGCGCCTGCTCTACGTCGGAGTCACCCGAGCTCGTCAGCACCTGGCCATGTCGTGGGCGCTGGCCCGCAACCCCGGCGGCCGCGCCCAGCGCCGCCCCTCCCGCTTCCTGGACGGCCTGCGCCCCGCCGACGACAGCTGGGGTCAGGGGGGTGCCAACGCCCGACGCTCCAAGCAGCGGCGGGCCGTCATGTGCCGCGAGTGCGGCAAGCCGCTCGCGACCGCTCGAGAGAAGAAGGTCGGCCGTTGCGCCGACTGCCCGGCCTCCTACGACGAGGAGCTCTACGAGCGGCTACGAGAGTGGCGGCTCGGACGCTCCCAGGCCGACGACGTGCCGGCCTTCGTCGTCTTCACCGACGCCACGCTGCAACTCATCGCCGAGCACCGACCGACCACCGAGGCCGCTCTACTCGCGATCAGCGGCATCGGTCGGGCCAAGCTGGACCGCTACGGCGACGACCTCCTGGCCCTGCTCGGCGACGAATCCGCCGGCTGAGTAGGGCTAGATCAGTCGCCCTCTGGCTCGTCATGGTAGGCGAACTGCCCGAGCGCGGAGTTCTCCTTGGAGCTGAACCACAGGTAGTCGGTGTCGAGGCTCTCGCAGGCGCCCGTGCTGGTCGTGCACAGCCAGGCCTTCTGCACCTCGTCGGCCATCGAACCGAGGACGGCGAGTCGGTCGTCAGTGGTCCAGGAGAGGGCACCTGGAAAGAAGAGGTTGTGGTTGCGCAGCGGCAGGTCGAGCGGGATCGGCTTCATGGTGCGTACATCAAGGAGCTTGGCCAAGCCGTAGCCCTCCAGCACGACTTGGGTGGCGTCGCTGTTGAACTGTCCGAAGCCGAAGTTGCCGATCTCGGTCTCGCCTTCCGGCCCCGCGATCCGTGACGCCTCTCGGAAGGACAGCAGCACGCGACTCTTCGACCCCTGGTCGAAGTCGGTGACGGTGACATAGTTGTCCGGCCGTGCATCGGTGAACTCGACCAGGTCGCCCGTCCGCGGATTCCAGGCGTAGTTCTTTGCCCAGCGCGAATCCTGGTCGGGCGAGTCGTGAACCGCTTGTACGACGACGGTGTCATCGTTCACGGCCATGAGCCACAGGTAGTTGCCCGGCAGCTTCGATCCGTCGAGTTCACCTGCGACCTTGTTCGCCTCGGTGTCGTAGGCAACGATCTTCGCGCCCTTGCGGTTCTCGGCGTTCTTTCCGGCACCTTGGACCCAGGCAACCAGGTGGCCGGTGACATCCGCGAGGGCGATCTTCGGCAAGCCCGATCCGATCTGTTGCCAGTCGCCCTCGCCCGTCAGCTCCCACACCTCAGACTCCCCACCGGGTGGGGTGAGCTGGAAGATGCCGGCATCCGCGGTCGCGCCCGCGGTTGACAGCTCCAACCGAGGAGTGTCCTCGCCGGGCTTGAGGGTGACCGCCTTCGTCCAATCCGGATTGGTCGTGGAAAGTGACACCGAGTGTTCCCGATAGCTGAGCCGCAGGGTCTTCCCATTGTCTTCGCGGGCGCCGTAGGGCAAGCCGGTGGACGCCCACGGACTGTCCGGAGCCTTCTGGACCTCGACGGCGAGCGGGCTGGCCGAGGTTGAGGCATCACATCCGCTCAGCGTCAGGGCAGCGAGGCCGACCAGCGCCCCTCCGATGTCGCGCCGCGTCGCACCCCGCACAGCCGCCTCCTCGATGAGCCTTTCCCGGAGTGTGCCCGATCCCGGCCGGCTATCGGCAGGATCTGGCCATTCGGATGGTGATCGCACGGTCGTCCAACGATTCCGCACCAACGGGGGCTGAACACCCACGGATGGAGACTCACCCCGATACCGTGACCAGCCAGGGACAGGAGCGATGAACCGCCTACGCCGTCGTGTTCGGCAGATGTGGTGAAGGAGGCGACGTGCGGAAGGTCCCAGCCCGAACCGGCATGGTTGTGGTCGCCGTTGTTCTGATTCTGGTCGCCGTTGCGATCATCTGGCGCGCCCGTGACGACAACGGTGGGTGGCACGCTGGGGGCCAGTACAGATGCCGTTCGGTCACGGCTATGTCGTGCGCTATGACGTGGGTGACGTCTTCACCGATGGGATGGAGCGGATCCTGCTCAGTGGTGACCAACCAGGAGTCCTGCGTCGGGTCGAGATCACGGGACCCGATGTGGATCACTTCCGGGTGGTCGGCATCCTCTTGGCGGGACCACACCGGAAGGTTGGCTCCTATCAGGTCATCAAAGGCTTTCCACCTCAGGTCAAAGGCCTCGGAACGTTGGTGCCGGCCGCAGGTGCGGACCTCGCGACCGGCAAGGTCGGCAGCGTTCTGCAGATCGGGCTGGAGGTCGTCAAGCCTGGCTTGGCGATCCGCACGGGCGTCCGCCTCTACTACACCGTGGGTGACGAGAAGTACACGGTCGAGTTCCAGGCCGCCATTGCCAACTGTCCGCGCAGCATGACCATCGGACGCTGCCAGCGTGCGTACCTCGCCCAACAGCGCGCATAGGGGGTCGTCTACTCCGCGAGCTCTTGGCTGTAGTAGATCCCGAGGCCGACGAAGAAGAAGACGATCGCGGCGACGGTTCCGACCACGATGCCGACGCCGGCCGCGCGTGATCGGGCCGGCACCGCGAGCAACGTTCCGATGACGAGGGCCGTGCCCCACAGCGCGTATAGATAGTTGTCATGCGTGTCCGTGCTGAAGTTGGCGGCCGGAATCGCCCACCACGCGATGCCGAACACGATGAGGCAGGCGAGGACGCCGCTGAGCACTTTCGTCCGCACAGCCGCCTCCTCGATGAGCCTTTCCCCGGAGTGTGCCCTATCTCGTCGGGGTGTCGGTGTGGATCCGGCCGTCTCGGATGGTGATGCTGCGGTCGCAGCGGGCGGCGAAGTCGGGGTCGTGGGTGGCGATGACCAGGGTGGTGCCGTGGGTGTCACGGAGTCCGAGGAGGAGGTCGATGATCTGGCTCGCGGTGGTGGAGTCGAGGTTGCCGGTGGGTTCGTCGGCCAGCACCAGACGCGGCTGGTTGATGAGTGCGCGGGCGATCGCGACGCGCTGCTGCTGGCCCCCGGACAGCCGGGTGGCCAGGGTGTGGTCGCGGTCGGGGAGTCCGACATCGGCGAGCAGCTGCCGGGCCCGATCGCGGGCCTGGGCGCTGGGTTTGCCGAGCGGGATCAATGGGACGGTGACGTTGTCGATCACGGTCAGCGTGGGCAGCAGGTTGAACTGCTGGAACACGAACCCGATCCCACGGCGGTAGGCCGCCAGCTGTTTGCGGTTCAACTTCGTCAGGTCTTGGTCGCCGTCGGGGCCGCCGGTCACGGTGATAGTGCCCGCATCGGGGATGTCGAGCGCACCGAGCAGATGCAGCAGCGTCGACTTCCCCGACCCCGACGCACCGGTGAGCGCGACGATCGAGCCCACCTCGATCTCCAGCGACACCTCGTCGACCGCGGTGATCACGGTGTCGAGGGTGGTGAACTGCTTGGTTACTCCCTGGACTCCGACCAGCACCCCAGCTCCTTCGGTCTTCACTAGTAGTCCTCGCTGAGGACGGTGACGGTGTCGAGCCTGGTGACCGATAGCGCCGGTGCCAGGGCTGCGGCGGGTGCGATGAGGATGCCGGCGGCCCAGCACCAGCCCGCAGCAGCGGCGATGTCGTGGATGGGGAGGTCGAGGCCGTAGCCCAGACCCAGTACGCCGAGTCCGGCGCCGAGGGTGGCGGCGATCAGGCCGATGAAGGTGGCCTCGATGAGCAGCAGCCGGGTCAGGGTGCCCTCGCCCCAGCCGAGGGCTCGCAGGGTGGCCAGCTCTCCGGCTCGTTCGCGGAGGTTGAGGAAGGTGACGTTGGCGACCCCGATCCCGGCCAACAAACAGATTCCGGCGACGGCGGCGATGTCGGCGCCGCGGACCTGGATGGTGACCGCGTCGCCGAGCAGGGTGCCGACGACGGCGCCTTGGAAGGCGGCCTGGATCCCGGTGACTAGCACCAGCGCAGCCACCGCCACCGTCAGTGCGATCCCGGCGAGGACGGCGCGTTGCGGCACCCGTCGTAGGTTGACCCAGGCCAGGCCGGTCACCGTGCGCGGCTCGAACGCCCGCTTCGGCAACCGGGCCGTGCGGCGGGCAGCCTCCATCGGTGGTGCGTGCGCTGCCGCCCGTGCCGATGCCAGTCCGGCGAGCAGGACGACCGCGACCGCGACCGGGATCGCTATCAGGGCACGGCCCAGCCCGACGGGGATGTCGAAGACCGTCCCGGTCACGAGCGCGAGCACCGCCCCCACGCTGCCGGCCGTAACCGCAGTCAGACCCAGTTCCAGGGCAACCAGTCTGAACAGATTGCCCGGCGCCCAGCCCAGACAGGCCAGCACCCCGAGTTCGACCCGGCGGGCCTGGACCGACGCGGTCGCGGCGTTGGCGACAAACAGCCCGCAGGTGACCAGAACCAGCAAGAACAGGGCCAGCGACTTCTTGTCGACCGCTTTCAAGATGACCAACGCGGTGCCCTTCTTCACCCAGTTCTCATGCAACAACAACTCCGGGCGGCCGTACTTCCCGGCAGCCAGCTCGATCTTCTGCGGGGACGGGGAGGACCCGATCGTGACATCGATCTGCAACCCGGTCCGGTCCCGGATGCGCTGCGCGACCAGCCGCACCCGCGCCCGGGAGACCTCATCGACCCCAGTCACCCCAGCCACCCGCACCCGCACCGACGACAACGGCGCCTCCTGATCCACCGGCGCAATGGGCGTGCCCATCCGGTCGGCGATGACCGAGACCCATCCTCGAGAGTCCTGCTCGAAGACCGGAAGCGACGACAATGACGTCAGCAACAGGGGTGCCGGCTGCGGATAGCCGGCGATGTTCGGGCTGAACGGCAACGGCTTGTCGCCCAGCGCCTTCCGCGACGCGGCGTCCGCGCCCGTCAACGGCGGCGCCGCATACGTCCCCAACGGCACCTCCGACAGGGACGAGAACCCAGGCAGTCTCGCGGGATCGAATCGGCCGACGACGTGCATCGACGGGGACCAGTTGTTGCGGGGGTTCTTCAGCGTCCACTGATAGCCCGCCATCGTGCGGAACCCGGTGTCGTCCCCACCGGCAGGCACGGTCGGACCGTACGGCTCGGATGAGGGCCGGTTCCCCCAGGTGCCCAGTCTGTTGCGCACCCTCGCCGGCACCCGCACCGCCCCATCAGGGCCCTCACGGGTCTGGAATTGCGCCTGGCCGACGGTGAACAGCTGGGTGAAGTGGGTCGCGTAGCGGCTGGAAGCCGGCGAGCGGGACCCCAGCTGAGGTCCCTTGAGGAATCTCTCGAAGGCCACGCTCTGGTCGGCCCGGCCGCGCAGCATCAAGGTCCCTGGTGCGGTAGCGGCGCCGGTCAGGCCGTGCCCGTTGCCGAACGCCTCGGCGTACTTGGCCGGAAGCCGATCCACCCGGTAGGAGACCGTCACCTTCGTCGAGGACTCGGTCGGGACCAGCACCGGCACCTGTTGTGAGTTGTGGCGGGTCTTGACCGGCGCGTTGGTCAAGTAGTCACCCTTGATCATCGCGGTCTTCAGGCCAGACAGCTGCGCCTCCGCGACCGGGTCGATCGCCTGCAACAGAAACGGCGTCTGCAGCGCGGGATCGGACAGGAACGCCGAGGCCGCGAAGTCCGCCACCGGGGACGGGTCGGGATCCAGATAGCGGCGCCGCGCCACCAGGTCGATCTGCGGCGGCCGCACCGATGACTCCGTCTTCTGCATGTCATACATGCGGGTGATCGCCTTGCGGCCCTGCGGCCCGACCTCGAAGTACCGCCCGAACAAGATGCGCGGCGCGACCAGCTCATGGGCCGTCACATACTGATACCGCGGAGCCGACCGAACCACTGTCGCGCCGTTGTCGAGGTGCCAGGTGGAGCGGATCCGAAACAGCGTCCGGTCACCGGTCAGCGCGAACCGGTGGTTCTCCAGCACCGGGACCTGGACCTTGGGCACCACGTATCCGATCACCGCGACCGGGGCAGCGACCTCGACATCAGGGATCCGACGGATCTGGTGCAGCTGCCGCATCGAGATCCCACCCTGGATCCCGGACAAGAACTGTGCCTGCACCAGACCATCGGAGGCCTCGGCCTGCGAGACCGAGCCGGTCGGCCGCACCAATACGTCGTACGCCGACCGCGCGTTGGCGTTGACCGTGCCCCGCACCGCGAGCGTCTCAGCCTTGGTCTGCGCGGTCAGCACGCTGAACCCCGCTGAGGCGATCACCAGGCCCAGCAGCATCGCGATCGTCCGCGACCCGCGCCGCCACAGCTGCGCAACGACCAGTCGCCCCAAGCCCATCGCCAGGATCGTACTAACCCCTGGAGGGCACCACGGTGAAACCGTGCGTTGGCGGGTTGCTGGCCGGGTTGCTGGTGCTGCCCGGCTTCTCGCGGGCGCCGGTGGGCATCTGCCGCGGTCTTCTTGCATCTCCCGCGGTCCTATGGTGGCAAAGTGCCTCGTATACCGGGCACTCACCCACCACAGCACCGCGGCAGACGGAGCGGCATGCAGCTTCGGCCCAATCGATGGTGTCGTTTCGGGACAATCGACGCACTTCGGCCCGACACGGGCTCGAAGCCTCATCGATTGGGCGCAGACGACATCGAGAACGGCGTCTGGCGTGCTGCTTTGGAACAATCGACGGCCTCCACCGGACGAAAGAGCGCCGTGACCCGGCCAGCAGCGGCAAGTCGAGCCCCGCTCTCCGGGCGTAGCTGCCTGGTCGGCGAGCACCCCAGGCGGCCAGGACGCGGCGAGCAGCCAGCACCCGGCGGGGACCCTCTCCACGGCTAAGAACGAAGAAAGCCGCGCCGGTCCTGAAAAAGAATTGCCTGCCTGCTAGACGGACGGTAAGTTAGCCGAGGCAGCAACCACTGTGCGCATCAGGAGCCTGACAAACTCCGCGCCCGATCACCGAAGGAGGTGGCCCACATGAGCAACATCGCGATCCTGGCGGCGAACCCGTCTTCCATCTGCGTGCCCACGTATGGCCGCGCCTTCGGCATGTCTGCCCGCTCGCGTGCGGATGTCCTTGGGGTCAGCGACCTGCGGGGCATCACGGGCGAGCACACCTTCGTGAAGCCGACTGCCACCGGCGTTGCCCGGGGCGACTTCTGGGGAACCTCTGCCTGGAGACCACCGATCTGTTGAGACCAACATGTCGGCAACCTCCAGGCCGCGGAACCCACACGAAGGGTTCCGCGGCCTTTTGTTTTCGCAACACCTGTTTCGCACCACCAGCCAGCGATCAGTATGAGGAGGAGAACCGATGTCCATCAGCGTTCTCGATCGAGCCGACGAGACCGCCGAACGGTCCCTACTGGGTCCGCAGTCTCTGGGAGGCCTGCACGACACCGTCACCCGCTCCGCCACGGAGCTGCTGCCGTGCCGTGCCGGTGACCCGGAGCTGTGGTTCGCCGAGTCCCCGAGCGACGTGGAGCTCGCCAAGGCGCTCTGCCTGGACTGCCCGGTCCGCGCACTGTGCCTGCAGGGCGCTCTCGAGCGTCGCGAGCCGTGGGGCGTGTGGGGTGGGGAGCTCTTCCTGCAAGGCGTCGTCATTCCCCGCAAGCGGCCCCGTGGCCGGCCGCGGAAGGACGCCGATGAGGCGGCCTGACGCCATGCGGCGTGACTCGGCAGATCCAGCATCAACCACGAACACAGACATGAATCGAGAAGTGGAGAAGACAATGAATCTCATGAACGAGGACCTCGCGCGCGCACAGATGTCCGCGCGCCTGGGAGAGGCGCATCAGTTGCGGCGTGGCCACCAGCTGGCCCGCTCTCGCCGCTTGAGCCGCAAGGCCGAGCAGGCAGCGCAGCAGGCGCGACTCGCCCTCGCCCGCGCGCTGTAACGGATTCACCGAACAGCCCTGATCGCGGGCAACACCCGGAGCCGGGCACGACCACGTGAGGTCGTGCCCGGCTCCCTCTCAATTTCGAAAGCTGTGGACGGCCAACGACGCGGAGGTGGCGTGCTGTGTCAGGGTGCCGCCATGATCGAGTCGAGTGGGTTGCCGCTTCGCCCGATGCTGCGTCCCGGCGTGCGGGTGGTCCGCAACGACGACCACCACCTGCGCATCGGCCTCGGCCCCGGTGCACTGGTGCTGCCCGACCGACCCGAGGTGCGCTCCTTGCTTGCCGCGATGATCGACGGACGCGACCAGGTGAGCTGGGACGAAGCCGTGCTGCCGCACGGGATCCGGCTCGCCGAGGCGGGTCTGCTGGTGGACGGCGCCGACTTCTGGTCCGCCGTGCGCCGGTGGCGTGCCCGCGGCGTCACCGACGCAGTCGTTGCCGACGAGTTCACTCACGGCCCCGGGGCCACCCACCGGCTGGAGAGCCGCACGGTCGACGCCGTCGCGCTGAGCGTGCCGACACCGTGGCGTCCGGCGCTGACCAAGCTCCTAGGCGATGCGGGGATGCGGGTGACGCAGCCGCACAGCCGTCGCCCGCCGCTCGCCCGACTGATCGGCTCGCTCGGTGAGATCCGTCGCGAGTCGCTCGACCCGATGATCCGCACCGGCGCCCCGCACCTGCTCCTCACCGTCGTGGAGGGCCGAGTCACGGTCGGACCGTTCGTGCTTGCCGGCCGGACGGCCTGCCTGCGCTGCGTGGACGCACACCTGGCCGACACCGATCCGCGGAGACCGCTCGTCTCGGAGCAGTACGCCGATCCGGTCACCGACCGGCTGGTGCCCGAGCCGGTGGACCCGCTCCTGCTCTCGCTGGGCCAGGCGATGGCGGTGCGGGACCTGGCGACCTTCGCAGGCGGGGAGGAGCCAGCCACCTGGTCGCGCGCCATCGAAGTGGATCGGTCGCTGCGGATGCCGATCCGGAGATTCGGCCGACACCCACACTGCGGGTGCGGCTGGGACGAGCTGCTCGACGTCGGTTGACAGCTCGCGTCGGAGGGGCCTACCAATACTCCGAGTCCAGCTTGCCCTCCATGGCACGCAGATGCTGACGCGAGCACTCGTCGCAGTAGATCCGCTGACGGCCGTTCTCGACGGCGGTCGACCAGGTCAGCGTCGCCGCGCCCTCGTCGGCGACGCGGCCACAGAAGTCACACGTGACCATGGGCCACCACATGCGCAGCGGCGCCGCCTGGCCGTTGACCGGCCAGCCGACGCCGCTGAGAGTTCATGGGTCAGCGCGAGGCGATCACGCCTTGCCGAGGATGCGGTTGAGATTGGTGCCGCACACCGGGCAGACGGCCTTGGCCATCCTGGTGCCCTTGTCGTTCACCCTGACCTCACCGTCGGCCTGGCGCTTCTCCTTGCACTTCACGCAGTAGAACTCGCCGCTCCAGGTCTCCGCCATGACGGCCTCCTTGCCTAGTTACTCGTTCGGTCGTCGCGACGGGGTGTCCGGGGAAGCCCGTCGGAGCCCGAACGGCTGCGCCATTCGGACCGTCTTGAACCCTAACCCACGCCCGTCGCGACGCGTGGGAGGCACACCGCACCGCGTCTGGCTCGGTGCCAGCCGGGCTCTGACCGCCTGGCCCGAGCAGGCCCCCACAAGAGAGGAGGCCCCCGCCGCTCATCGAGACACTTGCCTTCCCCTTGCGAGCGTCTCTTTGTGCGGCCGGGGCCCCATCTGGCGGCAACGCTAGGAGGTCGGTCGGTCGGCGGTCAACTGCCGGTCGCCCGACTCTCGACGACGCTGTGGAGAGACCTGTGGAGAGCCTGTGTAGAACCCCCGACAACCGGTGGAAGAGCGGGGGATGAACGGCCCACAACTGTGGAAACCGCGGTGACGGATCCGCCGTACGCCGCGATGACCAGCCACAATGGAGTCCACCGGTTGTGGAAGAAAGAAAGTCGCCCAACGTGTCAGAGTCCGGACCCGAAGTGCACCCTGTCGCTGCCCTGCGCCGGATGGCGTTCTTGTTGGAGCGGGCACGCGAGGACACCTACAAGGTGAAGGCATTCCGCGCCGCTGCCGCCACCTTGCTGCCGCTGTCGGACGAGGAGCTCCGCGACCACGTCGAGGCGGGCACCCTCACCACCCTGCCCGGCATCGGGGCCAGCACGGCGCGCGTCGTCGAGGAGGCCGTCTCGGGCACCACGCCGACGCGACTGGTCGAGCTGGAGGAGCAGTACGGCGGTCCGGTCACCGCGGCCGGCGTCGAGCTGCGCGCGCGGCTGCGGGGCGACCTGCACTCGCACTCGGACTGGTCCGACGGCGGCTCACCGATCGAGGAGATGGCCTTCACCGCGATCGAGCTGGGTCACGAGTACCTCGTGCTGACCGACCACTCGCCGCGGCTGAAGGTCGCCCGAGGGCTCTCGGCCGAGCGGCTGACCCGTCAGCTCGGGGTGGTCGATGCGGTCAACGAACACCTCGACGGTGGCTTCACGCTGCTCAAGGGGATCGAGGTGGACATCCTCGAGGACGGCCGTCTCGACCAGACCGACCGAATGCTGGAGCGATTGGACGTGCGGGTGGCCAGCGTGCACTCCAAGTTGGCGATGGAGCGAGAGGCGATGACCCGCCGGATGGTGCGCGCGATCGCCAACCCGTTCACCAACGTGCTCGGCCACTGCACCGGTCGGCTGGTCACCGGCAACCGGGGCACCCGCCCACCGAGCCGCTTCGACGCCGAGGCGGTCTTCACCGCCTGCGTCGAGCATGACGTCGCCGTGGAGATCAACTCGCGGCCCGAACGCCGCGACCCACCCACCCGCCTGCTCGAGCTGGCCAGGGACCTCGGCTGCCTGTTCTCCATCGACTCCGACGCGCATGCTCCCGGGCAGCTCGACCTGCTCGGCTTCGGCTGTGCACGCGCCGAGGCCGCCGGCATCGACGCCGATCGGATCGTCAACACCTGGCCCCAGGAGCGGCTCCTCGACTGGGCGGCAGCCGGCGGTGTCGGTGGCCCTGGGTAGCGTCGCCGATATGACGAGCCAGGAGGTGGAGGTGCGGCGCTCGCGTCGCCGGCGCCGGACAGTGTCGGCCTATCGCGACGGCGAGAAGATCGTCGTGCTCGTGCCCGCCTCGCTCACCCGTGCCCAGGAGGCCGAGTGGGTGGAGACGATGGTCAAGCGCGTCGAGCGCAGCGAGGCTCGTCGGCGTCCCTCCGACGACGATCTGATGCAGCGTGCCCAGCAGTTGAGCCGCAAGCACCTCGACGGCCGGGCCCGGCCGGCCACCGTGCGATGGGTGGACAACCAGCAGGCCAGGTGGGGCTCCTGCACTCCCGCGGACCGGTCCATCCGACTGTCCAGCCGCCTGCAGCCGATGCCGGCGTGGGTCGTCGACTACGTGTTGGTGCACGAGCTCGCCCACCTCCTCGTCCCCGGCCACGACGCCGAGTTCTGGGCGTGGGTCGACCGCTATCCCCAGGCTGAGCGCGCCAAGGGATATCTGGACGGCTTCTCGGACGCTGCTCGACTGAAGGGTTCGGATCTGGTCGGCAGTTCGGCCACGGACGAGTCAGCGGGCGAGAGCGAGCCGGACCAGCTCTTCTAGCTCGGGGTTCGGCAGGGCGTCGACCGGGAACCAGCCCAGTCGGAGGGACTCCTCGCTTGCCCGATGGTCGGCGCCCTCGGGAGCGATGGCCCAGAAGCGTACGTCGAGGTGGCGGCTGCCGCCCCGCGGATCGCAGAACGGCACGGCGTGCTCGCTCAGCTGCACGGGCGTCGGATCCAACACGAGGCCAGACAGACCGGACTCCTCGGTGGCCTCACGCCATGCGGCGTCGACCAGCGCGCCGTCGTCGGCCTCGCAGTGACCGCCGAGCTGGAACCACCGGCGGGCCTTCGCATGCAGGGTCAGCAGCACCTCCGACCGGTCGGCAGAGACGACCAGCGTGCTCGCGGTGAGGTGATCGGGATAGCAACTGCGGTGCAGTCCATCGGGGTGCGCGACCAGATGCTCGACGTACCGCTCGCGCAGCCGTTCCTGCTCCGGCGTCGGCGCGGGCCATGCCTCGAGCGTGGCCAGCGCGTCGGCGTGCAGCGTCACCGCACCAGGGGTCACGCGTCGTCGTCGCTGCCCAGACCTCCGTCGAGGAGGTTCTGCAGCTCGGCGTCGAACTCCTCGGCGGTCATCGCCGCCGGGGCACTCGCCCCCTCCCGGAAGCCGAGCGGGTCGTCCAGGTCGTCCGCGGTGGGCAGCAGGTCGGGGTGCATCCAGACCCCGTCACGTGCCTCGGCACCCTGCCGGGAGCGCAACGAGCCCCACAGGGTGGAGGCGTCACGCAGCCGGCGCGGCCGGAGCTCGAGGCCGACCAGGGCGGCGAAGGTCTCCTCCGCCGGGCCACCCGCGGCACGCCGCCGCCGGATGGTCTCCTGCAGTCGGGTGGCGGCAGGCATCCGGCCCTCGGTCGCCTGCCCGACGACCTCGTCGACCCAGCCCTCGACCAGCGCCAGGGTGACCTCCAGCCTCGACAGCGCCGCCTGCTGGGCGGGGGTGGGCTTGGGCTCGAACAGGCCGCCCTGCATGGCGTCCTGCAACGCCGCCGGGTTGTTGAGGTCCAGACCGCGCATCTGATCCTCCAACCCGGTCACGTCGATCTCGATGCCACCGGCGTAGTCCGCGACCGCTCCGATCAGGTGGTCGCGCAGCCAGGGCACATGGGCGAAGAGCCGCTGGTGGGCCGCCTCCCGCAGGGCGAGATAGAGGAGCACGTCGCTCTGCTCGAGATCCATCCCCTCCGCCCACGCGGTGATGTTGGTGGGCAGCAACGCCGCCTGGCCGGTCGGACCCAGCGGCAGCCCGATGTCGGAGGCCGACAACACCTCGCCGGCCAGTCCGCCCAGTGCCTGACCGACCTGCGTCGCGACCATCAGGCCGGTGACCTTCTCCAGCATGCCCAGCAGCGGGCCGGCCATCGACTGCGCCTCGGCGGGCAGGGCGTTGCCCATCGCCGAGACCAGGTGGCCGACGACCGGGTCCACCAACACCTTCCAGACCTGCTGAGTGCTGACGATCCATTCGGCACGGCTCCACGCCGCCGTCGTCTGCACGCCCGACGGGAAGCCGGTGGCGCTGTCGAGCCAGTGGTCGGCCAACTGGACGGCATCCGCGACGGCGTCCTTCTGGCGCTGGGCGGGCGAAGGGTCGGGCTGCTGCGCGACCAGCTTGCGTGAGGTGTCGATGACCAGGTCCCAGTTGATCGGGCCGTCGTGCGGCTGCATCAGGGACTGCATCTGGCTGAACAGCATGGTCAGGTCGGGCATGCCCGATCCGCTGAAGAACTGCTCGAACGGGGTGCCTCGGAAGGGGTTCTGGTCCGCCGGGCCACTTTCGTCGGACGGGTCGGCGGGGTCGTTGCTCATGTCTCCAAGGTACCTGGCGGCCGTCGTACGACGTCGTGGACGCGATCTCGTAGGCTCGCCTGGTGACCACAGATGACGGCCCGGCAGAAGGGGGCACCGTCGCCGAGCGGGTCCGGTTGGTGGCCTTGCGAGACGAGCCACTGAACGTGGACGAGGTGCTCGCGGCGATGGCCGACGCCACCAGCGGCGGGCTCAGCCTCTTCGTCGGTCGGGTGCGCGACCACGACGGCGGCCGAGGCGTCACCTCGCTGGACTACTCCGCCCACCCGACCGCGCTGGACCGGATGCGCGAGGTGTGCGAGCGGATCGCCGAGGAGCACGACGTCCGCGCCGTCGTCGCGATCCACCGGGTCGGACACCTCGACGTAGGAGACATCGCCGTCGTCACCGCCACTGCGGCGGCGCACCGCGGTGACGCCTTCACCTCCTCCCGGGCGCTCATCGACACGCTCAAGGCCGAGGTGCCGATCTGGAAGCACCAACGCTTCGGCGACGGCTCGGAGGAGTGGGTCGGCACTCCTTGACGTGCGTTCCGGCTGATGCGCGTGTCCGGCCTGCTGGGCGGTCGGCGCGACCTACCCTGGAGCGATGGAGATCCTGCTCTGGCTGGTGCCCGCCGCCGTCGTCACGACGGCCGCGATGGTGTGGGCGGCATGGGCCGGCCGCGACCAGAGCAACGACGACGAGGACCGGGTGCGCACCGCCGCGCGGTTGGGCCGGGCTCTGGCCAGTGACCGCCCGGTCCGCTATGCGCCCCGACCGGCCCCCCACACCGAGAGCAGCGGGGTGGCGATCCGCCCTCCGAGCGCGGTGGACTCCGAGCCGGAGGTTGGTCGACGGGCCTCCTGACCGGCACTGGTTGGGGCGGATGAGAGGCTTGGCCGCATGAATCAGCGCCTCAACGTCACCTTGGTGGCGGTGGCGCTGTTGGTCGGCCTGTTCCTGGCAGCGACGCTGCTGCCCGTGCCCTACGTCACCTACTCACCGGGGCCGACGGTGAACGTGCTCGGCGAGAAGGACGGCAAGGAAGTGATCCGGGTCAGCGGCCACAAGACGTTTCGCGACGACGGCGAGCTGAGGATGACCACGGTCCTGGTCACGCCCGCCGACGGCAGCGTCAGCCTGTGGAGGGCCATGGGGGCCTGGCTCAGCCCCGAGGAGGCGGTCTATCCGCGCGAGGTGCAGTATCCCGCAGGCGAGACGGCCGAGCAGTCCAACCAGGAGTCAGCCGCCCAGATGGCCAGCTCCCAAGACACCGCCGTGGCCGCTGCGCTCACCGAGCTCGGCTTCGAAGTCACCCCGATCATCCAGGTGCTCGCCGTGCAGGAGGGGCTGCCAGCCGAGGGCAAGCTGAAGGTCCACGACGTCCTCCTCCGCATCGGCGACACTCGGCTCAAGACGGCGCAAGACGTGGTCGACGCCGTGACCGCCGTCGAGCCCGGGCAGCCGCTGGACTTCGTCGTCCGGCGTGATGGCAAGCGGGTGAGCGTCGAGGTCACCCCGACGACCGTCGACGGGCAGACCCGGGTCGGCATCCAGCCTGGGGTGGTGGGCTACAAGTTCCCGTTCCAAGTGAGCCTCAACGTCGGACCGAACATCGGCGGTCCGAGCGCTGGCCTGATGTTCTCCCTCGGCATCTACGACACGCTCACCCCCGGCTCCCTCACCGGTGGCCAGAACGTAGCCGGCACCGGGACGATCACCGACCAGGGCAAGGTCGGCCCGATCGGGGGCATCCAGCAGAAGATCGTCGCCGCGCGTGACGCGGGTGCCGGGCTGTTCTTGGTGCCGTCCACTAACTGCGGCGAAGCCCGGGGCGCGCCGAACGGCGACATGCGTCTGGTCAGAATCCGCAAGCTCGACGACGCGATCGACGCGGTCGAGGCGTGGACGAAGAACCATGACGCCACCTTGCCGACGTGCGCCCAGAAGGGGGCGGCATGAGCGATCCGCTGACCGACCTCGGGCTGGCCGCGGCGGTGCGTGAGCTCGAGGCCCACGCCGCCGAGAGCGGCTGGGATCAGCCGGCGCGCCTGTTCGCACTGGTGCCGACCGCCGACCTGGTGCGCCGCGAGCCGACCCTGGCGGCCGCGCTGGGCATCGAGGATGGCCCGGGCCAGGGGGCACTGACCCCGATCGAGCAGGAGGTCACCGACGAGCAGTTGGAGCGGCTCTTGCAGACGATCAGCTGGCCCGGCGAGGTCCTTGGCTGCGCCGCCGTCGTCGAGCGGCTGGTGCTGCCACCGGGCGCCGACGAGGAACTTCTCGACGACAGTGCGTCGGCGACGTCGTACGCACGCCAGCACCCCGACCGACAAGAGGTGCGTATCGTCGCTGCCATCACACGGAGCGGGGCGTCCTACTGCGCGCTGCGGATGCGTGCCCACGACGACCCCGACTCGGTGCTCAGCGGACCCGACCTGGTGCCGGGACTGCTGGAGCTGCTGGCAGAGACACTGCAGGAGGAGTCCACGCGATGAGTGAGCTGTTCGACGACGAGGGTGACGAGGCCCCGCTCGCACGCCCGCCGAGACCAGCGCGTCGCCGGGCTCTGCTGCTGACCGTCCTGATCTTGGCGGCCCTCCTGCTCGGCTTCATGATGTTCTCCGCGCTGTGGACCCAGAAGCTGTGGTTCGACTCGGTGGGCTACACCCGTGTCTTCGGCACGCTGGTCGGTGCCCGGATCCTGCTGTTCGTCGTCTTCGGGCTGCTGATGGCGATCACCGTCGGCGCGAACATGCTGATCGCCTACCGGCTGCGTCCGATCTTCCGCCCCACCTCGCCCGAACAGGTCGGTCTCGACCGCTACCGGGAGGCCGTCAACCCGATCCGCAAGTGGCTGCTGCTCGGCTTCTCGCTCCTGGTGGGAGTGTTCACCGGTGCGTCGGCGGGCGGCCAGTGGCGCAGCTTCCTGCTCTGGCGCAACTCGGTCTCCATCGGCCAGTCCGACCCGTTCCTGCATCGAGACATCGGCTTCTATCTCTTCCAGCTGCCGTGGCTGCACTTCCTGGTCGACGTGGTGACCGCGGTGGCCGTGGTCTCGCTGCTGGCGGCGACCGTGGTGCACTACCTCTTCGGCGGCATCCAGCTCGCCGCGCGGCGGGACCGGTTCACCCCGGCCGCGCAGGCCCATCTGTCCGTGCTGGCCGGGATCTTCCTGCTCGCCAAGGCGGTGGGCTACTGGCTGAGCCGCTTCGACCTGCTCACCCACCAAGGCGCCCGCTTCACCGGGATGAGCTTCACCGGCGAGCACGCCGACCTGCCGGCCAAGAACATCCTCACCGGCATCGCAGTGATCTGCGCGCTGCTCTTCTTCCTCAACACCTGGCGGCGCACCTGGCGACTGCCCCTGGTCGGACTGGGTCTGATGGTCCTCTCCTCGGTGCTGCTCGGGATGATCTGGCCCGCGGTGGTGCAGCGCTTCCAGGTGGAGCCGACCGAGGCGGACAAGGAAGCGCCGTACATCGAGCGCAACATTGAGGCGACCCGAGACTCCTACGGCATCGCCGACACCAAAGTCACCGATTACAACGGGGTCTCCTCGCTGAACAACGAGGAGCTGGCCGCGAAGGCGGTCGACAACCCCGGTGTCCGGCTGGTCGACCCGCGCCTGGTGCAGCAGCTGTTCGAGCAGAAGCAGCAGGTCCGCGGCTACTACTCCACCGCGCCGATCCTCGACGTCGATCGCTACCAGATCCTGGGCCGGGAGCGGGATCTCGTGCTCGGCGTGCGCGAGCTGAACCAGAACGGCCTGCCCGACAACTCCAAGAACTGGTCGAACCTGCACACCGTCTACACCCACGGCTACGGCGTCATCGCCGCCTACGGCAACCAGCGCCCCGCCGACAACGGCAAGCAGGCGACCGGCACCGACCCGGCCTGGGCGGAGAAGGACATCCCGCCGCGCGGTGAGATCACCGACGAGTCCGGCGGCTACGAGGGCCGGATCTACTTCGGCGAGCAGAGCCCCGACTACTCCATCGTGGGCAAGGCCTCCAGCTCCTCGGCCGACGTCGAGCTTGACCTGCCCGGTGGCGCGGAGTCGGACGACGAGCAGACCACGACGACGTACGACGGCCAGGCTGGCGTGCCGATCTCCAACCTGCTCAACAAGCTGATGTTCGCCGTGCGCTTCGGTGACGCCAACCTGGTGCTGTCACAGCGGGTGCACGACAACTCCAAGATCCTGTTCAACCGCGATCCGCGCTCGATGGTCGAGAACGTCGCGCCCTGGCTGACCGTCGACGAGGATCCGTTCCCGGCGGTGGTGGACCACCGGGTCGTGTGGGTCATGGACGGCTACACCACCAGCGACGAGTACCCGAACGGTGAGCTGGAGTCCTTCGAGTCGATGACCAACGACGCGTTGGCACAAAACAGCGGCTTCCAGACTCTGCCCACCGACGAGATCAACTACATGCGCAACGCGGTGAAGGCCACCGTGGACGCCTACGACGGCACGGTCACGCTCTATGCCTGGGACGAGTCGGACCCGCTGCTGCAGGCCTGGCGGTCGGCGTTCCCCGGCACGGTGAAGGATCGCAGCGAGATCCCTGACGAACTGTTGCCGCACCTGCGCTATCCCGAGGACCTGTTCAAGGTGCAGCGCTATCAGCTGGCGTCCTATCATGTCACCGACGCAGCCGACTTCTACGAGCGCAACGACCAGTGGTCGGTGCCTGCTGACCCCGATCAGCACGACAGCCTGCAGCCTCCCTATCGGCTCACCGTGTCGCCGCTGGGTGGGGAGGAGGCGCCGGCGTACTCCCTGACCTCGGTGTTCGTGCCGACCAACCGCAGCAACCTGGCGGCCTTCTTGTCGGCGGACTCCGAGGCCGACACCGATGGCTACGGCACCTTGCAGATCCTGCGGCTCGGGTCGAACGAGCAGATCGCCGGCCCGGGTCAGATCGCCAACCAGATCGGTGCCGACGAGGACGTCAAGGAGGCTCTGCTCAGCTATCGCCAAGGCGACTCGAAGGTGCTGCCCGGCAACCTGCTGACCCTGCCGATCAACGGTGGGCTGCTCTATGTGCAGCCGATCTATGTCCAGCGGTCCGGCGGCGAGGGCAACTATCCGGTGCTGCAGTTCGTGGCGGTCTCGCTCGGCAAGGAGGCGGTCGGCATCGGCACCACCTTCGATCGGGCGATCTTCGACCTGCTCGGCCTCAGCGGACCCGCCGAGACCGGCGGCGGGACTGGCAATGGCGGGGACGGGAACGGCAACGGCAACGGCGGGAAGGGTGATGGCTCGGTCGCCAGCCAGGTCCGCAACCTGCTCTCCCGCGCCGACCGTGAGTTCCAGCTCGCCGACGATGCGCTGCGGACCGGCGACCTGCAGGGCTATGCCGACCACGCCCAGAAGGCACAGGAGTACGTTTCTCGGGCACTGCGGCTCGCCGACGAGAAGGCGGCGGATCGTCGGGACGGGTGAACCGTTCGGGAGGCTGAGTCGTCTCCTCCGATGGGCCGGTTGCTCAGCGAGGAGGTGCGATGCCAGAGGGCTCGGTGGCCTTGATGCGGCAGTTGCACGACGAGCATGCCGCGGCGCTGTGGGGCTACTGCCTGCGCCTGGTCGGCAACGATCGGGCGCTCGCCGAAGACGTCGCCCAAGAGACCATGCTGCGCGCCTGGCGCCACTTCGCCGAGCTGGACGGAAGGCGTGGCTCGGTCCGCGCCTGGCTCTTCACGGTGGCCCGCAACATCGTCATCGACGAGTGGCGCTCCCGTCGCCACCAACGCGAGCTTGCCGTGGCGGACGTCCCGGAGCCTCGCGCCGCCGACGACCGCACCGACCAGCTGCTGCTGTCCTGGGTGATGGCCGAGGCGGTCACCGGGTTGTCGCGCGAGCACCGTGAGGTGCTCTTCGAGTGTTACTTCCGCGGCGCGACGGTCGCCGAGGCGGCTCACCGGATCGGTGTCCCGGAGGGCACCGTGAAGTCGCGGACCCACTACGCCCTGCGCGCGCTCCGGCTGGCGCTGGAAGAGCTGGGGGTGACCCGGTGACCTGCGAGCTGGCCCACCTGGACGCGGCGTACGTGCTCGGCGCGCTGTCGCCCAGTGAACGGATCGATTTCGAGCGGCACCTCTCCGACTGTGCGGCCTGCTCGGCCGCGGTCCGTGAGCTCGCTGGGCTGCCCGGACTGCTGGCTCGGGTGCCGGCCGATGTCTGGTCTGGAGAGGCCGCCGAGCCGGTGCCCGAGTCGCTGCTGCCCGCCCTGATCGCGGAGGTGCACCGACAGGAGCGTCGCCGCTGGTGGGCGGTCGGTGCCGTCGCCGCCGCTGCCGTGGTGCTGTCCACCCTCGGTGCCGTGGTCCTGACGCGCGCCGCGGACCGCGACGACGCCGTCGCCGGGCCGAGCGCGAGCGCCACGCCACAGCTCGCCCCATCGCGACCGATGCAGGCCATCGGCGACGAGCCGCTGGCAGCCGACCTCTCGATGACCGGCGTGGCGTGGGGCACCAGGTTGGACCTGGTCTGCGAGTACGCCGGTGGTGGCGCGTGGTCCGAGGGGCCCGACGAGACCTTCGCTATGTATGTCCGAACCGCCAATGGCGACCAGGAGCGGGTGGCCACCTGGCGCGCCGTGCCGGGCGAGCCGATGCGGTTGACCGCCGCCACCGCGACCGGGGTCGACGACATCGTCACGGTCGTCGTACGCAATGCCGGCGGCAAGGACGTGCTCGAGCTCGGCTCCTGATCACCGGTAGGCGTGGAGGAACCGGTCCCGGAAGCGGTCCATCCGCCACACCGGAGCGGCAGGGTCGGGCAGCAGCCCGCGATCCCAGCCCCAACGGTCGATCCGACGCAGCACCTGAGGGTCCTGGGCGATCACCGAGATCGGCACGTCGTGGCCAGGGTCCTCCCCGCTGACGTAGGAGTGCGGCTGATGGTCGCCGAGCACCACCAGCACGAGGTTGGGATCGCGATAGGTGGTGAGGAAGGAGGTCAACGCCTGCCAGGTGTACTCCACCGAGCGACCGTAGTAGTCGCGGACCAGATCCGGGTCGCGGAAGACGACGTCGGAGGAGAGGTCTTGCTCGGGCATGCCGTCGAAGACCGAGCCGTCGCCGAGCTCCTCCCACGGCACCAGGTGAGGCAGCGGCGCCCATGGGTGGTGGCTGGAGACCAGGTCGATCTCCGCCATCACGTTCTGCCGCGGTCTGGGGGTCAGCTCGCGTTGGCGGAACGCCTCGAGGACATACTGATCGGGCATCGGCGCATAGCCGAACTCCGGCCCGTGGTAGCCGACGTTGCGAGAGTCGTAGAGCGCGTCCACGCCGTAGAAGTCGACCCCCGCCGTCCAGTCCCCGGTGTTGGCGGGGATGTCCAGCACGGTGCGCCAGCCCGCTCGATGGAACGCGCCGCTCAGGGTCAGCCGATCGCTGCCGAGCAGCTGGGAGTAGCGGCGCTCGCTGTCGACCCACAGTCCCGACTGCGTGGTCGAGTGGGCCAGCCAGCTGGCGGCGCCGAACGTCGGCGAGGTAAGGAAGGCGCTCCGCGTGGAGTAGCCGGCGGCCCGCAAGCGGTCGGTGCCTGCCTCGAGCACGGCGTCGATCCCGGGGGAGTAGCTGGTGCCCTCGACGGCGACCCGCCCGTAGCTCTCGACGAAGACCAGCAGGACGTCCTTGCCGCGCAGGCCGCGGAGGAGCTCGCTCTCCGGCGTGGTGGCGAAGCGGTCGTGCTCGATCTCGGCCGCGAAGGTGGAGCGGTCCTCGAGGTCGTCCTGCAGTCGGGTCACCTCGTGGTAGACCTGGGTGGCAGCCACCGCCGACGCGACCTCGCCGCCGGCCAGCCGCAACCCGCTGACGGCGAGCAGGCACCAGACCAGGGCGAGGCCGACCGCCGCTCGCCCGGTCACCGCGCGGTGGCCAGCGGCTATCCGAAGCAGGCGTACGACGGCCAACGGGAGCGCCACGAGTAGCGCGATGGCGGCGAGCCCGGCTCCGACAGCGACCGTGATCGCGCCTGCGTTGCCGAGCGAATCGCCGAGCACCCCGACGCCGGAGCGGAGGAAGGTCCAGTCGCTGGTGGGATCGAACGGCCGGTCCAGCACGGCGCCGAAGCCCAGGTCGAGCACGCTCAGCAGCGCGAGCACAGCGAGCCCAAGGCCCGTCACCGCGCCGACCACCCGCGCCGCTCTCGGCGGCAGCCAGAGCGCCACCCCGACGAGGAGCAGGGCCTCTACCGGCAGCCGGAGGAACGCCTCCGGCGACAGCCGCTCGGTCCGGTCGGGCAGCACCAGCGCCGCCCAGACCAGCAGTGCCGCCGCGACCGTCGTCACCCGTGGAAGTAGCGATCCGGGCCTGGGCACGTCGGCCGTTGCTCGTCGGCGCCACAGCTCCCAGGCTTCCCGGCCGAACGACTCGGCCAGCAGGCAGAGGCAGATGGCCAGCAGGAGCTCCGCGGCTGGCCGCGGAAGGATCTCGGTTGCCGTGACGGTCAACGCGACGCCCACGACCGCGGCGACCACCTTGCACCACGGTCGCGGTGGTGCCTTTCCTCGGAGCCAGGGCCAGAGCCGACCGAACGCGACGAAGACGTAGCGGGCCGCTCCGAGCAGCAGCACCCACCAGCCGACACTCGGCGCCACGACGACGCTCAGCACCAGGATCAAGAAGGCGTCGACCTCCATGTCGAACCGGGCGCCGAAGGCGGTCACCGTCCCGGTTCGCCGCGCGACCTTGCCGTCGAGGGCGTCCAGGCCCAGTGCGATCGCGGCAAGCAGAGCCAGCGGCCACGGGTGAGGATGGCCGGCGAGCGACTCGATCCCCAGCACGGCGACGCCGCCGACGAGGATGGCTCGGACCAGGGTGACCTGGTTGGCCGGCATGGCATACCAGACACGTGGCTGAACCTCGGAGCCGCTCCCGCCGTGTGTAGGAGAGACGCCGGCGGGTACTCCGCGGGCAGAGGATCTCCATGGCATGTGTGCAGATACGGATGGCAGCCGGGACCGGTTCAGCCGGCATCGAGAAGGGAGTGGTGATGGCTCGGGCGTTCTGGGTCACCGCGCCCGGTCGAGGTGAGCTTCGGCAGGCAGACCTGCCCGAGCCCGGCCCCGACGACGTGCTGGTGCGCACGCTCCACTCGGCGGTCAGCCGAGGCACCGAGTCGCTGGTCTTCGCCGGGCGGGTCCCCGCCTCCCAGCGGGCCGCGATGCGGGCGCCCTTCCAGGAGGGAGAGCTGCCCGGGCCGGTGAAGTACGGCTACCTCAACGTCGGCGTCGTCGAGCAGGGTCCGGATCGATTGCTGGGGCAGCGGGTTTTCTGCCTCTACCCCCACCAGAGCGCCTACGTGGTGTCCGCGGCGGCCGTTGTCGTCGTACCCGATGGGGTGCCGAGCCGCCGCGCTGTGCTCGCCGGCACGGTCGAGACCGCGGTCAACGCACTCTGGGACGCTCGGCCCGTGATCGGCGACCGGGTCGCGGTGGTCGGGGCGGGGATGGTGGGCTGCTGCGTGGCGCGCCTGCTGGGCAGGATCCCGGGCACCCGGGTCACCCTGGTCGACGTACGACCTGATCGGGCCGCGGTGGCCGAGGCGCTCGGCGTCGACTTCGCGACCCCTGCGGAGGCGCCCGGCGAGCAGGACCTGGTGATCCATGCCAGTGCTACCGCCGTCGGGCTGCGCCGGTCGTTGGAGCTGCTCGCGCCGGAGGGGGAGGTGTTGGAGCTGAGTTGGTATGGCGACGGCGAGGTGACGCTTGCTCTCGGAGAGGCGTTCCATAGCCGTCGGCTCGGCATCCGATCGAGTCAGGTCGGCACCGTGTCCCCCTTCGGCCGTGGCCGATCGGCCGGGGAGCGGCTGGCGTTGGCTCTCGATCTGCTCACCGACGACGCCTTCGACGTGCTGCTCACCGGTGCATCGCGGTTCGCCGATCTGCCCGAGACGATGGCGACGTTGGCCGCAGGGAACACGCTCTGCCACACGGTCGACTATGAGGGGGCCTGATGTTCCGGGTGACCGTCCGCGACCACATGATGGTCGCGCACAGCCTGCGCGGCGAGGCGTTCGGGCCGGCGCAGCGGCTTCATGGAGCCACCTTCGTGGTGGATGCGACCTTCTCCCGCGACGAGCTCGACGAGGACGGAGTGGTGGTGGACATCGGGCTGGCCGCCGAGGCGCTGGCCGAGGTGCTCGCCGTCCTGACCTATCGCAACCTGGACGATGAGCCCGACCTCGCCGGGCTCAACACGACCACCGAGGTGCTTGCTCGGGTGGTCGCCGACCGGCTCGCGGACCGGGCTCGTGCCGGTGCGCTCGGTGAGGGAGCACGCCGGCTGGCCGGGATCACCGTGACACTGCACGAGTCGCACATCGCCTGGGCGAGCTATGAGCTCGGCCCACTCGACGGCTCCGAGGCCTGACATGCCCGCACTGTCGCTCGTGGTGCCGGACGGGATCGACGATCCCATCCGGCCGAGTGGCGGCAACGTCTACGATTTGCGGCTCGCCGACGCGCTCCGCGCTCTCGGGTGGAGCGTGGCGGAGTGCCCGATCGGCGACCTGGTTGCTGTCTTGGGTGTGCTCCCCTCGGACCAGATGGTCCTGGTCGACGGGCTGGTCGCGTCCGGCTGCCCGGACGCCGTGCTGGGACGACCCGATGGCCAGTCTCTCGGGGTGTTGGTGCATCTCCCGCTGGGTGTTGGGTCGGTGGCTTGTCGGGAGGCGGAGGCTGCGGCACTGGCTGGTGCGGACCTCGTGGTGGCAACCAGTCGGTGGACGACGGAGTGGCTGCGCGATCACTACGGCCTCGATCACGTCGCGGTGGCGCCACCCGGGGTCGATCCGGCACCGGTGACTGTGCCGCGCCCCGACGGGAGTCGGCTGCTCTGTGTGGGCGCGGTGACCCCTGGCAAGGGGCTGGACGTGCTGCTCGCTGCCTTGTCGACGCTGACCGAGCTCGACTGGCAGCTGGACTGGCGGTTGGACTGGCGGCTGGACTGTGTCGGCTCCCTCGACGTGGACCCCGGCTTCGCCACCGAGATCGGTCATGGTGTCGGTGAGCTCGGCCTCGACGATCGGGTCTGGCTGCATGGCCCGCTCACCGGTGTCGCTCTTGCGGAGCGGTACGCCGCCGCGGACCTGCTGGTGCTGCCCTCTCGTGGTGAGACCTTCGGGATGGTCGTCGTCGAGGCACTGGCTCGTGGCATCCCGGTGGTTGCCTCCGACGTCGGCGGCGTGCCCGAGGCGCTCGGTGACGGCGGCGGCATGTTGGTCCCGGTCGGTGACTTGGACGCCTGGGCCGAGGCCCTGCGTCGCTGGCTGACCGAGGCGTCCCTGCGTGATCGACTTCGCGCCGAGGCTGCGGTCCGACGTGCTGAGCTCCCGGGCTGGGAGCGGACGGCTTGCCTGGTCGCCGATGCACTGCTCGGCTGCGTTGCCGGAGCAGACCGATGAAGGGGCGGTGGCGACCTCTCGTGGGCGCGCTGATCCTGCTGGTGGTTGCCTGGCGGGTGGGCACGACGCCGTTCCTGGCCGCGGCCACCCAGCTCACCGTGCCGGCGGTCGTCGCCGCGATCGCCCTGGTGGCCGTGACGGTGGTGTGCAGCGCCTGGCGATGGCAGCGGGTCGCCGAGGCGCTCGCGATCCCACTCGGGCCGGGGGAGGCGATCGCGGCCTGCTATCGCTCGGTGTTCGTGAACTCGGTGCTGCCCGGTGGCGTCCTCGGTGATGTGGAGCGCGCCGTCCACCACGGTCGTCGCGAGGGTGACCTGGGCCGGGCCGCTCGCGCAGTCGTCTGGGAACGGACCGCCGGGCAGATGGTGCAGATCTCTGTCACCGCGGCCCTGCTGGCCTGGCTGGCGACGTCCGTGTCGCCGCCGCCGTGGCTGCTGCCGCTGGTGCTGGCGGCCGTGGTCGGGCTGCTGGTGCTGGCCGTGGTGCGCCCGCGCCTGTCTGGGCGGGTTGTCTCCACGGTGGTGGAGGATCTGCGTGGTCTGCTGGATCGCCGGGTGGCGCCAGTCGTGGTGGTCACCTCGACGATCGCGGTCACCGGGCATCTGGCGGTGTTCGCGGTCGCCGCGACGATTGCCGGGGTGTCCGCGCCGGCGAGCACCGTCGTGGCACTCGGTCTGGTGACCCTGCTCGGGTCGGCGATCCCGGTGAGTCTTGCGGGTTGGGGGCCGCGCGAGGGGGTGGCGGCGTGGGCGTTCGCCTCCGCCGGTCTGGGTGCGAGCCAGGGCGTGACGGTCGCGGCGGCGTACGGTCTGCTCTCGCTGCTCGCCACACTGCCTGGCGCTGCGGTCGTGCTGCGGGGTCTGCGCCGAGGGGTGATGGTCGATGCCTGAGCGCCCGTACACGTTGCTCAGTTGTGGGATGTCGATCGACGGCTACCTCGACAACGCGGCCGACGAGCGGCTGCTGCTCTCCAACGAGGCGGACTTCGATCGGGTCGACGAGGTGCGGTCGGAGTGCGACGCGATCTTGGTCGGTGCGCGCACGATCCGACAGGACAACCCACGGCTGCTGGTGCGCGACCCCGACCGGCTCGAGCGTCGGGTGGCCTGTGGTCTGCCGGCCTCGCCGGCGAAGGTCACGCTCACCCAGACCGGCCGGTTGGATCCCCGGTCGGACTTCTTCCGTGCCGGTGACGTCGCGAAGCTGGTCTACTGCGAGTCCGACTCCGTGCCTGCCATGCGGTCCCGTCTCGGTGGGGTCGCGACCGTCGTGGATGGCGGGTCGTCGGTCCGGATGCGGCGGCTGAGCGAGGACCTGCACGAGCGCGGGGTGCAGCGTCTGATGGTGGAGGGGGGTGCCAGCGTGCACACGCAGTTCCTCACCGAGGATCTTGCCGACGAGCTCCAACTCGTGGTGGCGCCGTTCTTCGTCGGCGACTCGCGGGCGCGGCGCTTCGTCGACGACGGGAGGTTCCCCTTCGACGGGGAGCGGCGGGCGACGCTGGCCGACGTACGCCGGATCGGGGACGTGGTGCTGCTGCGTTATGCGCTGTCAGCTCGCTTCGAGGGCTGAATCGGCTGTGTGGTGCCCGGCGCGGCGGGGGAGCGACAGCGCGACGAGGAAGCCGGGCACTGCCCAGAGCGCGAGCACGGTCAGCGCGGCGACGGGGTGGCCGATGGCGGCCTGCACCGACAGCACCACGATCACGCCGCCGAGGTTGCCCGCCATCAGCAGCACGCCGGTGGCGGTGCCGGCTCGCTCTGGGCCGACGTGGATCTCCGACCAGTCGAGCACGACCGGGAGCGTGCCGAGGAGGGTGAAGCCGACGGCGGTGAGCAGTGCACCGACGAGTGCCGGTGGATGGACGACCGCGATGACGAGTAGCGCGGCGGCGAGCATGAGCGTGGTCACGATGCCGAGTGCACGGCGCAGTTCGCGGGCGGCGACGAAGCCGGGGATGACCGCTGCGCCGGCAACGCCCGCCACCGTCATCACCGCGATGGTGCCGCCGGCGACGCCACTGTGACCGAAGTCGTTCATGATCGCGTCCAGCCAGGTGGCCAGGGCGTTGTAGGCGCCGAAGCCGATGAAGAGCATGCCGGCCAGCTTCCAGATCAACGGGTCGCGCCGCAGCCAGCCCAGCCCGGCCTGGCTGTGAGTGTCGGTGGCGTGGTGGGGGAGTCGCAGCGAAGCGATCACTGCTAGCGCGGCTAGCACCGCGAACGCCGCATGCACACCGAGCAGCAGGCGGAAGCCACCGAGATCGAGCAGCCACGACGACGCCAGCACCGCGCCCAGGATGCCGAGGAACTGGGCGCCGGAGGCGATCGAGATCGCAGTGGTCTGCTCCTCCGGTGGGAAGTAGCGGGCGGCGATCTTGGTGCTGGCGTTGAGGACCAGCGGCTGGCCGATCGACATGACGGCCTGGCCGGCGAACACCCAGGCGTAGGACGTCGGGTCGACCAGGCGGAGCAGCGCACCACTAGCGGTGAAGATGGCTCCGGCGGTCAGGGCGTGGGTGTAGCGCCGGTCCATCCATCGGCCGGTCGGGATGGCGAGCAGCACGAACATGGCCGGGTTGATGACCGCGAGGTCACCCACCGCGCCCTCGGAGACGCCGAGCTGCGTCTGGGTCTGCTCGGTCACCGAGGCGAAGGTCAGCCAGAGCAGCTGCGTGGTCATGACCAACAGTGCGAACGCGCCGAGCGCGATCCAGCGGGTGCGAATGCGGTCGGGCATG
>JBDHZT010000015.1:0-46132 GCA_039811985.1 Nocardioidaceae bacterium | reverse complement strand
AGGATGGCCGGCGCGACACCGGCGTACGCCGCCTCCTCGCTCAGCACCGCGTTGTAGCGGAAGTCCCGCACGCCGGCACCACCGTACTCCTCCGGCACCGCAGCGAACCCGCCGAGCTCGGCCACGGCAGTGAACAGCTCCCGTGGCACGATCCCCGCCCGCTCCCACTCGGCGTAGGACGGCGTCACCTGCTTGGCCAGAAAACTCTGCACGCTGCTGCGGTAGGCGTCGTGGTCGGCCTCGAAGATCACCCTGTCCATCGGGGCAGTCTCTCAGAGGTTCAGTGCGGTCAGCCCGGGACCGGCGACTCCTTGCCGGTCATCTGGTGGTGCTTGAGGTCGAACCAGGTGTCGGTGTACCCGGGGATCGTGGGCGGCGCGCTGGGAGTCGCACCGGCGATCGGGCTGCCGGTCTCGTCGACGGCCAGCAGCTCGGCGGTCGGTGGCACGGCCGGGTGATGGCCTACCTCGCCCGGGAAGTGACAGGCGACCTTGTGCCGCTCACCCACCTGGAGCAACGGTGGCTCCACCCGGGTGCAGATCTCTTGCGCGAGCGCGCAGCGCGTCCGGAAGCGACACCCGGACGGCGGATTGATCGGGCTGGGCACGTCGCCCTCCAGCCGGATCCGCTCCCGTCGCCCGCCGATCGCGGCCTGCCGCACATCGGGGACGGCGCTGAGCAGCGCTTGCGTGTAGGGGTGGTAGGCGTGCTGGTAGATGCTCTCCCGATCCCCGATCTCCACGATCTTGCCCAGATACATCACCGCGATCTCGGGGCAGAAGTGGCGCACCACCGCGAGGTCGTGGGCGATGAACAAGAAGGCGATGTCGAACTCTCGCTGGAGGTCCTGCAGCAGGTTGATCACCTGGGCCTGGATGGACACGTCCAGCGCCGAGACGGGCTCGTCAGCGACCAGGAGCTTGGGGTTGAGGGTCAGCGCGCGGGCGATGCCGATGCGTTGCCGCTGGCCGCCGGAGAACTCGTTGGGGTAGCGGTTGTAGTGCTCCGGGTTGAGCCCGACCACCTCGAGCAGCTCCTGCACCCGCGACAGGATCTGCTTCTTCGGAACCACGTGGTGCACCGCCAGCGGCGCCCCGACGATGGAGCCGACCGTGTGGCGGGGGTTCAGCGAGGTGTAGGGGTCCTGGAAGATCATCTGCACGTCGCGACGCAGCGGTTTCATCTCCCGGTTGGAGATCTTCGCCAGGTCGTGGCCCTCGAACATGATCGAGCCGCCGGTCGGTGTCAGCAGGCGCACGATCGTCTGACCGGTGGTCGACTTGCCGCAACCCGACTCGCCCACCAGGCCGAGCGAGCCGGCGCGAGGCACCTCGAAGGACACCCCGTCCACCGCCTGGACGTGGCCGATCGTGCGACGAAGCAGGCCCGAGGACCTCACCGGGAAGTGCATCCGCAGCTGGTCGATGGTCAGTACCGGCTCGGCGGTGGGGTCGAGCTCGGTGGGCACATGGCTCATCTCGACCACGTCAGCGAAGCTCTCCACAGGTTGACCGACTTCGTGCGAGGCGACATCCTCCAGTTCGTCGCCAGCGATCATCGAGTCCACCTCGGCCAGTGCCTCGAGGTCCGGTTGGCTGGGACCACCGCTGCTCGGGTCGCTCACGACGTCGCCTCCTCGATGAGCTCCGGTGCGATCTCGGGCAGCACCTCGGACAGGTAGATGGTCTCAGGATCGGCCAGATGGCAGCGCTTGAGATGCCCCTCACCGCTGCGCGCCGCCTCCAGGTCGGGGAGCTGGGTGGTGCACAGATCGGCCGGCACCTTCTCCACGTGCGCACAGCGCGGATGGAACGGGCATCCCGGAGGCGGAAGAAGCAGGCTGGGCGGGTTCCCCGGGATCGGGATGAGCCGGGCATCGGTGTCGGAACTGACGTCCGGCACGCTCGACAGCAGTCCCCAGGTGTAGGGCATCTCCGGGTGGGTGAGGATGTCCTTTACTGCGCCGTACTCCACGGCGCGACCGCCGTACATCACCAGCACGTGGTCGGCCATCTCTGCGATCACACCGAGGTCGTGGGTGATGATGACGACTGCGGAGTTGAACTCTCGTTGCAGATCGTTGAGCAGGTCGAGGATCTGGGCCTGCACAGTGACATCCAGGGCCGTCGTCGGCTCGTCCGCGATCAACAGCGACGGGTCGTTGATCAGTCCCATCGCGATCATCGCGCGCTGGCGCATGCCGCCGGAGAACTGGTGCGGGAAGTCGTCCACCCGCTGGTCGGGGTGCGGGATGCCGACCCGGTCGAGCATCTCGATCGCCCGCCTGCGGGCATCCCGCTTCGAGGCCTCGGGATGATGGACCAGGTAGGCCTCGGCCAGTTGGGCACCCACCTTGTAGAAGGGGTGCAGCGCGGCCAGGGCGTCTTGGAAGATCATCGCGACCTGGTTGCCGCGGAGCTTGCGCATCCGCGACTCGGAAAGGTCGACGACCTCCACGCCGCCCACGCGGATGGATCCAGTGATCCGGCTGCTCTTGGCGTCGTGGAGCCCCAACACCGCCATGCTGGAGACAGACTTGCCGGAGCCGGACTCACCGACGATGCCCACCGTCTTGCCCAACTCGACGCTGTAGCTCAGGTCGGTAACCGCCTGGACCAGGCCATCGGCCGTCGGGAAGCGGACCGTGAGGTTCTCGACCACCAGGAACGGCTCGTCGGCCTCGACTGGCCGCCCAGCGGCTGCGGTGCTTGAACCAGGGCTGGTGTCTGTCATTGCAGCCTCACTCGGGGGTCAAGCCAGCTGTAGGCGATATCGACCACGATGTTGGCCATCACCACGGCGACTGCCAGCACCAACGAGGTGGCCTGCACCACCGGCAGGTCCTTGATGTAGGTGGCCTCGACTCCCCACTTGCCGATCCCTTCCAGGGAGAAGATCTTCTCGGTGAACACCGTGCCACCGAGCAGGAACGCGAAGTCGATGCCGAAGATCGTCACCACGGGGACCAGTGCCGCCCGCAGCGCGTGGCGCATCGTCACGACCCGGGGCGGCAGGCCCTTGGCCTTGGCCGTACGCACGTAGTCCTCGCTCAGCGCCTCGATCATCGAGCCACGGGCGAAACGGGTGTAGGACGTGGAGCCGTAGATGCCGAGCACGAGCCAGACCAGGAGCAGTCCGGTGAACCATTTGAAGGGGTTGTCGAAGAAGGGGTGATAGGCCACTCTCGGGAAGACGTTGGTGCTGATCGTCAGCAACAACATCGACAAGAGGGCGACCAGATAATAGGGCACCGAACTGAACACCAGCGTCGACGCCACCAGCGATCTATCCACCCAGGTCCCGCGTCTTCGTGCTGACCAGACGCCGACGGCCACGCCGATCAGGAGGTAGAGCGCAGCCGCGCCCACAGCGAGGCTCAAGGTGACCGGGAACCGGTCCTTGAGCTGTTCGGTGACCTGAGTGCGGTCACGATAGGACAGCCCCAGGCACGGGGCATCACAGTCGTAGGGCCGGGCGCCGATCATGATCTCTCGGCCGGTGAAGATGCCCTTGGCCCACTTGGCGTACTCGACGTAGATCGGGTTGTTGTAGCCCAATCGCTCTTCGTACTGTGCCAGCTTCTCGGGCGAGCAGCGGTTGTTCGTGTCGCGTCGGCACAGTTCGAGCGCGGGACTCTTGGGGCCGTACCAGAAGAGTGCATACACCGCGATTGAGACCAGCACGATGATGAGGAACCCGGACAGGATCCTCCTGATCAAGTACGCGAGCACGAACTCTCCTTCCGCCGATCCCGCACGCCGGGTCGGGTGGGACGCAGTGTCCCGCCCGACCCGCGCGCGGTGTGGTTGCGGTCTACCGCATCAGTGAACTGACTTGTCGGTCACTTCACGAAGAGGGTGCGGTAGGTCGGGGCGCCACCGACGGTGGTGTCATTGTCGAAGCCGCCGATCTTGGACCCGAAGCCGAAGATCGTCTGGTAGTAGCCACGGTTGATCACCGGGTAGTACTTCGTCATGATCTCCTGCTCCAGGTCGCCCCAGGCGTCCGCCTGCTCGTCGAGCGGCAGCGTCTTGATCTCGTCCATCCGCTTGTCGACACTCGGCTCGTCGAAACCGCCGGTGTTGTAGGGACTGCCCTTGCCGAACATCACCGGCAGGAACGTCGCGGCCGAAGGCCAGTCCTGGCACCAGGCCACACCCATGATGTTGATCTTCTTGTGAATCGGGTTGTCCGGGTCGGTCCAGATGTCGTAGAGGCTGCCACCGGTGTAGGGGTAGGCAGTCGCCTTGAAGCCCGCCTTCTCGTAGGCCAACTTGGTCTGCTCGGCAGCGGCCTTGCCCTCCGGAGTGCTGGCGTCATAGGCCCAGGAGACTTCGTACTCACCAGGTTCGTAGCCGGCCTTCGCCAACAGCTTCTTGGCAGTCTCGGGGTCGTAGTGGATCGTCTGGCCCTCGATTGTCGGGTTGAAGACCTGACGACCGGCCATGCCGGGAGGCAGCACACCGAAGCCCAGAGACGGGTCGGTCACACCGTTGGCCAGGGTCACGCCGGCGAGTTCACCGGCCGCGGACCAGGCGTCCTCGTAGGGGTAGGCGAACGCGAGCGCCTGCCGGACCTCGAGCTCCTTGATCTTGTCGTAGACCGGGTAGGAGAGACCGGTGCAGGGCTGAGGGCCAACCAGGGTGTGGTCGCTGAGACCATCCTGTTGCGCCTTGGTGTAGCTCTGCGCCAGCATCGAGGTCACGATGGTGGTGTCACCCTCGCCGGCGGTGCTGAGCACCGTCTTGTCGGAGACCGACGGGTCGGCGTCGAAGGTGAAGTTGTACTGGTCGACGTACTGGTGTCGGGCCGGGTCAGTGGCCGGATCCCATTGGTCGTTCTTGACCAGAGTCAGCGACTTGTTGGGAACGTACTTGTCGACCTTGTACGGACCGGTGGCCAGCGGGTGCAGACCGTAGTCCGGCGGCGCGGTGTCGCCCTTGACCGGCACCGGGCCCATGGCTGGGAAGGTGCCGTAGTAGTCCATCTCCGGGAACGGGGTGGACATCTTCAGGGTCAGCGTGCTGCCGTCGACAGTGATCGCCGGGAAGTTCTCGCCGGAGCTGTAGGGGCCCTTGTACTTCGCGCCGCCCTTGAAGTAGGGGTTGGAGTAGGCCGAACCCGGGCCGGTCGGGAAGTTCTCGCTGTCGAAGGAGCGCTTCATGCCGTAGGCGACATCCTCAGCGGTGACGGGATCGCCGTTCTCCCACTTGATGCCGTCCTTGATGGTGAACTTCCACTCGGTGAAGTCGTCGTTCGGCGTGCCGAGGTCGGTGGCCAGGTCCGGCACCAGCACGAAGTCGCCGGTGTCCGGATCCTGCCGGAACTGGGTGAGCGAGCGGAACAGCAGGCTTTGCACGATCGCGTTGCCGGTGACGCTCCACTGGCTGGCCGGGTCGAGGTCGTTCGGACCGGCGTCGGGGTCGGGGGCCAAGACGTTGATCTCACCACCTGACTTGGCGCCCTCAACCTCGGGGGCCGGGCCTTGCGCCGTGGGGTCCTTGTCGACGCCCTGGCGGGCGTCTTCGGTGAAGCCGCCGGAGCCCTCTTCCTTATTGGATCCGCCGCCGCCTCCGCAGGCCGCGAGCGCGAAGAGCGCGGCCGCCGCGAGGATGCCTACGCCTTTCTTGCGATTCATGTGTTCTGCCTTTCTTGTTGTCCCGCCGATTCGTGGTCGGCTGAGGTTTGTCCGCCCGGTCAGCGCCGGGTCTTCGGGTCAAGTGCGTCACGGATGGCGTCGCCCAGCAGGTTGAGGGCGACGACGAGCACGGTGATGCCGATCACCGGCTGCCATAGGTAGAGCGGGTAGGTCTCCCAGTACTTCGTCGCGGCGTCGATGGTCTGCCCCCACGACTCGCGGCCGACCACACCGATGCCGAGATAGGACAGGCCTGCCTCCGCGGCCACGAAGGCAGGGAGCCCCAGTGAGATGGAGACCACGATCGGCGCGACCAGGTTGGGCAGGATCTCGCGGAGCAGGATGCGGTGGGTCGGCACGCCCATCACTCGGGCGGCCTTCACAAACTCGCGCTCCCGCAGCGAGAGCACCTCGCCGCGGATCAGGCGCGCCATGCCCATCCAGCCGAAGAACACCAAGATCGCGATCAGGGAGTAGAACGTGAGCTGTTGCCACAGCTCGATGTTGGTGCCGAACCGATCGGCCAGGATCGGTGCCACCGCGAGGGCGCCCAAGATGAACGGGAAGGTCAAGAAGAGGTCGGTTACGAAGGAGATAACCGTGTCCACCTTGCCGCCCAGGAATCCGGCGAGCAGGCCGAGGCCGACCCCGATGATGGTCGACAACAGCGTCGCCACGGTGGCGAGGTAGAGCGAGGTTCGCGCGCCGTAGATCCAGACGGCCAGGTTGTCCACTCCCGTCGCCGGGGCGACGCCGAACGGGTGGTTGGGGTCGAACCCGTGGTTGGGCGGGCCGATCTTGGGCAGGCCGGTGACGAGGTCGATGCGCGTGCTCGCGAGCACTGGCTCGGGGGAGACCCCGAACAAGGCGCACAACGGTCCCGCAAAGATGGCGATGAGCACGAAGAGCAACACGATGACGAAACACGTGACCGCGACCGGGTCGCGTTTCAGTCTGTCGAACGCGATCCGCAGCGGAGACCGCCCAGCGATCGAACGCTTGGTCGGCTCGTCCGACTCTGGAGGAGGCGAACCATCAGACGAAAGAACTTCCACGACCGGCAGGGTCATGCAGCCACCTTTCAGTCAAAGACGACGGACCGCGAGCAAGTGTCAACTGTGAGGACTCTATGCGACGAGGCACCAGTTCACGACTACCGGCCGGTTACGATCCGATTTCGACGTAGCCACGCCGCCGCCTCGGTCGGAGAGGCAATCTGGAAGGTTTCAAGACTCCACGAGCGGCGATTCAGGCTCCGGAGTCGCGTCGATGCCGGCCTCACGTCGCTGCTCGGCCGTGATCGGCGCGGGCGCTGCCGTCAGCGGATCGACGCCGCCACCCGACTTGGGAAAGGCGATCACGTCCCGGATGGACTCGGTGTGGGCCAACAGCGCCACGATCCGGTCCCAACCGAACGCGATCCCCCCGTGGGGCGGTGCTCCGTAGGCGAACGCATCGAGCAGGAAGCCGAACTTCTCCCTCGCCTCCGCCTCGCCGATTCCCATCACCGCGAACACCCGCTCCTGGATGTCGCGCCGGTGGATACGGATCGAGCCGCCACCGATCTCGTGGCCGTTGCAGACGATGTCGTAGGCCCACGCCAGTGCCGACCCCGGGTCGGTGTCGAAGGAGATCAGGTCCTGTGGCGAGGTGAAGGCGTGGTGGACGGCGGTCCAGGCCCCCGAGCCCACCGCGACGTCGCCGGCCGCGGTGGCCTCGTCGGCTGGCTCGAACAATGGTGCGTCGACGACCCAGACGAAGCTCCACTCCTCGTCGTCGAGGAGTTCGAGCCGGCGACCGACCTCCAGCCGCGCCGCGCCCAGGAGGGCTCGGCTCGACTTCACCGGGCCCGCGGCGAAGAAGGCACAGTCCCCAGGCTCGGCGCCGACGAGCGCGGCCAGTCCGGCTCGCTCCTCGTCGCTCAGATTCTTCGCCACCGGACCGCCGAGCTCGCCGTCCTCCCCGAAGGTGACATAGGCGAGGCCACGCGCGCCGCGCTGCTTGGCCCACTCCTGCCAGGCATCGAATTGACGCCGCGGCTGGTCTCCCCCACCGGGCATCACCACGGCGCCGACGTACGGCGCCTGGAAGACACGGAAGGGCGTGTCGGCGAAGTAGGCCGTGCAGTCGGTCAGCTCCAGCCCCATCCGCAGGTCGGGCTTGTCCGAGCCGAAGCGCGCCATCGCGTCGGCATAGGTCATCCGCGGGATCGGTCGCGGCACGTCGTAGCCGATCTGGCGCCAGACGGCGGCCAGCACCTCTTCGGCCACCGCGATCACGTCGTCCTGGTCGACGAAGCTCATCTCGATGTCGAGCTGGGTGAACTCGGGTTGTCGGTCGGCGCGGAAGTCCTCGTCGCGGTAGCACCGCGCGATCTGGTAGTAGCGCTCCATCCCAGCCACCATCAGCAGCTGCTTGAACAGCTGCGGGCTTTGCGGCAGGGCATACCAGCTTCCTGGCTGCAGCCGCGCCGGGACCAGGAAGTCTCGTGCGCCTTCCGGCGTGGATCGCGTCAGCGTCGGCGTCTCGATCTCGACGAAGCCGTCCGCATCGAGCACGTCCCTGGCCGCTTTGTTGACCTTGCTGCGCAGTCGGAGCGCGTGGCTCGGGCCGCTGCGACGCAGGTCGAGGTAGCGGTGCTTGAGGCGGGCCTCCTCCCCCACCGAGCCCTCCTCGTGGCCCGTCTCGTCGATCGGGAACGGTAGCGGTGCCGACGGACTGAGCACCTCCACGTTGGTGGCGATGACCTCGACCTCACCGGACGGGAGCTGCGGGTTGGCGTTCCCCTCGGGACGCAGCGCCACCTCGCCGGTGACCTGGAGGCAGAACTCGTTGCGCAGCTGGTGGGCGACGCTCTCGTCTCGCACCACGACCTGGACGATGCCGCTGGCTTCACGTAGGTCCAGGAACGCCACGCCGCCGTGGTCTCGGCGTCGAGCCACCCAGCCGGCCAGGGTTACCATCTGTCCGGCATGCTCGGCGCGCAGTGCCCCGGCGTCGTGCGTCCGCATCACGAGAGTTGCTCCTTTGTCGTCTGTGCGTCGGTTGTCAGTGTGTCGGCCGTCGAGCCGGTGGAGACCACCGGTCGGGCATGCAGGTCCTCGACCGGCGGCGTCCACGAGTCCGGGTCCGCCGCGACCTGCTCGCCGCTGCGGATGTCCTTGACCTGGTGGGAGCCGTCAGGCTGGGAGAACCAGACGAACGGGATGCCACGCCGCTCTGCGTAGCGGATCTGGCGACCGAACTTCTGCGGGCTGGCGGCCACCTCGCACGGGATGCCCCTGGCGCGCAGGCGGGTCGCGACGGCGATGCTGGCCCGTCGTGACTCCTCATCGGCCAGCGCGATCAGCACGGCGGACGGCACCGGGCGGCTCCCGGCGAGCACGCCGTCGGACAGCAGCGGGATCAGCGTCCGCGAGACGCCGAAGGAGACCCCGACTCCCGGGTAGGTGGTGCGCCCGTCACTGGCCAGGGCGTCGTACCGACCTCCGCCGCCGACCGACTTGAGTCGCTCGTAGCCAGCCATGAAGATCTCCAGCACCGTCCCGGTGTAGTAGTCGAGGCCGCGCGCGATCCGCAGATTGGCCTCCACCGTGACGTGGTCGTCGACCACGTCGGCGCAGCCCTCGAGCACTGCGGCAAGCTCGGTCAGCCCCTCGTCGAGGAGGTCGTCGGTGACGCCGAGCGCTCGGACCCGATCGACGAACGAAGCGTCGCCGGCGCGGATGGTCGCCAGCTCCAGGCACACCTGTGCCTGCTCGGGCGTGGCGCCCGCCTGCGCAACCAACAGCTCCGCGACGGCTTCCGCGGGCTGCTTGTCCAGCTTGTCGATCGCCCTGATCGCCGCCGTGACGTCGGGAATGCCCAGACCACGGTAGAACCCCTGGATCAGCTTGCGGTTGTTGACCTGGAAGGACAACGCCGGGACCGGCAGCCGGCCGAGCGCCTCGACCATGACCCGGACCACCTCCACGTCATGGTGGAAGGGGAGCTCGTCGCGGCCGACGATGTCGATGTCGGCCTGGGTGAACTGACGGTAGCGACCCTCCTGCGGCCGCTCCCCACGCCAGACGGGCTGAATCTGGAACCGGCGGAAGGGGAACTCCAGGTGGCCTGCGTGCTCGACCACATAGCGCGCGAACGGCACCGTCAGGTCGAAGTGCAGACCGAGCGTCCGGTCCGGGGTGGCGTCGTCGTCCTCGGCCTGCGCGCGACGCAGGAGGTAGATCTCCTTGTCGATCTCACCGCCCTTGGCCAGTCGATCGAGGGGCTCTACGGCGCGCGTCTCGATGTTGGCGAAGCCGTGCAGCTCGAAGGTCTCGGCAAGCGAGGCCGTCACGGCGCGCTCCACCACCCGCTGGTCGGGCAGCAGCTCGGGAAACCCGCTCAGCGGGCTGATCTTGCTCATCTGGTGATCACAGGCCTCGAGTGGCCCGACCCGTCGGCTCCTGGGCGAGCAGGTCGAGCAGATAGGGATTGGTCGCACGCTCTCGACCGATGGACGTCTGGTCTCCGTGCCCCGGCAACACGACCACGTCGTCGCGCTGCGTGAGCACCTTCTCGCGCAAGCTGCGCAGCATGGCGGCGTGGTCGCCACCGGGGAGATCGGTGCGGCCGATCGAGCCCGCGAAGAGCAGATCACCCGAGAACATCACCGCGGAGATCGGCGGCCCGCTCGGGTCGTCGTACGGCGTGTTGAAGGTCACCGAGCCCTCGGTGTGGCCGGGGGTGTGGTCGACCACCACCTCGAGACCAGCCAACTCCAAGCACTGCCCGTCGTCGAGCTCACGCACGTCGTCGGGCTCGGCCCAGGTGTAGTCGCCCCCGAGCAGCATCCGTCCCGACTCCGGGGAGAGCCCCGCCAACGGGTCCGTGAGCAGGTGCCGGTCGTCTGGATGGATCCATGCGGTCGCGTCGTAGGTTCCGGCTACCGGGGTCACCGACCACATGTGGTCGACGTGACCATGGGTGAGCAGCACCGCGACCGGTTTGAGGTGATGCTCGGCGACCACCTCGGCGACACCGGGAGCGGCGTCCTTGCCCGGATCGATGACCAGGCACTCCTGCCCGGGTCCGGTCGCCACGACGTAGCAGTTCGCGGCCCAGGGACCTGCGGGGAAGCCGGCGATCAGCACCCAGGCAGCCTATCCGGCGGCGGTGCCCGCTCTCGAAGCGCCGCGTGATCCCGGACACTACGCTCGGCTGCCCTCGGGTTAACCCAAGGTCGGCGGGGCGGCTTGCCACTACCATGTGCGGTGCGCCCGGGGCAGCCGCGCCCTGGCGAGCCGAATGAGGACTGACGTGACGAGCCATGAGTGGGGCCGGGTCGCCGACGATGGGACGGTCTTCGTGCGCACCGAGGAGGGTGAGCGCGCGGTCGGTCAGTACCCCGTCGGGACACCCGAAGAGGCACTGAAGTTCTTCACCGACCGCTTCGACGCCCTCGAGTTCGAGGTCGGCTTGCTCGAGCAGCGGGTCAATGCCGGGATGCTCAGCCCCGACGAGGCCACCGAGTCCGTCACCCGGGTGCGGACCCAGGTGAGCGAGGCCAACGCCGTCGGCGATCTCGCCAGTCTCGTGGCGCGGCTGGACGCCCTCGCACCAGCGATCGAGGAGCAGCGCTCGGCGCGCAAGGCCGAGCGGGCCGCGCGCGCCGCCGAGTCTCGCACCGAGAAGGAGCGGATCGTCGGCGAGGCCGAGCGGCTCGCGCAGAGCAACGACTGGCGCAACGGCGCCAACCGGCTGCGGGACTTGCTAGACACCTGGAAGGCGCTCCCCCGGCTCGATCGGGCCACCGACGACGCGCTCTGGCGGCGCTTCTCGAGCGCTCGCACCACCTACACCCGACGCCGCAAGAGCCACTTCGCCGAACAGGCCGAGCAGCGCGCCGGAGCCCAGGTGATCAAGGAGCGCCTGGCCACCCAGGCCGAGGGACTCGCGGACTCCACCGATTGGGGGCCCACCTCGGGTGTCTTCCGCGACCTGATGCGCGAGTGGAAGGCGGCGGGGCCGGCCCCGCGCGAGGTCGACGAGGCCCTCTGGCGGCGGTTTCGCGCCGCCCAGGACACCTTCTTCGGCGCTCGCGACGCGGCGAACGCCAAGCTCGACGAGGAGTACGCCGCCAACGCCGAGGTCAAGGAGGCCCTGCTGACGGAGGCCGAGGCGCTGGTGCCGGTCACCGACCTCGACGCCGCCAAGCGCGCCATCCGCGACCTGGCCGACCGTTGGGACGCCGTCGGCAAGGTCCCCCGTGATCGGATGAAGGAGCTCGAGGGCCGCCTGCGCCGGGTGGAGCAGGCCATCCGAGCCGTGGACGAGGAGCGCTGGCGGCGCTCCGACCCCGAGAAGTCTCGCCGCGCCGACGACATGGTCACCAAGCTGGAAGCCGCGATCGCCAAGGTCGAGGCCGACCTGGATGCGGCCCGAGCCGCCGGTGACGAGCGGAGGGTGCAGCGCCTCGAGGAGGACCTCACCAGCCGACAGGCGTTCCTCGCCGCCGCCCGCCGCGCCTCCGACGAGTTCTCCGGCTGACCTGTCGGTCGGGCTACTGCGTCACTCGGTAGACGTCGAAGACGTTGGGCACCGCGCGGACCGCCTTCAACACGGTGTCGAGGTGCTTGGCGTCGGCCATCTCGAAGGTGAACCTGCTCTTGGCGACCCGGTCGCGGGTCGTGGTGAGCGAAGCGCTGAGGATGTTCACGTGCGCGTCGGAGAGCGCCATGGTGATGTCGGAGAGCAGGCGGGCCCGGTCCAGCGCCTCGACCTGGATGTTGACCAGGAAGGTGGACTGCGAGGTCGGTGCCCACTCCACCTCGATGAGCCGCTCCGAGCGCGCCTCCAGATCGGCGGCGTTGGTGCAGTCCTTGCGGTGCACCGACACCCCGCCACTCTTGGTGACGAAGCCCAGGATCGGGTCGCCGGGGACCGGCGTACAGCACTTCGCAAGCTTGATCCAGACGTCCGCTCCGCCCTTGACGATGACACCCGCGTCTCCACCGGGGGCGGCCTTCCCACGACCGCGGCGGCCGGTGATGGTGACGCCCTCGGCAAGGTCCTCCGCTGCGCCGTCGTCACCACCGTGCAGGTCGATCACGCGGCGCACGACGGCCTGCGCGGACAGCGTGCCCTCGCCGACGGCGGCGTAGAGGGCAGACACGTCGGTCAGGTTGAAGTGCACGGCCGCCTGGGTCATCGACTCGTGGGTCATCACCCGCTTGAGGGCCATCCCCTCCTTGCGCATGAGCTTGAGGATCTGCTCCTTGCCGCGCTCGATCGCCTCTTCGCGGCGCTCCTTGGTGAACCAGTGCCGGATCTTCGAGCGCGCCCGGGAGGACTTGACGAAGGTGAGCCAGTCACGGGACGGGCCGGCCGCGGGGTTCTTGGAGGTGAAGACCTCGACCACGTCGCCGTTGTCCAGATGCGACTCCAGCGGCACCAGCCGACCGTTGACGCGCGCGCCGATGGTGTGGTGGCCGACCTCCGTGTGCACGGCGTAGGCGAAGTCGACGGGGGTGGCGCCGGTGGGCAGCGCGATCACGTCACCGCGTGGGGTGAAGACGTAGACCTCGGCCCGGTTCATCTCGAACCTGAGCGACTCCAAGAACTCGCCCGGATCCTCGACCTCGTTCTGCCAGTCGACGAGCTGCCGCATCCAGGCCATGTCGTCGAGATTCGCGGAGCGGTCGGTGTCGACGCCGCTGCGCGCGTCTTCCTTGTACTTCCAGTGCGCGGCGACGCCGTACTCCGCGCGTCGATGCATCGCATAGGTCCGGATCTGCAGCTCCACCGGTTTGCCCTGCGGCCCGATCACCGTGGTGTGCAGGGATTGGTACATGTTGAACTTCGGGAGCGCGATGTAGTCCTTGAAGCGCCCGAGGACCGGGTTCCACCGGGCGTGGAGCATGCCGAGCACGGCATAGCAGTCGCGTTCGGCCTCGACCAGGATCCGCACACCGACCAGGTCGTGGATGTCGGAGAAGTCACGCCCGCCGACGATCATCTTCTGGTAGATCGAGTAGTAGTGCTTGGGTCGGCCCGTCACGGTGGCCTTGATCTTGGTGTCCTTGAGATCCTGCTCGACCTGGGCGATGACCTCGGTCAGAAACTGGTCACGCGACGGCGACCGCTCGGCCACCAGCCGCACGATCTCGTCGTAGATCTTGGGATGCAGGGTCGCAAAGGCAAGGTCCTCCAGTTCCCACTTGATGGTGTTCATGCCCAGGCGGTGAGCCAGCGGTGCGTAGATGTCGAGCGTCTGCTTGGCGGTGCGCTCCTGGCTCTCCCGCTTGACGTAGCGCAGGGTGCGCATGTTGTGCAGTCGGTCGGCGAGCTTGATCACCAGCACCCGGATGTCGCGCGACATCGCCACGATCATCTTGCGGATGGTCTCCGCCTCGGCGGTGTCGCCGTACTTCACCTTGTCGAGCTTGGTGACGCCGTCGACGAGGGCCGCGACCTCTTCGCCGAAGTCGTCACGCAGCTGGGCGAGGGTGTACGGCGTGTCCTCGACCGTGTCGTGCAGCAAGGCAGCCACGAGTGTCGGCTCGGTCATGCCGATGTCGGCCAAGATGGTCGTCACGGCCAGCGGGTGGGTGATGTAGGGCTCGCCGCTCTTGCGGGTCTGGCCGGTGTGGTACTTCTCCGCGACCAGGTAGGCCCGCTCCAGCAGAGCCAGGTCGGCCTTCGGATGGTTGGTGCGGACGGCGTTGAAGAGCGGCTCGAGGACAGGGTTCCCGACTTGTGCCTTGGTGCCGATCCGTGCGATCCGGCTGCGGATGCCGCGGGGCGCGAGGACAGGCTCCAGCACGCGCTCGCGCACCGGCGGCGGCACCTTCTCCTCGGCCATCACCTCAGTGTAGTTGTGGGCTCCGTTCGAGCGCGCCGCTCCCGGGTGGGTTCCTCGCCGAGTTGCTGGTGGTCTGTGGTGCCGGGTCGGCGTCTGCTGCGGTGTTCTTGCGTCTCCTGCGGTCTTGTGGTGGCAAAGTGGCCTGTATACCGGGTCCTCAGCCACCACAGCACCGCGGGAGATGGGGCAGGGCCACCACAGCACCGCGGGAGATGGGCACCGGACAGCAACCCGGCGAGCGACCCGCACCACCGACTGCCTCACCCCGTAGGCGCCCTATCGGTCGTGCCCCCAAGCACCCAGCAACCCCGCCGGGGACCCGACGGAGGGGCGCTCATCCGGCGTAGAACTGGTCAGACGGTGGTGAGGACGGTGAGGGGCACCTCGCCGGCCGTCGAGCGGCCGTTGAGGGCAGCCAACTCCATCAGGACCGCGATGCCGACGGTCACGCCACCGCAGCGGCGCACCAGCTCGAGGGTGGCGGCGACGGTGCCGCCGGTGGCCAGCACGTCGTCGACGAGCAGCACCCGCTCCCCCGGCTCGATGGCGTCGCAGTGGATCTCCAGCGTCGCCTGGCCGTACTCCAGGTCGTAGGTGACGGCATAGGTCTCGCGCGGCAGCTTTCCCTGCTTGCGGACCGGCACGAAGCCCACGCCCAGGGCCAAGGCGACCGGGGCGCCCAGGATGAACCCGCGCGACTCCATCCCGACCACCTTGTCGACCCGCAGGGCGCCGGAGTCGTCGCGGCCTGCGGTGGCCAGTGCCTCCATCACGGTGGTGAAGCCACCGTGGTCGGCCAACAGCGGGGTGATGTCGCGAAACAACACGCCCGGCTCGGGGAAGTCGGGCACCTCGACGACTAGGCGCTCCATCGCCTCGTGCGCCCGGGCGACCAGGTCGGCCCCGGGGTCGGTCATCTCTTGCCCCGCTGCGAGCGGGACTGCCGGGTGGGTTGGGCCCGACCCGCGGACCCACTCTGCTTGACCTCGCCGTGCTGCTGCGGAGCAACCCGGCCCCGTCCCGTCGGTGGCTCCCGCCGGGTGACCGGCTCGGCCGGTGCCGGCGTCGACTCTGCAGACCTCTCCGCGGCGATGGGCTCTTCGAAGACCGGCATGTCCTCGGTGAAGGCGGGCACGTTGGCGTAGCGGTCGGCGTCGTGCTTCTGACGGGCCCGAGCTCGCCGATCGGCCGCCTGGACCTCCTTCTCGCTCGACTTCATGTGCACGAGCAATGGCGTCGCGATGAAGATCGAGGAGTAGGCGCCGGCGGCCATGCCGACGAAGAGCGCGAGAGCCAGATCCTTCAGGGAGCCGGAGCCCAGCTGCGCCACGCCGACGTACAAGATCGCGCCCACCGGGATCAGCGCCACGATCGAGGTGTTGATCGAGCGCACCAGGGTCTGGTTGACCGCGAGATTGGCGGCCTCGGCGTAGGTCTGTCGGGTGCGGCGGAGGTTCTTGGTGTTCTCCCGCACCTTGTCGAAGACCACGACGGTGTCGTAGAGCGAGAAGCCCAAGATGGTGAGGAAGCCGGTGACCGTCGCCGGCGTCACCTCGAAGCCCGACCAGGCATAGACACCGACGGTGATCACCATGTCGTGCAGCAGCGCGACGATCGCCGCGATCGACATCTTCCATTCTCGGAAGTAGGCCCAGATGAAGAGCACCACCAAGACCAGGAAGACGATGAGTCCGATCAGGGACCGCTGGGCGACCTCGCGGCCCCAGCTCGGCCCGATATCGGACTGGGAGACGTCCTTGTCGGCGTCGACGCCGGTGGCGTCCACGATCGCGTCGACGACCTTGGCGCTGTCGTCGGGTGATAAGGACTGCACCTGGATCAGCACGCTGCTGGTCCCCGCCGTGGTGACGACCGGGGTCTCGGTGCCGGGGATGCCGGTGCCTGCAACCGCCTCGTTCAAGGTGTCGGCGACGTCCTGGGTGGCCTCACCCGACGGCAGGGTGACGCGATACTCCGAGCCTCCCTCGAACTCGATGCCCAGGTGGAGCCCGCGGACCTGCAGACCCGCAACCGCCGCGACGATGATCGCCGCCGAGATGGCATACCAGAGCCACCGCCGGCCGACGAAGTCGATCGAGCGACGTCCGTTGTAGAGCTCGTTGCCGAGGCGGGAGAACTTGCCCATCAGGCGGTCCCTCCTGCCGGCAGCCGGTCGATGCCCAGCGCGCCGGCGTCGAGACCGGACAGCCGATGTCCCTTGTTGAAGAAGGGGAATCGGGCGCAGTAGGACACCAGCGGGTGGGTGAAGTAGAAGAACACCAGCACGTCGATGAGCGTCGAGAGGCCGAGCGCGAACGCGAAGCCCTTCACCACGCCCGCCGCGAAGATGTACAGCACCACCGCGGCCAGCAGGGAGACGGCGTCGGCCGCCAGACAGGTGTTCCGTGCCCGCTTCCAGCCGGACTCGACGGCGACGCGCATCGACTTGCCGTCGCGCATCTCGTCTCGGATGCGCTCGAAGTAGACGATGAACGAGTCGGCGGTGATGCCGACGGCCACGATCAAACCAGCGATGCCGGGCAGGGTGAGCGTGAAGCCCGCGGTCTTCGCTAGCAGCAGGACCAGTGCATAAGTCCATGCGGCCGCGACGAACAGCGAGGCGATGACGACCAGACCGAGGCCGCGGTAGTAGATGAGGCAGTAGAGCATCACCAGGAAGAGGCCGAGCAGGCCGGCCATGATGCCGCCCGAGAGCTGGTTGCCGGCAAGGGACGGGCCGACCGTCTCGATGAGCGGCTCACCGAAGGAGATCGGCAGCGCGCCATACTTCAAGCTGGTGGCCAGCGACTTGGCGCTCTCCTCGGAGAAGTTGCCGGTGATCTCGGCGCTGCCGCCGAGGATCGGTCCTTGGGTGACCCCGGCCGACTCGATCACGACGCCGTCGAGCACGACGGCGAACTGATTGCCGTTGTTGTAGAGCGCCGTGGTGATCTGGCCGAACCGCTTGGTCGCGCTCTTGTCGAAGGACAGCGTGACGAACCAGCCGGAGTGCTGCTGGTCGGGCGGGTTGGCCGCAGCTGTCTTCAGCTCGGTGCCCTCGATGAGCGCCTTCGACAACAGGTACGTCGTGGTGTTGGCGGTGTCGCAGGTGACCAGCCGCTGGTCGGGGTCGTCGTCGACCCGCTTGCGGTTCTTGCCGGGCTCGGGGCAGGAATAGTCGTTGAACTTCTTCACCGAATCGGCGTCCGGGTTGTCCACCCAGGCCAGCTCGGCGGCCACCCGGCCGGTTGCTTCCTCGCCGCTGTCGTCCCCGGTGTCCAACGACGCACTGTCAGACGGTGACGCACCGTCGGATCCGGAGGCGTCGTCGGAAGGCGACGCGTTCTGCGACGGGGAGGCCGACTCCGAGCTGCCGTCCTTGTCCTTGTTCAACTTGTCGGTGGCGTACGCCGCCCGCCCCTTGCCGGACCCTGTCTTGTCCGACTTCGACTTGTCCGATGACTTCGACTTGCCTGGCGACTTCGACGGGGACTCGCTCGCGCCCGAAGCGTCGGGCGACTCGGTCGGCAGCAGCACACCCGACCCCGGCGAGCTGGTCTCGTTGCCGGTGGAGCTCGAGGTCCCAGTGCGGGCCACCAACCGGAACCGCAGCTGGGCCTGGCTCTGCACCAGGTTCGCCAGGCTGGCCTGGTTCTGCCCCGGGATCTCGACGGTCACGTAGCCGTTGCTGTCGGTGGTGACCTCTGCCTCGGCCACACCGGAGCCGTTCACACGGGCATCGATGATGGCGGCGGCTTCCTTCAGAGAGGCAGCCGACGGGTTGCCTTTGGCCTTCATCTGGATTCGGGTGCCGCCACGCAGGTCGAGGCCGAGCGCCGGCTTCCAGGTGCCGGTCAGCGCGACCAGACCGAAGAGCACGGCCAGGGTCATGAAGAAGATGACCAGGGTGCGACCTGGTGAGTTGCGTCGCTTCGCCACGTCAGCGGTCCTCGGCGCTGCTCGTGCCCTCGTCCGAGCTCTCCTCGACAGCTGACTCGTCGACCGCGGCCTCGTCGGCAACGGGCTCGTCGAATGCGGGCTCGTCGGCGGCCAGGGCAGGCTCCACCACCCGGTGGATGGCGGCTCGGGCCACCTCGGCGACCACACCGTCGGCCAGCTCGATGCGCACTAGGTCGTCGTCGATGGCACGCACCGTGCCGTAGAACCCGGAGCTGAGCATCACCCGATCCCCGACACCTACGCTGCGTTGCAGCGTGGCCAGGTCACGGTTACGCCGCTGGGCAGGCCTGATCAGCAGCAGCCAGAACACCGCCAGGATCAACACCAACGGCAGCAGTTGGGCGAGACCCTTCACACCAAACCTCTCGACGAACGCGGGAACGCCGAAGTCTAACCGGCCCACCCCGAGAACCGCGAAGCGACGGACCGCCGCGCGGCGCCTACTCCTCGAACAGGCCCGGATCTGCGGCCTGGGTGCCGGCCTCCGGTGGGATGCGCAGACCGAGGTGCGTCCACGCCGCCGGCGTGGCGATCCGGCCGCGAGGCGTCCGGGCCAGGAACCCGCAACGGACCAGGAACGGCTCGGCGACCTCTTCCACGGTCTCCCGCTCCTCACCGACAGCCACCGCGAGGGTGGACACACCGACCGGGCCGCCGCCGAAGCGCTCGCAGAGCACCTCCAACACCGCGCGGTCCAGCCGATCGAGGCCGGACTCGTCGACTTCGTAGAGCTCCAGGGCCTCTCGTGCCACCGGGAGGGTCACGACTCCGTCGGCACGCACCTGGGCGAAGTCGCGGACCCGGCGCAGCAGTCGATTGGCGATTCGAGGAGTGCCGCGCGATCGCGAAGCGATCTCCGCGGCGCCCTCGGACGTCAACTCGACTCCGAGCAGGTGGGCGGAGCGGTGCACGATCTCATCGAGCTCACCGGCGTCGTAGAACTCGAGTCGGGCGGTGAACCCGAACCGATCGCGCAACGGCCCGGGCAGAAGCCCGGCGCGCGTCGTCGCGCCGACCAGGGTGAAGGGCGGGATCTCGAGTGGGATCGCGGTGGCACCCGGGCCTTTGCCGATGACGACATCGACGCGGAAGTCCTCCATCGCCATGTAGAGCATCTCCTCGGCCGGACGCGACATCCGATGGATCTCGTCGACGAAGAGGACGTCGCCTTCGTTCATCCCCGACAAGATGGCGGCCAGGTCACCCGCGTGGGTGATCGCCGGGCCGCTGGTGAGACGCAGCGGCACCGTCAACTCGTGGGCGATGATCATGGCCAGGGTGGTCTTGCCAAGACCTGGTGGCCCCGACAACAGCACATGGTCGGGGGCGCGTCCGCGCTGGCGGGCGGCTTCCAGCACCAGGCCCAACTGCGCGCGCACTCTGCCCTGACCGACCACCTCGTCCAGGCTGCGGGGGCGCAGCGCTGCCTCGATGGTGCGCTCGTCACCGTCGGCTTCGGCAGCGGTCAGCGAGGCGAGATGCTCCTCTTCGGCGGCGGTGAGGAAGTCGGCGTCGTCCATGCTCACGCCTTGCTCAAGGTGCGCAGAGCGGCCCGGAGGAGCGCACCGACATCGGCCGGCTCACCGGCTTGATCGGCCACCGCGTCGACCGCGCGATCGGCGTCCTTGGCCGACCAGCCGAGACCGACCAACCCTTGCTGGACCTGGTCCCGCCAACCGCCGGCCACGCTCGGCGCCGCACCACCGGCGAAGGAACCACCGCTCGGGGGTCCGATCCGGTCCTTGAGCTCCAAGATGATGCGCTGCGCGCCCTTCTGGCCGATGCCGGGCACTCGGGTCAGCGTCTTGACGTCCTCGGCCGCGACCGCCTGTCGCAGGTCGTCGGGGGGCAGCACCGCGAGCATCGACTGCGCGAGTTTCGGTCCGACGCCGGAGGCGGTCTGGACGAGCTCGAACAGGGTCTTCTCGTCGTCGTCCAAGAAGCCGAACAGGGTCAGGGAGTCCTCCCTCACCACCATCGAGGTGGGCAGGGTCACCTGCTGGCCGCCCCGCAGGGTCGCCAGGGTTCCTGGCGTGCACTGCAGCTCCAACCCGACTCCCCCGACCTCGACGACGGCGCTGGACAGGGTCACCGCGGCGACCCGTCCGCTCACGAACGCGATCACGACGTCCTCCCGGTGAGCAGCTGTCGCTGGCGGGCAACCGCTTGGTCCAGGCGCGCCTGCGCACCACCGCGCCAGATGTGGGTGATCGCGAGCGCCAGCGCGTCGGCCGCGTCGGCCGGCTTCGGTGGGGCGTCCAGGCGCAGGATGCGCGCCACCATGGCACCGACCTGGGCCTTGCCGGCCCGGCCGCTGCCCGAGACCGCAGCCTTCACCTCGCTCGGGGTGTGGGTGGCCAGTGGCAGCCCACGCCGGGCCGCGGCGACCATGGCAATGCCGCTGGCCTGCGCGGTGCCCATGATCGTGCTCGAGTCCGACCGGGCGAAGACGCGCTCCACCGCGACGGCGTCTGGAGAGAACTCGTCCAGCCAGGCGTCGATGCCGCGTTCTATGGTGACCAAGCGGGTGGCCACCGGCTGGTCGGCCGACGTGCGCAGCACGTTGACATCCACCAGCGTGAGTGGTCGCCCGACGTCGCCGTCGACGACTCCCAGCCCGCACCGGGTCAGGCCGGGATCGATCCCGAGCACGCGCATGCGAGCCCCCTCCGCGACTCTCGTCCGAACACCTGTTCGCACGACACGCTAGCCCGCCCTGCCGACGGCCTGGTGCCGACACGCCCGGGGCGGTCGATCAGGCGGGTAGATCAGGCGTCGAGCTCGGCGAGCACCTCGTCGGGGATGTCGGCGTTGCTGAAGACGTTCTGGACGTCGTCGCAGTCCTCCAACGCGTCCACGAGCCGAGTGAACTTGGTCGCACCCTCCTTGTCGAGCGCGACCTCCATGTCCGGCACGAACTCCGCCTCGGCCGAGTCGTAGTCCAGGCCGGCCTTCTGCAGCGCCGAGCGGACCGCCACCAGGTCGCCGGCCTCGGAGACCACCTCGATGGAGCCCCCGAGATCGGTGACGTCATCTGCACCGGCGTCGAGGGCGGCCTCGAGGACGTCGTCCTCGGTGACCGTCCGCCCCTCCTGCTCCGCGGGCACGATCACCACGCCCTTGCGGTTGAAGAGGAAGGACACCGAGCCGGGATCGGCCAGGGAGCCGCCGTTGCGCGTCATCGCGGTCCGGACCTCCATCGCCGCCCGGTTGCGATTGTCGGTGAGGCACTCGATCAGCATGGCGACGCCGGAGGGGCCATAGCCTTCGTACATGATCGTCTGATACTCGGCACCGCCCGCTTCGGCGCCAGAGCCGCGCTTGACGGCCCGATCGATGTTGTCGTTGGGCACCGAGGACTTCTTGGCCTTCTGGATCGCGTCGTAGAGCGTCGGATTGCCGGCCGGGTCCCCACCGCCCATCTTGGCTGCGACCTCGATGTTCTTGATCAGCTTGGCGAACAACTTGCCCCGGCGGGCGTCGACCACAGCCTTCTTGTGCTTGGTGGTCGCCCATTTCGAGTGGCCAGACATCCCGCGTCTCTCTTCTGTGCCGTGTCCTGTCGTTGGATCGCGGACGATGCTACCGAGTGTGGGCCCGCTCGATCAGCGCCGGCCGGTCACCATGTCCACGAACATCTGGTGCAGCCTGCCGTCCTCGCCGACCTCCGGGTGGAACGACGTGGCGAGCACGGCGCCCTGGCGTACGGCGACCGCGTGGCCGGCCGCCGGGCCCTCGTCGATCCGGGCGAGCACCTCGACCTCCGGGCCGGCCTCCTCGACCCAGGGGGCCCGGATGAACACCGCGTGCACCGATCCCTCGACCCCGCGCACCTGGAGGTCGGTCTCGAAGGAGTCCACCTGTCGCCCGAATGCGTTGCGGCGCACGGTGATGTCCAGCCCGCCGATGGTCTCCTGTCCCTCGATGCCGTCGGCGATCCGGTCGGCAAGCATGATCATCCCGGCGCAGGTGCCAAAGGTGGGCATGCCGGTCTTGACCCGGTCGCGGAGCGGCTCGAGCAGCTCGAAGGAGCGCGCGAGCTTCCACATCGTGGTGGACTCGCCGCCCGGCAGGACCAAGGCGTCGCAGACTGCCAGCTCGGTCGGTCGGCGTACGGCGAGGACGTCGGCGCCCAAGGAGCCGAGGGTCCGCAAGTGCTCTCGCACGTCGCCCTGCAGGGCGAGCACGCCGATAGTGATGGCCACCGAGCCACTGTAGTTGCCGAGCATCGAGGTGCTCTCGAGCACCCAGATGCCACGCTCCCCACTCTGCTCCTCCCGGACCGGTCTGGGTCCTGGCTCCGGCTCCGGCCACCCGTGCATCGGTGATCTACAGTGCGAGGGTGGTTCAGGCCGTCCGCACGCCGTGGGCGCGCCCCGCCGACGATGTGCTTGCAGAGGTCGGCTCCGGGACCATGGGGCTGACGCCCGACGTGGCGGCGGAGCGTCTCGTCGCAAACCCTCGGGTCTCGGCGCACCGCAGCCCGAGTTGGGCACGCTCGCTGCTCAAGCAGTTCAGCAGTCCCATCGAGTTGATCCTGGTAGCAGCGACCATCGTCTCGATGGCGGTTGGCGACGTCACCGACGGGTTGATCATCGTGGCGATCATCGTGGCCAGCGGCCTGCTCGGCTTCGCTCAGGAGTTCCGCGCCGGCCGGGAGGTGGCCGCGCTCATGGCCCGGGTCCAGGTGACCGCCTCGGTGATCCGGGATGGCCGAGCCGTCGCGATTCCGGTCGCCGATGTAGTCATCGGTGATGTCGTGGCGTTGAGCGCCGGCAGCGTGATCCCGGCGGACTGCCGCCTGCTCGAGACCGATGAGTTGCTGGTCGACGAGTCCTCGCTGACCGGTGAGTCGTTCCCGGTAGAGAAGGACGCTTCCGCAGTGGTCGCGGAACAGGCGCCGCTGGCCACCCGAATCGGGATGGTGCTGTTCGGCAGTCACGTGGTCAGCGGTACGGCACGCGCGGTGGCTGTCACCACCGGCCGCGACACCGAACTCGGCCAGGTTACCCGGGACCTGCGAGGACCGGCGCCGACCACGGCATACGAGCGCGGCGTCGATCGATTCGGCTTCCTGCTCGTCCGACTGATGCTGGTCCTCACTGTCTTCATCTTCGCCGTCAACGCTGCCTTCGGCCGGCCACTGCTCGAGTCGCTGCTGTTCTCGCTCGCCCTGGCCGTGGGGCTGACCCCACAGATGCTGCCCGCGATCGTGACGTTGAGCCTGTCCTCTGGAGCACGCGAGATGGCGCGACGACAGGTCATCGTCAAGCGGCTCGAGGTGATCGAAGACCTCGGTTCGATGAGGATCCTGTGCACCGACAAGACCGGCACACTCACCGAGGGCGCGCCTCGGCTCGACCATGCCTTCGACCTGGCCGGCGAGGACTCCGACCACGTGCTCGAGCTGGCTGCACTCAATGCCGGACTTCAAGACGGCTTCGCCAACCCGATGGACGCAGCCATTCTGGCCAGGCTGGCGCCGCCCCCCGGAGCCGTCGCGCTCGACCAGATCCCCTATGACTTCACTCGCCGCCGACTGTCTGTGCTGGCACAGGTCGGCGAGCAGCTCACCCTCATCACCAAGGGCGCAGTGCCGGAAGTGCTCAGCGTTTGCACTCGGGCCGAGGTAGGCGGCCGCTCAGTGGAGCTCGACCAGATTCGCACGTCGGTCACCACGCTCTTCGAGCGACTCAGCGCGGAGGGCTTCCGGGTGCTGGCGTTGGCGACCCACACGTTCGAGGACAACCCCGGCGATCTCGATCCCGAGGATGAGCGCGACCTCACGCTGCGCGGCCTGCTGGCCTTCCACGACCCGGTCAAGCCGACCGCCTCTGATGCAGTGGCGAGGCTCCGTGTCCTCGGCGTCTCCCTCCGGTTGTTCACCGGTGACAACGCCCTGGCCGCGCGTGCCGCAGGCGATCAGGTGGGCCTGCGCACCGAACGCCTCCTCACGGGACGAGACATCGAACTGTTGGACGACGCCGCGCTCGCAGCGGCGGCCGCCAACGTCGAGGTCTTCGCGGAAGTGGAGCCACACCACAAGCGACGGTTGCTGCTGGCCTTGCGCACCGGCCTGCAGGGAGAGGAGGACGCAGGTGTCGGCTTCCTCGGCGATGGGATCAACGACGCACCCGCCTTGCACGTCGCCGATGTCGGTATCTCCGTCGACACGGCGGTCGACGTGGCGAAGGAGGCGTCGGCGGTCGTGCTGCTCGACAAGGACCTGCACGTGGTCCTCGACGGCGTCCAGCTCGGCCGGAAGACCTTCGCCAACACCTTGAAGTACATCCGACTCACCACCAGCGCGAACGTCGGCAACATGCTCTCGATGGCAGTCGCCAGCCTGTTCCTGCCGTTCCTTCCGCTCCTGCCACGTCAGATCCTGCTGCTGAACTTCCTGACCGACATCCCTTCGATGGCGATCGCCGGGGACGACGTAGACCCCGAGCAGACCCGTCAGCCTGCGGGCTGGGACCTCCGGGAGATCCGTCGGTTCATGATGGTCTTCGGGGCGGTCTCGACGCTGTTCGATCTGATCACCTTCGCCGTGCTGATCTGGGGAGTGCACGCGTCAACAACGGCCTTCCGCAGCGCCTGGTTCATCGAGTCCACCGTCACTGAGCTCGTGGTGCTGTTCTCGCTGCGCACATCGCGTCCGATGTTCGCCTCCCGACCGAGTCGGCTGTTGTTGATGCTGGCCGTCGCCGTGGCAGCGATCGTGGTGGCGATCCCGTTCGTCACGCCGGTCGCTCGACCACTCGGATTGGATCGGCCCAGCGCGCCCCTGTTGCTGATCATCGCGGCTATCGGGGCGGCGTACGTGTTGGCCAACGAGGCGGTCAAGCGCGTGTACTACCGGCGGCGCTGGGCGTCGTGAGGCTGCGGAGTGCTCGACGTCGGTCCCGGACAGTCGGCGACTCACACACCGCAGGAGATGGTCCCGCTCACTGGCGCGGTCCGGTCGCTCACCATCTGGAAGTAGGCGTTGCTCCCGGAGTTCAGCACCCACAGCGGGGAGCGCGCCTGCAGGAACGGTAGCGACGCACACTGATAACCCGCGATTGGAGTCACCTGGCCGCTCGCCAGGGTCGCGGCCTTGGTCCACGACCACGCCGTCGCCCCAGAGGCGGGGGGCGCGCAACCGTGGTTCGCGAGGTTGACACCGAAGAGCGGGTAGAGGCTGGCGTCGCTCATGTTGATGTTGCTGGACGTGAAGTAGATGTAGGCATTCACGTACATGTTCCCGTTCGTCACCCAGGAATTGGAGCAGTCGACGTTCTTGACGCTGCACGTCATGCCCGCCTGCTCGACGGGAATGCCGTTCACGTCCTTGACCACCTTGCAGTACTCCGTCTGCCCCTGCGCCATCGAGAACGTCCCGCTCGTCACGGTCGCCGTGTCTGTGAACGACGCCATGGTCAGCTCGGGTCGCGGCATGGTGGTCAGGAGCAGGCCCATCAGCACCACCGCCGCAGCGATGGCCGCGCTGTGGATCGCTCGCCCGCGCCTTCGGTGCTGACTCATCCGGACCGACCGGCCGTCTCGAGGGCGGGCGACTCCTCGGCCGGTCGATCCTCGGGGTCGCGGCCGGCGAACCCGAGGTACAGCAAACCGGCCACCAGCATGCCGCCAGCGAAGAAGGCGTAGCGCGACGACAGCGCATGGACCACATAGCCCGCGCCGTTGACGTGCCAGAACACCCGGTCGGCGGAGTCACCGGTGTAGACGTCCTGGTCGGGTGATGAGTTGGCGTCGCCCTTGAGAACCACGGCCCGGCCGTCCAGCGTCTGGTTGACCGCGACCACGCGGTGGGTGATCCGCATCTGCTCGGAGTTCACGACGCTGACCACGTCCCCCACCTCGAGTCTGTCCACTGGGACAGTACGGGCCAGTGCGATCCCACCGGTGCGGATCTCGGGCGACATCGAGCCGGAGCGGAACACCAGCAGCCGGACGTCGAGGACCGTGGCGGCGAATGCGGCGACCAGGCAGATCAGGCCGAGGACGGCGCCGATGGTCAGCGCGGTCTCGCGGACCCGGGACCGGGCTTGCCGCTCGGCAATGTGCGCGCTCATGACAGCTGCTGCGCGTTGAAGGCGAAAGTCAGCACCGTTGACTTGCCCTGCATGCTGTTGGGGGACGTGCTCGCCAGGGCTACTCGCACGCAGTAGGTCTTGGTCGCGCTCGGGTTGAGCTGCTGGAGCGCGGAGTGAACGTTGGCGGCCGTGGTGCTGACGTTGTGGTTGGTGAGCGAGGTTGCTGTCGTGGTCCCGCCGCAGGTGCCGGACCGGTTCGCCGCAGCCTGGGTGCCCGAGTTGGACGGCCCCGAGCCGCCCTCGACCACGGTGACCTGCAGCCCCGGCGTGCTGGTGTTGTAGAGGTCGTTGTTGGAGGCCACCAGCGTCCCGTTGAAGCGCAACGGCACCGTGCCGCCGTTGCTGACCACGAGCTGGCGGGCCACGCTCTCGCCGGGCGACATGGCGCTGAGCGTCAGGTTGGTGTGGGTCCAGGTGCCACCCTGGCCAGACAGCTGGTTGGCGCTGCCCTCACCCACGGTCAGATCGAGGGTGCCGGTGGTGAACGGCCCGGTTGCGACGGTGGCATCGTCGGTCCAGGCGGCCATCGTGCCCACCTGGGCCAGGCCGAGGATCATGCCGATGCTCAGCAGAGCGCGGACGCGGCCGCGGCGGCGGGGTCGTGGTCGGCGGCGATCAGTGCTGGCCATGGGAGGCCTCTCCTGTGGGTTCCGAGCCTCGACGGTTCCGGGCGATCAGCGCCAGGCCGGCGCCGAGCAGGCCGGCGGCCAGGGCGAGCTGCCACGGACTCATGGGAGCGCCGGTGTTGGGCAGCTCGCCCGCGGCACCAGTGTCGTCGCCGGATTCGACCAGGCGCACGGCAAGGTCCAAGTTCAGCCGCCGAGACCGGGCCTGGTTGGTGACCGAGGCCGGCAGCGCAGCACGAAGATCGATTCGGCTGCTGGTCCCCGCCGGCAGCGACTCCAGGTGCGTCTGCCCAGCGGCGTCCACTGGGCGCCAGTGGCTTCCAGCGACGCGAGCCTCGAGCACCACCTCGTCGGCCAGCACGGCGTCAGCAGACGTGGTGTGCACCGACAGGCTGAGGTTGCCGTCCGTCGCGGCCCGGCTGCGGACGAAGAAGGACCGGATGCGCTGGTCGCCGGGCACCCAGCGGATGCTGGGCTCGAAGAGGGCGGCGTCGAGCTGGCCGGTCCAGGTGTGGCCGTCGGGGCTCACCTGGACCTGGCCCGTCGGAGTGGCGGCGGTGGCTGGTGCGGCGTACCCCGCCGCCAGCAGGAGAAGGAGGAGGCACGCCAACTGGCTGCCGCGGCCGATCATGCCTTCACCAACCTCTCGCTGCTCTCGGTGTCGTCCTGGTCGTTCGTCTCGCGTCGTCGGCCGCGCGCCGCTCCCACGAACATGACGCTCGCGTAGCCGAGGAGGAACACCGCGACGACGGTGACCGCAATCTGACGCTGGTTGCCGGTGAGCATGGTGTTCAGCCGGCCGAGCTCCGGCACGGAGTACCACACCACTCCGCGAATCTGCTCCTCGCGGACCAGCTCGGTGTCCGGGATGTCGTTGGCATCGCCTTGGGTCTGCCAGCGGGTCTCCCCGGTCATCAGCACCGACTGGGCGACCACCCGGTGGGTGACCACGGCCGGCTCCCCCGACCGGAGCTGATAGGTGATGACGTCGCCGACCTTGATCTCTCGGGCCGGCGCCGGCCGCACGACGACCAGAGTGCCGGGTGGCAGGCCGGGCCGCATGGAGCCGGTGAGCACGGTGTACGGCGTAGCGCCGGTCAGCCGAGGAACCGCCACCGCGACCAGCAGCGCCGCGCCGACAGCCAGGATCACCATCCAGGCAGCTGCCTGGACGATCCGGCTGGCGACGCGACGGCTGCCCACGGCGCAGTTCCTTCGTGGGGTGTGCTCAGGACTCGGTCTGGGTCAATGTGACCGGGATCGCGTCCAACATTGCGGTGACGTCCTGGGTGTCGTTGGCGTTGACGTTCGACGCGTCGCCGAACGGGAAGGTCACGGTGATCGTCGCGATGACCGTGTCGCCGTCGTTGTCCGAGGTGATCACGCTCGGCACGGGATTCCCGGCGATGGCGTAGGCCGCCCCCACTGTGGCGTCAAAGGTAGGCGCGGTCTTGTCGGTGGAGACAGCGACCGTGCCCGGTGTGGTGAGGGTGGCAGTGAGGTTGTCACCGGTGGCATCGACGTCGAAGCGGCACTGCTTCTGAAGGGTGTCACCGGGGACGATGAGCGTCACCGGGTTGCCCGCTCCGGCGTTGCCAGCGGCGTACACCCACTGGGCGTCGCAATCCGGATCGCTCAGAGCGAGGGTGCCGGTCCGCACCGACCCGCCGTTCACGTCCGCGGAGTCGGACCAGTAGGCCAACGTGCCGGCGCCGCCCAACAGCAAGATGGCGGCGGCACCAGCGGCGAGCGCGCCCTTGGAGGACTTCTTCATGATCGTTCCATTTCGTAGAGCGGTGCCGGTCGAGCGAACCGGTCGTACGAAAGTAAAACGGCGCACTTTCCAACTCGTGATGCGAAAACCAGCAGAATAGTCACTTCGGACTACGGAATCCGCACGTTCGGAGGGTCAGATCAGAGGTGAAACGTGATCTAGGCGTGACCCTCGTCACCACGGCTCGCCCAGGAGCACGCCCTCCTGGCAGGCGCTCCTACCAGCCGCGCTCGGCCAGCCGGTGCGGCTGCGGGATCTCCTCGACGTTGATGCCGACCATCGCCTCACCGAGGCCACGGCTGACCTTCGCGACCACATCGGGGTCGTCGTAGAAGGTGGTTGCCTTGACGATCGCCTCGGCCCGCTCGGCCGGGTTGCCCGACTTGAAGATGCCCGACCCTACGAAGACACCCTCCGCGCCGAGCTGCATCATCATCGCCGCATCGGCGGGGGTCGCGATGCCGCCCGCAGTGAACAGCACGACCGGCAGCTTGCCGAGCTCGGCGACCTCGCGGACCAGGTCATAGGGAGCCTGCAGCTCTTTCGCCGCGACATACAGCTCGTCGGCCGACAAGCTGCGCAACCGGCGGATCTCGCCACCGATCGAGCGCATGTGCGTCACCGCGTTGGACACGTCACCCGTGCCCGCCTCGCCCTTCGAGCGAATCATCGCCGCGCCCTCGGTGATCCGGCGCAGCGCCTCACCCAGGTTGGTCGCGCCGCACACGAACGGCACCGTGAAGGCCCACTTGTCGATGTGGTTGGTGTAGTCGGCCGGGGTCAGTACCTCGGACTCATCGATGTAGTCCACACCCAGCGACTGCAGCACCTGCGCCTCGGCGAAGTGGCCGATCCGCGCCTTGGCCATCACCGGGATCGAGACGGTCGCGATGATCCCGTCGATCATGTCCGGGTCGCTCATCCGCGACACCCCGCCCTGGGCGCGGATGTCGGCCGGAACCCGCTCGAGCGCCATCACCGCGACGGCACCGGCGTCCTCGGCGATCTTGGCCTGATCGGGGGTGACGACGTCCATGATCACCCCGCCCTTGAGCATCTCGGCCATCCCGCGCTTGACGCGGGTGGTGCCGGTGGACTGCTCGGTGACGGCGGTTGGGCTTTCGGTGGGTTCGGACTGCTGTGGCATGTCTCTCATCGTATCGCCGTGGCCGGGCCGGCTCACTGGCGGGCGAGCGCCTGGCGGCGTACGACCCAGATCCGCTGACCGACGGTGACGGTGCTGGCGATCGCGAGCGCCCACAAGGTGACCCAGAGCAGGATCGGAGCGTCGAAGATGTCGCTGAGGCCGGTCATCACCAAGATCGCGACCAGGCGGTCGGCCCGCTCGGCGATGCCCACCTTGGCCTCGAAGCCGAGTGCCTCGGCCCGGGCGCGGGCGTACGACGTCACCGAGCCCATCACCAGGCAGGCCAACGACAGCACCAGATAGAGCGTGGAGTCGCCGGGCCCGGCGAAGTAGAGCGCCAACCCACCGAAGACCGCGGCGTCCCCGATCCGGTCCAGGGTGGAGTCCAAGAACGCTCCGAACGGGCTGGTCCGGCCGGACTGACGAGCCATGTAGCCGTCGATCATGTCGCTGAAGACGAACGCGGTGATCACCAGCACGCCCACCAACAGCTGCCCGCGCGGGAAGAAGATCAGTGCCCCGGCTGAGACACCCAGGGTGCCGACCAGCGTGACGACGTCGGGGCTGACCCCCAGCTTGAGCAGCAGCCCACCGACCGGTGCCGCGATGACCTTGGTCCAGAAGGCGCGGAAGTGTTCCATCATGGCGGTTGCAGGGTAGCCGTCCTGCTCTTGCCCGAGAGAATCCCTAGACGTCGAACAACGTCATCCAATCCGGCCGCCGGAGCGACCGAGGTGGATGACGTCGGGGTTTGTCGTGGGTCAGCCGGCGTGGCGAGGCAGGCTGGTGGCGATGTCCTGGACGCTCATCGGGTCCTCCAGCACCGCAGCGAACGCCAGCTCAGCAGCACCGCGCCACGGCGAGTCGGTGCCGAACGCGGAAGGACGGATGATGACCTCGCTTCTCGGCGACATCAGTGCGGAGCGGTCCAAGGTGGCGTTGACCTTCTCCTCGCGTGCCTCCCAGCACGCAGCCAGCGAGCCACCGAGCACGATGATCTCGGAGTTGAAGATGTTGATGACCGCGCGCAGACCGACGCCGAGCCAGTAGCCCACCTCGTCCAAGGCGTCGGAGGCGCGCTGCTCCCCCGCTCGGGCCGCGGCGATCACCTCAGCGACACCGATCGGGCCACCACCCGGCAGGCGACCTGCGGCCGTCAACAGATGGTCTTCACCGACCTTCATCTCCCAACAGCCCACGTTGCCGCACTGGCACCGCTCGGTGCTGCTGTTGTCCACGAGCAGGTGGCCGACCTCTCCGGCGTACCCCTGCGCGCCGGTGAGCGGCTCACCACCCACCAGGAAGCCGCCCCCGATGCCGACGCTTCCGCTGAGGTAGGCGACATCGTGGTGGCCGACCGCTGCCCCTCGGACGTGCTCGGCCAGCGCGCCCATGTTCGCGTCGTTGCCAGTGGCCACGGGTCGACCCAGGCGCTGTGCCAGCAACTCAGAGAATGGCTCCTCGATCCAGCCCAGGTTCGGCGCGAACCGGACCATGCCGTCGCTGGAGCGCACGGCGCCCGGCACGGCCACACCGACCCCGAGGCAGCGCACGCCCGACGCCGAGCCGAGCACGTCGGTCACCATCTGGCCGACCGACTCGATCACGTAGCGAACGTCGTGCTCACCTCGCTGGTGGATGCGTTGCCGGCGTTGCAGCACGTAGCCGCCGAGCGCTACCAGCGCCACCACGATGCGGTCCACCCCGACGTCGATCGCTACGACCGCGTTGTCCTGCCGGGGCACCACCAGGTGGGAGGGCCGGCCTGACCGCCCCCCCACCGCCGCGGCTTCCTCGGAGACCAGGTCGAGGGCCTGGAGCTCGCCGGTCAACGCTCCGATGGTGCTCCGGTTGAGCCCCAGCTGCTTGGTGAGCTGGGCCCGCGTGGTGGGTCCCCGCTCATGCACCGTGCGGAGGATCGCCCGCAGGTTCGCCCGTCGCAGCTCCTCGGTTCCGACACCGGTGGGGGTGGCCATGGTCGAGCTCTTCTCAGACCCGTCCAGAGGCGGCCGCACGGCGTCGGCTGATCGCGTCGACGCTGGCTGCCACCAGCAGCACTAGACCGGTGACGATGTACTTGCGGCTGTCGGGCTGGTTCAACAGCCCCATGCCGTTGGCGATCGTCGCCACGACGGTGCCACCGATGATGGCGTCGACGACGCGCCCCTTGCCTCCGAACAGGCTGGTCCCGCCGATCACCGCCGCGCCCACGGCGTAGAGCAGCGTCGTGCTGCCACCAGTGACGTTGTTGACGCCCCCGCTGTAGCTCGCGAGCATGATGCCGCCGATCGCGGCCACGGTGGAGCAGAGCACGAAGCAGCTGAGCTTGACCATCGCGACGTTGATGCCCGCCCGGCGCGCAGCCTCGGCGTTGCCTCCGACCGCGTAGACGTGGCTGCCCCAGGTCGTCCGGCTCAGCATCAGGGTGAGGATCATCGCCAGCCCGACGATGATCAGCAGCGAGATCGGCACGCCCTTGATCGACTTGATCTGCGGGTTGGGGCTGCGCTCGATCGACAGGTAGTAGACGACGAGGACGACGATCACGGCGAGCGTGGCCGACTTCAGCGCCCACAGCAGGTTCGGCTGACTGGTCAGTCCGTTGCGTCGACGGCGCTGGTTGCGCAGGTAGGTCGAGGCTGCGTAGAACGCCACCGACGCCACCGCCAGCACCCAGCCGAGCCAGACCGGGAGGTTGTCGGCGTTGAGCTTGGCGATGAAGTCGCCCGCGTCGATCGATCCCTTCTCGCCGATGATCGTGAGCATCACGCCCTGCAGGCCGAGGAAGGTGGCCAAGGTGACGACGAACGAGGGGATCCCAAGCCGGGAGACGAGCAGGCCGATGCAGGCGCCGATCACCGCTCCGGTGACCAATCCGACCATGATCGCCGGCAGGGTCGGCCAGTCGTGCCCGGTGAGGAGGACGCAGATCACGCCTGCCGCCGTGCCGCCGGTGTAGCCCGCGGACAGGTCGATCTCGCCGAGCAGGAGGACGAAGACGAGCCCCATTGCGATGATCGTGACTCCGGCCGACTGCTGGATCAGGTTGCCGAAGTTGAAGGCCTTGGTAAAGGTCTCAGGTCGCAGCGCTGAGAAGGCGGCCACGAGCGCGATCAGCCCGAGGATCGCCGGGAGCGACCCCACGTCACCGCCACGGAGCTTGGCCAGATAATCACGCCAGAGGCTGCCAATGGTGGCGCTGTGCGTGGTCTCCACCTCGTCGGCCACGTCGCTCATGCCGCGTCCCCCTCTTCCAAGACGCCGGTCGTGATCGCGGTGACAATCCGCTGCCGGCTGGTGGCGGCGGCATCGATCTGGCCGATCATCTGGCCTAGATAGAGCACCGCGATGTCATCGGCGACCTCGAACACGTCGTTGAGGTTGTGGCTGATCAGCACGACGCCCAGTCCACGATCGGCTAGTCGGCGGACGAGCTTGAGGACCTGCGCGGTCTGGGCGACGCCCAGCGCGGCGGTCGGCTCGTCGAGGATGACGATCTTGGAGTTCCACAGCACGGCGCGGGCGATGGCCACCGTCTGGCGCTGGCCACCCGACAGCGAGGCGACCGGCGTCCGGACCGACTTCAGGGTGCGGACGGAGAGCCCGTCGAGGGTCTCCCGGGCGCGAGCCTCCATGCTGTCCTCGTCCACGAAGCCGTTCTTGGTCAGCTCGCGACCGAGGAACATGTTGTGCACGACGTCGAGGTTGTCGCACAGCGCGAGGTCCTGGTAGACCACCTCGATGCCCAGGGCATTGGAGTCGCGAGGGCTCTTCACGTGGACGGTGCTGCCTTCGAACGCGTAGTCGCCCTCGTCGAAGGGGTAGATGCCGGCGATCCCCTTGATCAGGGTGCTCTTGCCTGCACCGTTGTCGCCCACCAGCGCCGTCACGCGCCCGGGCCGGACCATCAGGTCGACTCCTTGCAACACGTGCACCGCGCCGAAGCTCTTCTCCACACCGCGCAGTTGCAGCAGAGGTTCTTCACTCGACATTGCCTTGCCCTTCTCAAGATCTCATCGTGAAACGGGGGCCCGCCCAGATGGACGGGCCCCCGCGTCTCGGACTGCCGGGCAACCGCTAGGCGGTCACGACACTCCGAACTTCGTGCACAGCTTCTCAATGCCCTTGCAGATGGCCGCCGGATCTGCCTGACCGGCCGCGACGACGTCCTTGACGGTGTCGGGCACGATCCAGACCGGGGTGGCGAGCACTGAGGGGACGTCGGTGTTGAGCACCGAGTCGTTGACGGTGGCCGTCGCGATCGACGAGGTGTCCTCGCCCTTGATGATCGCGATCGCCAGGTCCGAGGCAGCCTTCGCCTCGAGCGAGGTGTCCTTGAACACGGTGCCGGCCTGGTAGCCCTGGAGCACGTTGGCCAGACCCTCCGGCGTCGCGTCCTGACCCGTCACCGGGATCTTGCCCTCCACGCCAGCGGCCTTCATCCGGGCGAGCACGCCGCCGGCCATGCCGTCGTTCGCGGTGATGAGTCCGACGAGGTCGGAGTGAGCAGCATAGATCTGGTCGAACACCTTGCCCGCGGTGTCGGGGTCCCACTCACCACTCTGGTCGGCGACGACGTTGAAGTTCCCGTTCTTCTTGATGACCGACTCGTAGCCCTGCTTGAAGAGCGTCGCGTTGTTGTCGGTCGAGGCGCCGTTGATGAAGGCGATGGGGCCCTTCTTGACGCCCTTGTCGGCCAGGAAGTCGATCAGGCCCTGGCCCTGCAGCTCGCCGACCTTGACGTTGTCGAAAGAGACGTAGTAGTCAGCGCCACCGCCGAGGGTCAGCCGGTCGTAGTCGATGACCGGGATGCCGGCGTTCTTCGCCTTGTCGATGCACGCCTTGCCTGAGTCGGGGTCGAGATCGGTCTGGATCAAGACGTTGACGCCCTCGGTGATCATCTGATCGCAGAGCTGCACGAACGTGTCGGGCGAGCCCTGGGCGTTCTGGATGTCCGACTCCAGGCCCGCGGCGTCGAAGGCCTTCTGGAGGTTCGGGCGGTCCTGCTCCTCCCACCGAACTGACGTCTTGGAGTCGGGGAGGATCACCCCGACCTTGCCGGTCGCCTCCGACGACTTGCTGTCGCTGCCGCTGCTGCCGCCGCCGTCGTCGCTCCCGCACGCCGCCAGCGCACCGAACGCCAGCACACCTGACGCCACCAGGGACGCCACCCGCGCACCCATGTTCTGGACCATTCCTCAACCTCCACGGCTCGGATCCGGATGGCCACTGTCGTGTGACGGCCATCACGGGGTATGTTGTGCCGGACAACATACTGACTGAGCCCAGGCGAGGCAAGCAGTTCGAACTGCATGTTTTGTTGCACGTTCAAACCAAGTGTCATCCACGCCTGAGCGTGACCGAATCGTGATGGAATCGAGGAGTCCGATGAGCCCGAAGACCACCGACTACACCCCCACCCGCGAGGATCGGTTCTCCTTCGGCCTATGGACCGTGGGCTGGCAGGGGGTGGACGTCTTCGGCACCGCCATCAGACCGCCGCTGGATCCGGCCGAGGCGATCGGTCGGCTGTCCGACCTGGGCGCCTACGGCATCACCTTTCACGACAACGACGTCTTCGCCTTCGACGCCGACGCGGCCACGAGGGCGGCGGCGATCGGATCCCTTCGTGGTGCCCTCGACGCCACCGGGCTCGTCGTACCCATGGTCACCACCAACCTCTTCTCCCATCCGGTCTTCCGCGACGGCGGCTTCACCAACAACGACCGCGATGTGCGCCGCTTCGCCATCCGCAAGGTGCTCGACCAGATCGACCTGGCCGCCGAGCTGGGCGCGCGCGTGTTCGTCGCCTGGGGTGGCCGGGAGGGGGCCGAGTCCGGAGCCGCCAAGGACGTCAAGGCCGCGCTGGACCGCTATGCGGAGGCCTTCAACGTGCTCGGCGACTACGTGCTCGAGCAGGGCTACGACCTTCGCTTCGCAATCGAGCCCAAGCCCAACGAGCCGCGAGGTGACATCCTGCTCCCGACGGTCGGCCACGCACTGGCGTTCATCAACGAGCTGGCCCATCCCGAGCTGGTCGGTCTCAACCCCGAGGTCGGCCACGAGGAGATGGCCTCGCTCAACTACGCCCACGGCCTGGCCCAGGCGCTCTGGCACGGCAAGCTCTTCCACATCGACCTGAACGGGCAGACCGGGCCCCGCTACGACCAGGACCTCCGCTTCGGTGCCGGCAACGCACGCGGCGCGTTCTGGACCGTCGACATCGTCGAGAACGGCGGCTACGACGGCCCTCGCCACTTCGACTACAAGCCGCCGCGCACCGAGGACATGGACGGTGTCTGGGCCTCGGCGGCGGCCTGCATGCGCAACTACCTCATCCTGCGAGAGAAGGTGCGCGCGTTCCGTGCCGACCCCGAGGTCCAGCAGGCCCTCGCCGCGGCCCGGGTCGACCAGTTGGCCGTGCCGACCCTCGCCGACGGCGAGAGCCTGGCCGAGCTACGCACCGAGGCCTTCGACGCCGACGCTGCCGGTCAGCGCGGGATGGCCTTCGAGCAACTCGACCAGTTGGCGCTCGAGCACCTCTACGGCACGCGAGGCTGACCGGTGACCCTGGTTGCCGGTGTCGACTCCTCGACCCAGTCGTGCAAGATCCTCGTCGTCGACGCAGACACTGGGGCGGTGGTCCGGGAGGGCCGAGCCGCCCATCCAGATGGCACCGAGGTGGATCCCGAAGCCTGGTGGACCGCCCTCCAGGCGGCCGCTGAGGAGGCCGGTGGTCTGGCCGACGTGGCGGCACTCGCGGTCGGCGGCCAGCAGCACGGCATGGTCTGCCTCGACTCGGCCGGAGAGGTGGTCCGGCCGGCGCTGTTGTGGAATGACACCCGCTCCGCCGCCGCCGCGACCGACTTGATCGCCGACCTCGGCGGCGCCCAGGCGTGGGCCGAGGCCGTCGGCCTGGTGCCGGTGGCGTCCTTCACCAACACCAAGCTCCGCTGGCTGGCCGACCACGAGCCGGAAGCTGCACGCCGTACCGCTGCGGTCTGCCTCCCGCACGACTGGCTCACCTGGCGCTTGCGCGGCACCCGGGACATCGCCGACCTGGTCACCGATCGGGGCGATGCCAGCGGCACGGGCTACTGGTCGCCCGCCTCGGGCGAGTATCGCTCCGACTTGTTGCGTCTCGCCCTCGGACATGACGCGCTGGTGCCGCGGGTGCTCGAGCCCGCCGAGGCGGTCGGCCGGACCGACACCGGCGTCGTGCTCGGGCCCGGCTCGGGTGACAACGCGGCCTCTGCCCTGGGGCTGTCCGCCTCGGCCGGCGACGTGGTGGTCTCGATCGGCACCTCCGGGGTCGCCTGCGCCGTCTCGGAGATCCCCGCCGCCGACCCGAGCGGGACCGTCGCCGGCTTCGCCGACGCCACCGGTCGCTTCCTCCCCCTGGTGTGCACCCTCAACGCCGCCCGGGTGCTCGACAGCACCGCCGCCCTGCTGGGCGTCGACCACTCCGAGCTCTCCTCGCTCGCTCTGTCCGCACCGGCCGGCGCGGGTGGGGCGGTCCTGGTGCCCTGGCTGGAGGGCGAGCGGACCCCCGACCGACCCTTGGCGACCGCGTCGTTGCACGGTCTCACGCTCACCTCGTGGACCCCCGCCCATGTGGCCAGGGCGGCGATCGAGGGGCTGCTCTGCGGCCTCGCCGACGCGGTGGACGCGTTGACCGACCAGGGCGCCGAGGTCTCCCGGGTGTTGCTCGTCGGAGGCGGAGCCTCCTCAGCGGCGGTCCGCGAGATCGCACCCGCGGTGCTCGGGCGCCCGGTGCACGTCCCGCCTGCCGGGGAGTACGTCGCTCGCGGTGCGGCACGCCAGGCCGCCTGGGTCCTCAGCGGCAGCGCCGAGCCGCCGGTGTGGGACCTGCCGGCCACGGAGGTCTACGAGGCGGCCGCGCTGCCCGCCGTACGACAGCGCTACGCCGAGGCCCGCGACCACGTCCTGAACCGCCGCTCCACCTCCTGAGCGGCGTCTCGGCGCGGATGTCATTCATTCCGGTCGCCGGGGCGACCGGAGACGATGACGTTCCGGCCGGTCCCGATCAGGTGGGCCAGGCCTTGCTGAGCAGGTCGCGGGTGTCGGTGAGCAGTTGGGGCAGCACCTTGGTGGCAGCGAGGACGGTCATGAAGTTGGCGTCACCAGACCAACGCGGCACCACGTGCTGGTGGAGGTGCTGGCTCAGCGAGCCGCCCGCCACTCCCCCGAGGTTGAGTCCGACGTTGAACCCCTGGGGCGCGGAGACCTCCCGGATCACGCGCAAAGCGTCCTTGGTCAGCTCCGCAACCTCGAGCGTCTCGGCCTCGGTCAGATTGCCATAGTCCGCGACGTGTCGATCCGGCACGATCATGAGATGGCCTGGGTTGTAGGGGTAGAGGTTCAACACGACGTAGGCCGTCGTCCCTCGATGGACCACCAGCTCTGACTGCGGGCCGCCGTTCGCCATCCGACAGAACGGGCAACCCTCGTCGGGCTCGGCGGTCTCCCCGCGCACGTAGGCCATTCGGTACGGCGTCCACAGCCGCTCGAGCCCGTCGGGATCACCCAGCTCATCCAGATGAGTCACCGGGTCAGCATGCCAGGTCACCCGCTCCGGCCCCGCGGCACGGCAGTCCGTGGTTCCGGCTGCTGGCCGAGTCACGGTGGTCTTTCGTCCGGTCGGGTCGTCGATTGTTCCAAGACAACACGCCAGACGCCGTTTTCGATGTCGTCTGCGTCCGATCGATGAGAGACACAAGAAGACCGCACCAGACGCCCACCGGCGCGCCCGTTCTCAGACCTGCTCGCGCGACTCCACCGCCGCGCGAACCCGGTCGATGGCCTCCTCGATCGGGACCCCGTTGTCCTGATGACCGTCGCGATAGCGGAAGGAGACCGCGCCGGCGGCGACGTCGTCGTCCCCGGCGATCATCATGAACGGCACCTTCTGCAGCTGCGCGTTGCGGATCTTCTTCTGCATCCGGTCGTCGGACTCGTCGATCTCGACCCGCAGTCCCTCACCGGTCATCCGATCCGCGACGCCGCGCAAGTAGTCCACGTGTCGCTCGGCGATCGGGATGCCCTGCACCTGCACCGGAGCCAGCCAGGGCGGGAAGGCACCGGCGTAGTGCTCGACCAGGACGCCGAGGAACCGTTCGATGGAGCCGAACTTGGCCGAGTGGATCATCACCGGCTGCTGGCGCGAGCCGTCCGGGGCGACGTACTCCAGCCCGAAGCCGGCCGGCTGGTTGAAGTCGTACTGAATGGTCGACATCTGCCAGGTCCGCCCGATCGCGTCGCGCGCCTGCACCGAGATCTTGGGTCCGTAGAACGCTGCGCCGCCGGGGTCGGGGACGAGCTCGAGGCCGGAGTCGACCGCCACCTGCTCGAGCACGGCGGTGGCGACCGCCCAGTCCTCGTCGGAGCCGACGAACTTGTCTGGATGGGAGTCGTCACGGGTGGACAGCTCGAGGTAGAAGTCGTCGAGCCCGAAGTCCTTCAGCAGCGACAGCACGAAGCCCAGCAAGTGCCGGATCTCGTCACCGGCCTGCTCGGGCATGCAGTAGGAGTGCGAGTCGTCCTGGGTCATCCCTCGGACCCGGGTGAGTCCGTGCACCACGCCGGACTTCTCGAACCGGTAGACGCCGCCGAACTCGAACAGCCGGAGCGGCAGCTCGCGGTAGGACCGTCCGCGCGACCTGAAGATCAGGTTGTGCATCGGACAGTTCATCGCCTTGAGGTAATAGTTCGCGCCCTCCATCTCCATGGGCGGGAACATGGTGTCGGCGTAGTAGGGCAGGTGCCCGGAGGTGTGGAACAGCCCCTCCTTGCTGATGTGGGGGGTCCCGACGTAGGAGAAGCCCTCCTCGATGTGGCGCTGCCGGACGTAGTCCTCCATCACCCGCTTGACGACGCCGCCCTTGGGGTGGAAGACCACCAGGCCGGAGCCGAGCTCGTCGGGGAAGCTGAACAGGTCGAGATCACGGCCGAGCTTGCGGTGGTCGCGGCGCTCGGCCTCCTCGATCCGATGCAGGTGCTCGGCGAGCGCGTCCTTGGACTCCCAGGCGGTGCCGTAGATCCGCTGCAGCTGCTTGTTCTTCTCGTCGCCGCGCCAGTACGCCGCCGCGGAGCGCATCAGCTTGAAAGCCGGAATGCGCTTGGTGGTGGGCAGGTGCGGGCCCCGGCACAGGTCCTTCCAGGCGAGCGAGCCGTCGCGCCGGAGATTGTCGTAGATGGTGAGCTCGCCGGCGCCGACCTCGACCGACGCCCCTTCGGCCGCATCCTCGCTGCGGCCGGGGCCCTTGAGTCCGATCAGCTCGATCTTGTAGGGCTCGTCCGCCAGCTCGGCGATGGCGTCGTGGTCGGAGATCGGGCGCCGGGAGAAGCGCTGCCCCTCCTTGATGATCTTGCGCATCCGGGTCTCGAGCGCGGCGAGGTCCTCCGGCTTGAAGGGCTCCTCGACGTCGAAGTCGTAGTAGAAGCCGTTCTCGATCGGTGGACCGATCCCGAGCTTGGCGTCGGGGAACAGCTCCTGGACGGCCTGCGCCAGCACGTGCGCGGTCGAGTGCCGCAGGATGTCACGACCGTCGTGGGAGTCGATCCGCACGCCCTCGACCTCGTCGCCGTCCTGGAGCTCGTAAGCCAGGTCGCGTAGGTCCTCGCCCACCCTCGCCGCGATGACCGCGGTGTCGTCGGCGAACAGCTCCCACGCCTTGGTGCCGGTCGTCAGGGTCTGCTCCTCGCGCGCGTCGGCGGTGCGGAGGGCGACCTTGATCTCGGACACAGAAGGACTCCTGGTGGGTTGCCGGTGCGGCGCTGCCGCTGGACTCGTCGATGGTATCGGCGGGTTGGCCTGGCCCGCACCGCGGTTTGCCCCTCAGGCCAACCTTGCTCAGCCGACCGGCTCCAGGCGGCGGCGCCGCTGAATGGCCGCCGCGGCGACCAAGACCAAGGAGGCCACCATGCTCAGCATGAGCGACGGCACGGTGAGGTTGGCAGCCCACATATGGGCGCCGTGCTCCCAGATGTCATGGGTCTCCTTGTTGACCCAGCCGTCCTGGCCTAGGCGTACCACCGCTGCGACCAGTTCGATCGAGATACCGACGACGGCCAACGGAAGGGTCACCGACAAACTCCACGAGAGCACCCGTTGAAGGCGGGTTGGCAAGACCTTCTTCATCTGCCAGATCAGCCTCACCGCCGGCACCAGCAGCGCCAGTTGGACCACGTGGGCGGCGATGTGCGGAAAGCTGCTGTCACCCAACGATGCGAAGAAGATAAAGGCGAAGAACGCCGCCCACGCGAGGACGGCAATCAGCACTGGTCGTTTCATCTCGGACGCTCCTCCTTGCCACGGTTCAGATGGTCACGGTTCAGATATCCGTGACGCTAGGAAGCCGCAGGTCAGCCACGCATCGGCAGTCCTGCCTAATCGGGCTCCGGCGGGCGAAACCCGCTCAGCTGGCCCTGCTCGCCACCGTGTCCTCGGCCTCTCGCCAGGCCAGCACGGCGTGCACACGACGGTTCTGCTCGGGACCGTCGGGCAGGTCGAGCTTGGTGAAGATCGACCGGAGATGAGCGTGCACAGTCCGCTCGGAGAGCACCAGTCGGGCAGCGATGCCGGCGTTGGAGAGGCCCTCCGCCAGCAGCGCAAGCACCTCGCATTCACGACCGGTGAGCGGAGCGATCCGAGCCGTCGGCGCGGGCTCGACCGGCGGATCTTCGGGGTGACCAGAGGTCCCAGGGTCCACAGAGAGCTCGGTGTCCGGCAGCGCCCCGGTGGTCAGCGCCCGCGAGCAGCCGAGGACGACCAGCAGGACGGCGACGTACATGCCCCACAGCAGCACCATCCCGCCGACATCCGCGAACGCGGCGGTCGCGCCACAGAGCATGACCAGCGCCGCCCCCGCGAGCGAGGAAGCGCCCACCAAGGACAGGCGCCGAGCTGCCTCCCCGTCGGACCGCCAGGCCGCCAAGAGCGCCAACGCCGGTCCAACCAGGACGGTGCCGAGGAAGATGGCGTTGGTCCACATCGCGAGTCGGACTCCAGCAGCCCAGACGATCAGGGCCTGCGCTTGGTAGGGCCTGAAGTCGTCGAGAAAGAGGGCAAGAAGGAGAGCCGTGAGCGCGCCCAAGAAGGTCACCACGGCGATGGCCACCTGACGCGATCCCCGCCCGAGATATCGGACCGCGAGCAGTGGCAGCACCGAGAACGCGGCAAGGCTCGGCAGGTGACCCGCCCCCGCAAGCACCGCGAACGCCCAGGTGACTCGCGTGTCCGGCAGTCGATCGGACGTTAAGGCGAGGGCGGCCCACAATCCCGGGTAGGCGATGTTGACCAGGGTGAGGGCACCGATGAGCTGGCGCCATCCGATCCAGCCTGGTTCCAGCATCAGGTAGGTCCGGACCTGGATGGCAGAACAGATGAGCATCGCGGCCACGACGCCGTACGACGTGGGGCCGCCGGTCAGCGCGCCGACCTCGACCGTGGCGACGACGACCAGCACCGTCACCACCAGCGCCAGGGCGCCGGCCAGGTAGGCGAACCACAGTCGACCCCGGACCATCGGCATCCCCCGATTATCGCGGCTGCGCGAACCCACGACTACTGGTGCGTACGACGCATATGCCATGTCGTACGCACCAGTAGCCCTGCCGGCCCTTTCGTTCGGGCAGCACAGCGATGGCACAGGAATCGCACAGGCGCAGCCGGTCTGCTGGGGCACATCGACCCCGGAGGTCAGGAGGACATCCCATGAGTCACGACCACGACGAGCACCGCGAAGGCTTCGCCTACGACCTGCCCCGCCTGCAGGAACGAGGCATGGTGCGCCGCACACTGGGGCGGCGAGGAGTGCTTGGGGTGCTCGGCGGCGGGGTCGCGGCGACCGCACTCGCCGCCTGCGGAGCCAGCGAGGCCGATGACACCAAGAGCGCATCGACTGCCGGCGAAACCCGCAGTGGCGGTCCCGAAGGTGCACCACCGGACAGCGGCAGCGGCGGTGCCGCGGTCTCCCAGGATGGTGTGTCGGACGGCGACATTCCCGAGGAGACCAACGGGCCCTATCCCGCCGACGGCAGCAACGGAGTCAACGTGCTGACCGAGTCGGGCATCGTGCGCAGCGACATCCGGTCCAGCTTCGGCGACGCGACCGGCGTCGCGGACGGCGTACCGCTGAAGATCCGGCTCAAGGTCTACAACCACGACGGCGACGAGCTGACGCCGTACGCCGGCGCCGCGGTCTATCTGTGGCACTGCGACCGGGATGGGAACTACTCGCTCTACTCCGAGGGGCTGGAGGACGAGAACTATCTGCGGGGCATGCAGGAGGTGGCCGACAGCGGCAGCATCGAGTTCACCAGTATCTTCCCTGCCTGCTACTCGGGCCGCTGGCCGCACCTTCACTTCGAGGTCTATCCCTCCCTCGACGACGCGACCACCGCTGCCAACAAGTTGCGCACCTCCCAGATCGCCTTCCCCGAGGCCGTCTGCCAGGAGGTCTACGACAAGGCCGAGGGATACGAAGCCTCGCAAGGCAATCTCGCCCAGGTCAGCCTCGACAGCGACAACGTCTTCAGCGATGGGCACTCACTACAGATGGCCAAGCTCACCGGATCCGTCGACGAGGGCTACGTCCTCACCATGGCGGTGCCGGTCTGACCCCGATTCAGCGGTGCGGGCAAGCGAGCGACAACAGCGTGCGCAAACCGCGTCATAGACCGAGACCTTGACCGTTACATGTGCGCAGGGCCACGGGGGAAACGGCCCTCAAAGCCACAGCGCCCCGCGTCGCGCCCGAGAGTGACGTGGGGCGCTGTGCTGTGTTGAGGCAGCGACGCGGGACGTGATCAACGGCGCGGAGAGCCGTGCGGCGGGACTGCTGGCGTCCTAGGCGCACCTACCGCGTCGAAGTACCAGTAGCCGAAAACCCAACCGGCTAGCCGCAGGCTCCCCAAAGGCCGCGGTCGGCCTTCTTGGCCTTGCGCTGCGCCTTGCGGTAAGACTTCACCCGCTCGAAGGGATGGCGGTGATAGACGTACACCTTCGCCGCGCCCCGCCGGACCTGCACCTGACCGATGTCCTTGCCGCCCTTGAGCACGTATCGCAGGATCCGGCCGTATCGATCCTTGAGACCCTGAGTGCGATCGGAGATCAGCCGGACCTTGGTTCCCTCGGGTAGCAACGCCTCCATCGATGCCGAAGCCTCGGGGCCGTAGCACTCCACGCCGTTGTAGACCTCAGGGGTGTCGATGCCAAGCACCCGGACGCGCTTGATGCGGCCACCCTTGATCTTGACGTCCACGGTGTCTCCGTCCACGACGTGGGTGACCTTGCCGCGCTGTCGGACGCGAGCGGGCTTCCTGTCTCCGCCGGGCGGCTTGGCCCCGTAGTAGCAGGGGCACGGGTTGGACTCGCAGGCGACGCCGTCGCCGTCATAGTCCAGTCGGTGTGGGTCACGCTTGGGGCCGCCATGGTTGAGGAAGAAGATCTGGGCAGCCTTCTGCGTCTTGAAATCCCCGCAGTCCTTGTCGGCGGCCGAGGCTGGTGAGGTCGGCACGAGTGCGATCATCAGCCCGACCATCAACGTGATGAGGGTGACTGTCGCACTGAGACGCGGCCAGAACGGCACGATGATCGGTCCTTCTTCTTGTGGTCCTTGGCAGGCCCTACGCTGCGCGAGCCGCACGCACGGTAACCGCCGGACCAGCGGCTCCGCAGACGAATCAACGACACGACCGCAACTCAGGAGGCTCGCCGGGAGTCCCAGGAGTGGCGTAGCACCTCACTTGAGGTGCCGAGCACACACACGGGGGGTGCCATGGAGGGACCTGACCGGAACAGGTACGGGGCAGAGGTTGCCCTCCACGCCGCGCGAAGCCGACATCAGCGCCGCACTGCCGCTTGGACGGGGGCTCTGGCCGCCGCGGGTGCGGTGGTCGCGACGATCGTCACCACCGCTGTGCTCTCGCGACCCGACGATGCCAGGCCCACCGCGACGCCGACGGCCTCATCGACACTGACGGCCCAGGCAACAGGAGTGGTGCCGTGGAGTGATCGGACCGACGACAAGAGGTGGACCTACACGCACCCGACCGAGGCTTCGTGTCATGCCGCCGATCTCAAGCCGCTGCCGAGCGACCTCGAAGGAGCCGGACAACATCTCGGCTGGTTCCTTAAGTTCCGCAACCGCGGAGCCGCCGTCTGCACTCTCAGTGGCTACCCCACTGTCCAGACCCGCGCATCTGACGGGCACTGGACGACGGTCGATGCCCGCCGGGGGACCTTCTTCCCAGCCGGCTACACCCCTGGCACGGTCAGGCCTGGCGCGGACCCAGCGGAGCTGACCTTGGAGTTCGCTACCGACGAGACGACCTGCCTGCCGACGCCAGGCGATCTGGAGATCCGGCTGATGCTCCACGACGGCACCACGCTTCCGGTCACCGCGCCCGAGGGCAGCACCCAGACCTGCGCCCCGATCGCGGTAAGCCAATGGCACGCCGGTCTGGTCGAGCAACCCGATCGCTTCCCCAGCCTCCAGATCCGGCTGGAGACGCCAGCCTCGGTCCGGCCGGGGTCAACTCTGGAGTACGTCGTGACCCTGACCAACCGCGGTGACGAAGCAGTTGATCTGAAGCCGTGCCCGGGCTACGAGCAGAGCCTCTCGGCCTACGACAAGGTCGCGATGAGCTCTGGAGAGGCCCTGGTCCGGGGCCGCTGGCGACTCGAGTGCGACAACACGCCGACGATCGCCTCGGGCGCGAGTGTGCGCTACGTGATGCGGCTGGATGTTCCCATCGATCTCCAAGACAGTCCGGAGATCCACTTGAGCTGGAACTTTGGTCGACCTCAGTCCCGACTACGGCGGCCAGATGTGGCTCCAGGTCGTGCCCTCACGTCGGGCTACAGGGTGGGCGATACTGGGTTCGAACCAGTGACCTCTTCGGTGCAAACGGCAGAGCCGCGCTACCACCGACCAACTCCAGCAGGGTGGGCGATACTGGGTTCGAACCAGTGACCTCTTCGGTGCAAACGGCAGAGCCGCGCTACCACCGACCAACTC
>JBDHZT010000014.1:0-46994 GCA_039811985.1 Nocardioidaceae bacterium | reverse complement strand
GCTTGGCGCCGTGGACCAGGTCCATCGCACCGCCCATGCCCTTGACCATCTTGCCGGGGATCATCCAGTTGGCGATGTCGCCGTCCTTGCTGACCTGCATCGCACCGAGGATGGCAGCGTCGATCTTGCCGCCCCGGATCATCCCGAACGAGGTGGCGGAGTCGAAGAACGACGCACCCCGACGCAAGGTGACCGTCTCCTTGCCGGCATTGATCAGATCCGGATCCTCTTCGCCCTCGATCGGATAGGCGCCGACACCGAGGATGCCGTTCTCCGACTGCAGCACCAGCTCCACATCGTCAGCGACGTAGTTCGGCACCAGCGTCGGCAGGCCGATCCCGAGGTTCACATAGGAGCCGTCGGTCAGCTCCGCGGCGGCCCGGGCCGCCATCTCCTCACGGGTCCACGCCATCTCAGGCCTCCTTGCTCTCGGCGGACTCGGCCCGCGGCCGGACGGTGCGCCGCTCGATCCGCTTGTCGGCCGCCTGCTCCGGCGTCAGCGCCACCACGCGTTGGACGAAGACACCAGGCGTGTGGACCTGGTTGGGCTCCAGCTCACCGGGCTCGACCAGATGCTCGACCTCGGCGATGGTCACCTTGCCGCACATCGCAGCCAGCGGGTTGAAGTTGCGCGCGGAGTCTCGGAACACCAGATTCCCGTGCCGGTCGCCCTTCCACGCGCGCACCAGCCCGAAGTCGGCGACGATCGCACGCTCCAGGACATACTCATGCCCGTCGAACTCCCCGACCTCCTTGGCCGGGGAGGAGACCACCACGTTGCCCTCGGCGTCGTACTTCCACGGCAGCCCACCCTCGGCCACTTGGGTGCCGACGCCGGTCGCGGTGTAGAACGCCGGGATGCCGGAGCCGCCGGCTCGCATCCGCTCGGCGAGCGTGCCCTGCGGCGTGAGCTCCACCTCGAGCTCGCCGTGGAGGTACTGCCGGGCGAACTCCTTGTTCTCCCCGACGTACGACGACACCATCCGCCGCAGCCTCCGCGCCATCAGCAGCCGGCCCAGCCCCCACTCATCGACGCCGCAGTTGTTGGAGACCGCCTCCAGCTCGTCGGCACCCTGCCTCAGCAGCGCATCGATGAGCACCGAAGGAACACCACACAACCCGAAGCCACCCACCGCGAGCGTGGAGCCGCTCGCGATGTCGGCCACCGCCTCGTCGGCACTCGGCACGACCTTGTCCACTCGCCCGCCTCCTTCTCCCACCCTGGGATACCGGTCCCTGGATGGTAGTACCGTCCGGCCGCCCACCCGCACGCCCCCATGGTCCGTCAAGGCGGTCCCGCAGCGACCCGTAGGCTGACCAATGTGCCAGCACCGGACCCAGCTGCCGCCGACAGGCAGGTCGCGGACTGGTCGGGAGTGCAGCTGCACATCGTGACCGGCAAGGGCGGCACGGGGAAGTCGACGGTCGCCGCCGCGCTGGCGCTGGGTCTGGCCTCCTCCGGTCGCACCGTGCTGCTCTGCGAGGTCGAGGGACGGCAGGGCATCGCCCGGATGTTCGACGTCGATCCGCTCCCCTATGCGGAGCGGCGGATCGCCACCGGCCTGGCCGGAGAGGACGGCCGGGCCGGCGCGGTGCATGCGCTCCACATCGATGCGGAGTCGGCGCTGCTGGAATACCTGGCGATGTACTACAAGCTCGGCCGAGCCGGCCGAGCCCTCGACCGATTCGGCGTCATCGAGTTCGCCACCACCATCGCGCCGGGTGTGCGCGACGTGCTGCTGACCGGGAAGGTCTACGAGGCGGTCCAGCGCAACAGTCGCAACCGCGGGGCGACGCAGTACGACGCCGTGGTGCTCGACGCTCCCCCGACCGGCCGGATCGCACAGTTCCTCAACGTCAACAGCGAGCTCGCCGGGCTGGCCAGGATGGGCCCGATCAAGGGGCAGGCCGACACCGTGATGACCCTGTTGCGCTCGCCGCGGACCGCCTGCCATCTGGTCACCGTGCTGGAGGAGATGCCGGTGCAGGAGACCACCGACGGGATCGGCGAGCTCCGAGAGGTCGGCCTGCCGGTGGGCGCGGTGATCGTCAACCAGCTCAGGCCGCGCGACCTGTCGCCCGCCGATCTGGCCAAGGCCCGTCGTGGGCGGCTCAACAAGACCGCGATCAAGGCCGATCTGAGTGCCGCCGGGCTGACGCCAACCCCCACCCTGATGAAAGCGCTCACGTCGGAGGCGCGCGACCACGCCGAGCGGCGCGCATTGGAGGACGAGCAGCAGGCGCTGATCGACCAACTGCAACTGCCGACCTACGGCCTGCCACGGCTCGCGACCGGCGTCGACCTGGGCGGCCTCTACGAGCTGGCCGAGCGGCTCAAGGAGCAGGGGTTGGCATGAGCGCCGCTGCGAGAACGCGAGTAGGTCCGCTTGCAACCAACCCGCGACCGGCGCCGGCACTCGACGTGGACGCCCTGCTCGACGATCCGGCCACCGGCATCATCGTCGTGTGCGGATCGGGCGGGGTCGGCAAGACCACCACCTCGGCGGCCCTCGCGCTGCGCGCCGCCGAGCGTGGGCGCCGGGTCGTGGTGCTGACCATCGATCCGGCGCGGCGACTGGCCCAGGCGCTCGGCATCGAGCAGCTCGACAACACGCCTCGACCGGTCCCCGGCATCGAATCCCCCAGCAGTCTCGACGCGATGATGCTGGACATGAAGCGGACCTTCGACGAGGTCGTGGAGAGCCAGGCGAGCCCGGAGAAGGCACAACAGATCCTGGAGAACCCCTTCTACATCGCGCTGTCCAGCTCGTTCGCCGGCACCCAGGAGTACATGGCGATGGAGAAGCTGGGCCAGCTCCATCGCGACGCGCAGCGCGACGGACGCTACGACCTGATCGTCGTGGACACCCCGCCGAGCCGGTCCGCGCTGGACTTCCTGGACGCCCCCGAGCGCCTGTCCAGCTTCCTCGACGGCAGGTTCATCCGGCTGCTCCTGGCCCCCGCACGAGGGCCGGCGCGGCTGATGACGGCGGGGCTGACGATGGTGACGAATGCGCTGACCAAGGTGCTCGGTGCCCAGGTGCTGCGCGACATGCAGACCTTCGTGTCGGCGTTCGACACTCTCTTCGGCGGCTTCCGGCAGCGAGCGCAGAAGACCTTCGAGCTGCTTCAGGCCGAGGGCACCGCGTTCCTGGTCGTCGCGGCGCCGGAGGACGACGCGCTCCGCGAGGCGGCCTACTTCGTGGAGCGGTTGACCGAGGACGACATGCCCCTGGCGGGGCTGGTCGTGAACCGGGCGACCCAGCCGCCGGAGGGCGCTCTCACCGCGGATGAGGCGCTCGCCGCAGCGCAGCGACTGCTGCGAACCGAGGGCGGCAGCGAGTCGGTGACCGGCGGACTGCTGCGTCTGCACGCCGATCGGGGCCGGATGGTGGAGCGGGAGGCCCGGCTTCGGGAACGGTTCGCCGCCGCGCACCCCGCCGTACCGACCACGGTGGTGCCGTCGCTGACCACCGACGTGCACGACCTGACCGGTCTGCGCGAGGTGGGCATGCTACTGGCCGGCGGTTGACGCCGGCCAGTGAGCGGGTGGGGTACGGCGGTCGACCCGCGCGCCTGACCTAGCCGTGGTGTGGCCTGGGTGGGGTGGTCAGGCAGCGCGGATCAGACGCCGGTCGGAAGCTTGGTGTGCTCGTTCTTCGCCTTCTCGAGCACCGTGCGCCACGAGGCGGTCGGCCGGCGGCGGAGCAGAGCACGGCGCTCACGCTCGGTCATACCGCCCCAGACGCCCCATTCGATCTGGTCGTCGAGGGCCTCGGCAAGGCACTCGGTGCGCACGGGGCAGCCCTTGCACACGAGCTTGGCCTTGTTCTGCTCGGCGCCGCGCACGAAGAGCGCGTCCGGCTGCTGATCCCGGCAAGCGGCCAGCGGTGCCCAGTTCTCAACCCACATGATGATGTCCCCACATCTGATTTGAATCGACGGTGATCGTCCCTGTTGCGACCACGTCGTGTTGTCCCTGTGGAGAAAGTTATGTGGGGGGCCTGCCGTGGCAACAGACTCTTTCATGTCAATCGCCATAGCCCATTAGGACTAGATGGGGACCATCGCTCAACTGGGAGATGACTAGCCCGGTCACGTACCCTAAAGCGCATGGTCCCATCCCCCTCCGAGCGACGCAGCGCGCCCAAGGTGCTCTCCCACCTGGGTGTGATGGCGCTGGTCGCCGCCCTGATGGGGCTGGTAGCAGCCGGTCTCGCCATCCCGCTCGCCGGCGCCCTCGGCGTGGGTGCGCAGCAGGTCGCGAAGTCGGTGGACAAGCTCCCTGCCGAGCTGCAGGCCTCCGCGCTGCCGCAGAAGACCTTCATCTACGACTCCCACAACAACGTCATCGCGACCCTCTACGACGAGAACCGCATCAACGTCTCCCTCGACCAGGTCTCCCGCACCATGGTCAAGGCGATCGTCGCGATCGAGGACTACCGCTTCTACCAGCACGGTGCGCTCGACCTGAAGGGCACCCTGCGCGCCATGATCACCAACCAGGCCAACAACGGCGTGGTCCAGGGTGGGTCGTCGATCACCCAGCAGATGGTGAAGATGACCCTGGTCAACCAGGCGAAGACCAAGAAGGAGCGGGCGGCAGCGACCGACGACACCTACGCCCGCAAGATCCGCGAGCTGCGCTATGCCATCGCGGTCGAGCAGCAGCACTCCAAGGACTGGATCTTGGAGCGCTATCTCAACATCGCCTACTTCGGTGACGGGGCGTACGGCATCCAGGCGGCCGCCCAGCACTACTTCAACGTCAACGCCAAGGACCTCGACCTTCGCCAGTCCGCGCTGTTGGCGGGCCTGGTGAAGAACCCCACCGGCTACGACCCCACGGACTATCCCGAGCGCGCCCGTGAACGTCGTGACGTCGTACTGGACCGGATGGCCGAGCTCAACGTGATCAGCCCGCAGCGCGCGGCCAAGGTCGAGAAGCAGGGGCTCGGTCTGGACGTCCAGCGCTCCGACAACGGGTGCATCGACTCGACGGCTCCGTGGTTCTGCGAGTACGTCGTGCGCTGGCTCGAGCAGGACAAATCGCTCGGGAAGACCGCCAAGGACCGCCGCCAGCTGCTGCTCTCCGGTGGGCTGAAGATCCACACCACCATCGACCTGCGCTACCAGAAGGCCGCCGACAACTCCGTCGCCGCCCATGTCCACCCCGGCGACCAGGCGATCGGCGGCCTCGCGATGGTCGAGCCCGGCACCGGCCAGGTCCGGGCGCTCGCCCAGTCCCGGCCGATGGGCCGCGACAAGGCCCGTCACGAGACGTTCTTGAACTACACCGTGCCCTATCGCTACGGAGACGCGCGGGGCTTCCAGCCCGGGTCGACGTTCAAGGCCTTTGTGCTCGCCTCAGCGCTCGAGCAGGGCATCCCGCTGTCCTACGGCCTCAAGTCGCCGAACCAGGTCGACATCAACCAGAACGAGTGGCAGACCTGCAAGGGTCGCTACGACAACCCCGCTCCCTGGCAGATCCACAACTCCACCGGCGAGGGCACCTTCGACCTCACCACCGGCACCCGGGAGTCGGTCAACACGTTCTACGCCCAGCTCGAGCTGGCCACCGGCCTGTGCGAGCCCTACCGGCTGGCCCAACGGATGGGGATCCACCTGGACAGCCCCAAGAGCGAGATGACGCCGTCGTTCACCCTGGGGGCAGCAGACGTCAGCCCTCTGGAGATGGCCGGCGCCTACGCCACCTTCGCCGCTCGCGGGCTGCACTGCGAGACCTACCCCGTCACCGTGATCGACGACGCCGACGGCAACCAGGTCAAGAAGTACTCACCGAAGTGCAAGCAGCTGATCAGCGAGTCGACCGCGGACGCGATCAACGGCGTCCTGCGCGGCGTGCAGGAGCCGGGTGGGTTCGGCTACTCCTACGGGCTGAACCTGGACAAGCCTTCCGCTGGCAAGACCGGCACCACGACAGGGAACATGGCGGTCTGGTTCGTCGGCTACACCCCGGAACTGGTCACCGCCTCGGGCATCGCCGGCGTCAACCCGGCCGGGCAGCCGAGGACGCTCAACGGGCAGTACGTCGGCGGCGCCTACATCGACGAGGCGTTCGGCTCCAAGACCGCCGGGCCGATGTGGAAGGGCGCCATGGGCGTCATCCAGCAGTGGCTGGACCCGAAGAACTTCACCCCGCCCAACTTCAGCGGCCGCAAGCTTCACCCGATGACCACGGTGCCCTCGGTGACCGGGATGAGCCTGGCCTCGGCCACGGCGGTGCTGCACTCGGCTGGCCTCAAGGTGGCCGTCATCAACAACTCCACCATCCCGATCTCCACCAGCGAGACGGTCGTCAGCTCCTTCCCCACCGCAGGCTCCTCGGTGCTGGCCGGTGGCTCGGTGCTGCTGACCCCCTCCTCGCAGGCGCCGAAGCCCCCGCCGAGCCATGGCGGCGGTGGACGTGGCCACGGGCACGGCGACGGCGGCGGCGGGCACGGCGGCGGCCGCCACTAGACGGGTTGACGCTACGGATTGGTCGGCGTCAGCCGGCGAGTTGGCGGCGTACCTCCGCGGCGACGACGGCACCGTCGGCACGCCCCTTCGTCTGCGGGGTGAGCACACCCATCACCTTGCCCATCGCGCGCATGCCTTCGCCAGCGGACCCGGTCTGCTCGATGGCGGCCGTGACCAACGCGGTGATCTCGTCCTCGCCGAGCTGCTCCGGGAGATAGTCCGCGATCACGGCAGCCTCGGCGCGCTCCTTCTCGGCCATCTCGGTGCGGCCACCATCGGCGAAGGCGGTCGCGGCCTCGCGCCGCTTCTTCGCCTCGCTGGTGAGCACTCCAAGGACGTCCTCGTCGGTGAGCTCGCGGGCCACCTTGCCCGCGACCTCGGCGTTCGTGACGGCGGTCAGCACCATCCGCAAGGTCGAGGAGCGGATCTCGTCGCGGGCCTTCATCGCCTCGGTGAGATCTTCTCGCAACCGGTCCTTCAGCGCACTCATATGGCCCATTGTGGCAGGGTTACCCGGTGAGGTTCGCGCGCATTTCCCGGCTGCTCGGGGCCGGAGCCCTGGCCGGCGCCGGGCTCACGGCGTACGCCGCCTGGGAGGCACGGGCCTACACGCTGCGCCAGGTCACCGTCTCGTTGCTTCCTGTCGGTCATCGGCCGCTGACCGTGCTGCACATCTCCGACCTACACATGACGCCAGGGCAGCGACGCAAGCAGGACTGGGTCCGCGACCTCGCGACCCTGCAACCCGACCTGGTGATCGGGACCGGTGACTTCCTGGCCCACCCGGGCGCAGTGCCGGTCGTGCTCGATGCTCTCGGTGGGCTGGCGGACGTGCCGGGGGTGTTCGTGTTCGGCTCCAACGACTACTTCGCACCGAGGGTGAAGAACCCGCTGCGCTATCTGATGCCCGACGACGGCCGCCGCAACGTGCACTCGGCGCCGCTGCCGTGGCCCGAGCTGGCCGCGGGCCTGTCGCGTCGTGGCTGGCTCGACCTCACCAACCGACGCACGTCCTTGGAGCTCGACGGGCTCCAGATCGCCTTCGTGGGCGTCGACGACCCTCACCTGGGCTACGACCGACTCGACCTGGTGGCCGGCCCGGCCGACCCCGCCGCCGACCTCCGGCTCGCGGTGACGCACGCGCCGTACCTCCGCGTGCTCGACCAGTTCGCCGCGGACGGCTACGACGCCATCATCGCCGGACACACCCACGGGGGTCAGGTCTGCCTGCCGTTCGTCGGCGCGCTGACCACGAACTGCGACCTCGAGAACGCCCGCGCCAAGGGCCTGCACCGCCATCCAGCGGACTCACGCCCGGGCGACCCCGCCTCATCGTGGCTGCACGTCTCCGCCGGAATCGGCACCTCTCCCTATGCTCGGATCCGGGTGGCCTGCCGCCCCGAGGCGACCCTGCTGACGCTGACCGACTGAGTCCCTCGCGCCCGACGGAGGCGATTTCGGGGGGTCCGATCAGGTCCGGTATGCTCGCCCAGGTTGCGGGCCAGCGTCCCGCAGGCGGGCTGTGGCGCAGTTTGGTAGCGCGCTTCGTTCGGGACGAAGAGGCCGCAGGTTCAAATCCTGTCAGCCCGACCATTTTGTGGTGATTCAGGCAGTTTCCGCGCATTTTTGTCGCGATCCGGACCGTTTTCGCTCATTTCTCACGTTCCGCCGGATCCGCTCCACGGTGGTCAACACGTGATACAGCGGCATCCCAAATGCCGAACGCCTCTTGCCTACCACGTAGTAACCACTTGGTTGCCGCTAGGGTCGCTCGGCATCCGACAACGGGGAGGCGCCCATGAGCACCAGCCTGCGAGAACAGCTCCTACGACGTAAGCCGGTTGGGGTGATCGAGACCGAGACCGGCGCGGAATCGGGACACGGAGAGCTGGCCCGCAGCCTGGGGTTGTGGCATCTATGCGCGATCGGCATCGGCGGCACGATCGGCACCGGAATCTTCTTCATCCTCAACCAGGCCGTCCCCGTTGCCGGGCCGGCCGTGATCTGGTCCTTCATCCTGGCCGGCGTCGTCGCCGGCCTGACCGCGGTCTGCTACGCGGAGCTGGCCGGTGCGGTGCCCGTCTCAGGGTCGTCATACTCCTATGCCTACGCCACCCTCGGCGAGGTGATCGCGCTCGCGGTCGGCGCGTGTCTGCTGCTGGAGTGGGGCGTCGCGGGCGCGGCGACCGCAGTCGGCTGGTCGGAGTACGTCAACCAGTTCCTGGACAATCTCTTCGGCTTCCAGCTCCCGCATGCGCTCTCCAACGCGCCCGAGCAGGGCGGCATCTTCAACCTGCCGGCGGTGCTGCTCATCGTCATGTGCGCCACGTTGCTGATCCGAGGAGCGAGTGAGTCGGCCACTGTCAACGCCATCATGGTGGCCATCAAGATCAGCGTGCTGATCATGTTCATCCTGATCGGCTCCCAGGGCTGGAACTCCGACAACCTCTCCAACTTCGCACCGTTCGGCTTCCACGGGATCGAGGCTGCGGCCGGCCTGATCTTCTTCTCCTTCATCGGCCTCGACGGCGTCGCTACCGCGGGTGAGGAAGCGAAGAACCCCAAGCGCAACCTGCCGCTGGCCATCATGATCTCGCTGCTGGTGGTGACCACGCTCTATGTGCTCACCTCGCTGATCGGCGTCGCGGCCCAGCCTTACCAGGAGTTCGAAGGCCAGAAGGCGGGCCTGGCGCAGATCCTCGAGGACGTCGTGGGGGCGAGCTGGCCCGGCACCGCGCTGGCCGCCGGGGCGATCATCTCGATCTTCAGCGTCACCTTGATCTCGCTCTACGGCCAGACCCGGATCCTGTTCGCGATGTCACGCGACGGCATGATCCCGGAGATCTTCCACAAGGTGAACCCGCGCACGCTGACCCCGGTCCCGAACACGATCCTGGTCGCGATCGTGATCAGCCTGTTGGCCGGACTCATCCCGATCAACTTCCTGGCCGAGATGACCAGCATCGGCACCCTGGTCGCCTTCATCACCGTCTCGATCGGCGTGATCATGCTGCGCCGCTCGGCTCCGGACCTGCCCCGCGGCTTCAAGGTGCCCCTCTACCCGATCACACCGATCCTCTCGGTGATCGGCTGCCTGTGGATCATCAAGGACCTGCGAGCGGTCACGCTCTACGTCTTCGTCATCTGGATCGCCGCCGCGATGGTCTGGTACTTCGCCTACAGCCGCCGCCACTCGCGGCTCGGCCTGAGCCAAGCCACCGAACTCCTCAGGGAGCCGGAGGGTGAGCTGTGACGATCGTCGTCGGCTACCCACCGAACCGCCGAGGTCAAGGTGCACTCAGCCTGGCCGCCATGATCGCCCGGACCAGCGGGGAGGACCTGGTCGTCTGCGCCGTGGTGCCCGCGCCGTGGATGCCTGGCGGGTTCAAGGTCGACGCGGAGTACCACGCCTACCTCGCCGAGGTCGCCCAGTCCGCCCTGGACCAGGCTCGGACCGAGGTCCCATCCGACATCTCGGCCGACTTCGTCGTGCACCGGGCCCGGTCCGCCTCCAGCGGCCTGCTCGAGGTGGCCGAGCAGCGGGACGCCTCGATGGTCGTGGTCGGCTCCTCCGCCGCCGGGTTGTTCGGCCACGTCACCTTGAGCAGCGTCGCGGACCGGCTTCTGCACAGCTCACCGGTCCCCGTCGCGCTCGCGACCCGCGGCTTCCGTTGCGGAGCTGACGCGAAGGCCACCCGCCTCACGGTCGCGTTCGGTGGTTCGGCGGAGGCCGGCCAGATGGTCGCGGCGGTCCGGTCGGTCGCCTCGGCGGCCGGTGTCGGGGTTCGGTTGGCGTCCTTCGCCGTCCACGCCGCACCCCCCGATACTGCCCGGATGAACGCCGAGGACGACGACATCGTCGAGCAGTGGACCAGCGACATCCGGGTCAAGGCCGAGCGCGCGCTCGCCGAGCAGGCCGAGGCCGGTGAACCGGTCCAGCAGCTCGATGTCGTCGTCGGCCACGGTCACGACTGGGGCGAGGCGCTGGAAGACATCGAGTGGGAGCACGACGGCGACCTGCTCGTGGTCGGCTCCAGCAGCGCCGGCCCGGTCGCCAGCGTCTTCCTGGGCTCCCGGGCGACCAAGATCATCCGCCACTCCCCCGTGCCCGTCGTGGTCGTCCCGCGCATCTGACGCATCTGACGGCGGACCGTCGGGGTCAGAAGCGGGCGGCGACCAGCTCGGCGATCTGGACGGTGTTGAGGGCGGCACCCTTGCGGAGGTTGTCGTTGCTGATGAACAGCGCGAGGCCACGGTCGTCGTCGACGCCGGGGTCCTGGCGGAGCCGGCCGACGTACGACGGGTCCTTGCCGGCCGCCTGGAGCGGGTTCGGGACGTCCGAGAGCTCCACACCGGGTGCGTCGGCCAGGATATCGCGGGCACGCGCGACCGGCAGCGCGCTAGCGAACTCGGCATTGATCGACAGCGAGTGGCCGGTGAAGACCGGCACGCGCACGCAGAGTCCGGAGACCCGCAGGTCGGGGATGGAGAGGATCTTGCGCGACTCGTTGCGCAGCTTCTTCTCCTCGTCGGTCTCGTCCAAGCCGTCGTCGACGATCGACCCGGCGAGCGGGACGACGTTGTAGGCGATGGTGCGGGCGTACTTGACCGGCTCCGGGAACGCGACGGCCTCGCCGTCGTAGGCCAGCTCGCGGGCCTTCTCGCCGGCGGCCAGCACCTGGCCGGCGAGCTCCTCCACTCCGGCCACCCCGGACCCCGAGACGGCCTGGTAGGTCGACACGACCAGCCGCTCCAGGCCGGCGGCGTCGTGGAGCGGCTTCAGCACCGGCATCGCGGCCATCGTGGTGCAGTTGGGGTTGGCGATGATGCCCTTGCGGGCGTCGGCGATCGCCTCCGGGTTGACCTCGGAGACCACCAGCGGGACATCGGGGTCCATCCGCCAGGCCGAGGAGTTGTCGACCACCGTCACACCGGCGGCGGCGAACCGCGGCGCCTGGGCGCGCGAGGTGGTCGCGCCCGCCGAGAAGACGGCGATGTCGAGGCCGCTCGGGTCCGCCGTGGTGGCGTCCTCGACGACGACCTCGCGGCCGTCGTACGACAGCACCCGACCGGCCGACCGCTCGGAGGCGAAGAAGCGGATCTCGGCGACCGGGAAAGAGCGCTCGGCCAGGATCTGGCGCATCGCGACCCCGACCTGGCCGGTCGCGCCGACCACGCCGATGCGCACACCGCGCCCGTGTCCGTCGTTCATCGTCCGGTCCCTCCGTAGACCACGGCCTCGCCGGCCTCGGAGTCGAGGTCGAAGGCGGTGTGGGTGACCTGTACGGCGGTGTCGACCTCGGATTCGTCGACGATCACCGAGATGCGGATCTCCGAGGTGGAGATCATCTCGATGTTCACCCCCGCCGACGCCAGCGCTGAGAAGAACCGGGCGGTGATGCCGGGATGGGAGCGCATGCCGGCACCGATCAGGGAGACCTTGCCGATCTGGTCGTCGTAGAGCAGCTTGTCGTAGCCGACCTCGTCTTGGATGCGGGCCAGCGCCGACATCGCCCGCTGGCCGTCCGCGCGGGGCAGCGTGAACGAGATGTCGGTGAGGCCGGTGGCGGCCGCCGAGACGTTCTGCACGACCATGTCGATGTTGATCTCGACGGCGGCGAGCGCCTCAAAGATGCGGGCCGCCTCACCAACCTTGTCGGGCACGCCGACCACGGTGATCTTGGCCTCGCTGCGGTCGTGGGCAACGCCGACGATGATGGCCTGTTCCATCTCATCTTCCTCTGTGCTGGTGGGGACGATCCAGGTGCCCTCCTTGTGGGAGAAGGAGGAGCGGACGTGGACGGGCATCTCGTAGCGGCGGGCATACTCCACACACCGCAGGTGCAGGATCTTGGCGCCGCAGGCCGCCATCTCGAGCATCTCCTCGGTGGAGATCCGGTCGAGCTTGCGGGCCGACGGCACGATCCGTGGGTCGGCGGTGAAGACGCCGTCGACGTCGCTGTAGATCTCGCAGCACTCCGCGCCCATCGCCGCGGCCAACGCCACCGCGGTGGTGTCGGAGGCCCCCCGGCCGAGTGTGGTGATGTCCTTGGTCGTCTGCGAGACGCCCTGGAAGCCGGCCACGATCGCGATCGCGTCCTCCTTGAGGGCGTTGACGATGCGGCCGGGCGTGATGTCGATGATCTTGGCGTTGCCGTGCGCCGCGTCGGTGATCACGCCGGCCTGGGAGCCGGTGAAGGAGCGCGCCTTGTGGCCGAGCTGGGCGATCGCCATCGCCAGCAGCGCCATCGAGATCCGCTCACCGGCGGTGAGCAGCATGTCCAGCTCGCGCGGGGGCGGCAGCGGCGTCACCTGCTCGGCCAGGTCGCGCAGCTCGTCGGTCGTGTCACCCATCGCGGAGACGACGACCACGACGTCGTGACCGGCCTTCTTGGTGTTGACGATGCGCTGCGCGACTCGTTTGATCCCGGTGGCGTCGGCCACCGACGAGCCGCCGTACTTCTGCACGACGATGCCCACGATGTGCGTCCTCGAGGTGGAGTTGGAACGACGACCGCGTGCCCTCGGCTGGGCCCGCCACGCTGCGCTGCGGCCGAAGATGGAGTCTACCGGGGGACGGTGTCGTCGCTCTCCAGCATCTCATTCGCCGCGGCCACCTGCTCCTCGTCCACGACGATCTCGATGTCCATCCGGTCGTGGGCCACCACACTGAGCAGCGCGTTGAGCATCGCTCCGGCCAGGTTGCCCCACGAGGACACGTAGGAGAACTGCCACCACCACAGCGCCTCCTCGACATTGCCCGCCCGGAAGTGGCGCAGCCCGTTGCCGAGGTCGGTGGCGATGCTGCTGAGGTCATCGGACAGCTGGCTGTCCACCACCTCGGGGGCGTAGGGGTCGAAGACGAAACTGTAGGTGTCGAGGTCGCCGAAGATGCCGGCCAGCCGGAGGCGGAGCTCGTCGAGGTCCTCGTCGGGGCCGACGTCGGGTTGGTACTCCGACTCGGGCGTGAAGTCGGTCTGCGCGCCGAGACGAGCGCCGGCCAACAGCACCTGGCTCACTTCGAGCAGCAGTAGCGAGATGGCCCGGCTCGGGTCGGCCTCCCGGGCAATCTCGCGCAGCGCGAGCAGGAAGCTCTCCACCTGGTCGGCGATCTGCTGGGCGAAGTCCTCGGTCTCGCTGTCGACCTGGGCAGCCCGTTCCCGCCTCGGACTCGGCAGGGTCCCGTCAGTCATCTGCGGATCTCCTTCCTACGAACGCGCGTCCCAAGGTGACCTCGTCGGCATACTCGAGGTCACCACCCACTGGAAGTCCACTCGCCAACCGCGTGACGCGCAAGCCCAACGGCTTGAGGGTGCGGGTGAGATAGGTCGCCGTCGCCTCGCCCTCCAGGTTGGGGTCGGTCGCCAAGATGACCTCGGTGACCACTCCGTCGGCGAGGCGCTGCATCAGCTCACGGATGCGGAGCTGCTCCGGCCCGATCCCGTCGATCGGCGAGATCGCACCGCCCAGCACGTGGTAGCGGCCGCGGAACTCACGGGTCTTCTCGATGGCCACCACGTCCTTGTACTCCTCGACCACACACAGCACCGCCGGGTCGCGCCGCGGGTCGCGACAGATCCGGCACTGGTCGTCCTCGGAGACGTTGAAACAGGTCGCGCAGAAGCGCACCTTGGCCTTCACCTCGAGCAGGACGTCGGCCAGGCGGCGTACGTCGGTGGGCTCGGCCTGGAGCAGGTGGAAGGCGATCCGCTGGGCGCCCTTCGGCCCGATCCCGGGCAGCCGCCCGAGCTCGTCGATCAGGTCCTGCACAACGCCTTCGTACAACCCGCTCTCCTGCCCTACTGCGTCTGTCAGATCGTCCGGTCGTCAGCCCAGCTCCGGCGCACCGCCACCGAACCCGAGCCCACCCAACCCGCCACTGGATCCACCGCCGGCTTCACCACCGAAGCCGCCGGCCAACGGTCCCATCGCCTGCGCGGCGAGCTGGTCGGCCCGAGCCTTGGCGTCTCGGTAGGCCGCCACGATCAGGTCGCCGAGATCCTCCAGGTCCTCCGCGCTGTCGCCGTCGACGGTGCCCGGCTGGACGGTGACGCCCACCAGATCACCCACCCCGTTGACGGTGACGGTCACCGCGCCGCCAGACACCGAGCCCTCGACCTCCTGCTCCGCGAGTCGGGCCTGCGCACTCTGCAACTGATCCTGCATCTGCTGAGCCTGCTCGAGCAGGGCGTTCATGTCGAAGCCACCGGCTCCCCCGAGTGCGTCGAACGGGTTGTCAGTCATGGTCCCTCCAGATCGGACTGGTCGTGGTCCGGGCTTCGGACCTGCTTGGAGAGCGCTCGGTCTCCTCAAGAATGGGGGATCTCCTCGATCACCTCGGCGCCCAGGGTCTGCTGCAGCAGCTCGGCGCCGGAGAGTCCGGCCGACTCCGCGTCGGGGTCGTCCCGGTCGACTCCGGCATCCGCTTCGGCGAGGAAGTCCGGTGTGCCGGGCTCCGCGCCACCGGCTCGGGTGTCTTGGATCCGTTCGCGAGCCGCCGCGCTGGGCGGGGTGCGTGGCTCCGGCGCCCGTCGGTCGGTCTCGGCCGACCGCTGTGGTGCGGGCTCCGAGGCGGGCGGCTCCGGCGTTGCTCGGGCTGAGGGCGCCGGCGGGGCAGCCTCCCAGGGATCGTCCGAGGGCGGTGGCTGCTCGGGGCTCGCGCCCGGATCGATGATCGCCTCGATGCGCCAGTCGGCACCCACCACGTCGATGGCGGCCTGGCGGACGATGTCGACGCTGCCACCCTTGGCGAAGGAGTCGCGCGCACCGGCGTTGGTGAAGCCCAGCGTCAGCGTGGTCGCATCGACGGCCACGACCTGGGCGTTCTGGGTGAGATGGATCCAGGTCAGCCGGCGGCGGAGCTTGGTGGCCTCGACGATGTCGGGCCAGAGGCGACGCACGTCGACCAGGGTCAGCGCGGGGTTCGGAGCGGTTCCCGGCGCGTCGGCGTCCGCTGCGTCTTCCATGGCCGCGGTCTCGCTCGGAGGCTCGTCCTCGGGAGGCGGGGGCACCGCCGGGTCCGCCGCCTGCGTAGCGCTGGCCGGGGCCGGCGAAGGCTCCTGATCCTCAGGTGGAGTCGGATCGGCGCCCGGGGCGGGAGAAGTCGGCGGCACGGAAGCGTCGGCTGGGCGCGGATCGGCTGGAGGTGCGGACGACGTCGGAGTGGGAGCGGTGGCCTCGCCGGAAGGAGTGCCGGTGATGGTCATCCGCTTCTCGACCCGGTCCAGGCGGGCCATCAGCCCGTCGGCGCTGTGGTCGGCGCCAGGGAGCAGGACCCGGGCGCAGATGAGCTCCAGGAGCAGCCGGGGGGCGGTCGCGCCGCGCATCTCGGTGAGCCCGGTCGCGACCAGGTCAGCGGCGCGAGCGAGCTCGGCGCGACCGAAGCGGGCGGCCTGGGCGACCAGGCGCTCCGCGGCGTCCTCGGACACGTCGATCAGACCGGTCGCGGGAGCGTCGGGCACCGCGGCGACGATGACCAGGTCGCGCAGCCGACGGAGCAGATCCTCGGTGAAGCGGCGCGGGTCCTGACCAGTCTCGATGACCTTGTCGACCACACCGAAGACGGTGCCGCCGTCGCCGGCCGCGAAGGCGTCGACGACCTCGTCGAGGAGCGCGTCGGGGGTGAAGCCGAGCAGGCCGGTGGCCAGCGCGTGGGTGACCCCGTCCGGCCCGGCGCCGCCGAGCAGCTGGTCGAGCACCGAGAGAGTGTCCCGCGCGGAGCCACCCCCGGCTCGCACGATGAGCGGCAACGCCGCCGGCTCGACGGCGACGCCCTCCTTCTCGCAGAGCTCGCCGAGGTAGGACGACAGCAGCCGCGGCGGGATCAGCCGGAAGGGGTAGTGGTGGGTGCGGGACCGGATGGTCGGCAGCACCTTCTCCGGCTCGGTGGTGGCGAAGATGAACCGGAGGTGGGGTGGCGGCTCCTCGACCAGCTTGAGCAAAGCGTTGAACGCCTGCGTGGTCACCATGTGCGCCTCGTCGATGATGTAGACCTTGTAGCGGTCTCGCACCGGGGCGAAGAAGGCCTTCTCACGCAGGTCCCGCGCGTCGTCGACACCGTTGTGCGAGGCCGCGTCGATCTCGATCACGTCGATGGAGCCGGGCCCGCCTCGGGCCAGGTCGCGGCAGCTGTCGCACTCACCGCACGGGTCGGCGGTCGGAGCCTGGGCGCAGTTCAGCGAGCGGGCGAGGATCCGCGCCGAGGTGGTCTTGCCGCAGCCGCGCGGGCCGGAGAACAGGTAGGCGTGGTTGACGCGGTTGTTCGCGAGCGCCGCTCGCAGCGGCTCGGTGACGTGATCTTGGCCGATGACCTCGGCAAACGTCTCCGGCCGATAGCGGCGATAGAGCGCGAGCGGTGACTCCACCCCTGAACCCTAACCATCGCCGCCGACAGCCGGTAGCGAGCGCCAGTGGGTGACGATCCGGCCGGAGTCCTCGACGAAGTGGATCGCGTAGGTGGGCGGCAGCTCCGGCGTGATCTTCGGGTAGGGCTCGGCGTCCATGGTCACCGTCGAGGCCACCCCGCCCGGGATCAGGACGGGCAGCGGGCGCCGCATGACGTCGTACGGCGTCACGCAGGCGCTGTGAGCGTGACCGACCAGGACGGCGAGCACATCTTGATGCCGGTCGAGCACCTCGGCGAGCGCATCCGCGTTGCGCAGCCGGATCGGGTCCATCAAGCCGAGATGGATGGTCACCGGCGGATGGTGCAGGCAGACGAACGCCCGCTCACCCGGCTCGCGTGCGGAGAGCTGCTGATCGAGGAAGGCCAGCGTCTCGTCGGCGAGCAGGCCGTGGTCGATCCGCTCGCCCTCCGGCGCAGGGACCATCGAATCCAGCATCACGAACAGGGTGTTGCCGAGCCGATGCGCCTCGTTGACCGGATGAGCGGGGTCGGCGCCGCGGTAGGCGGCGTACTCCTCCCTGCGGTCGTGGTTGCCGGGCAGCATCCACAGTGGCGCCGGTCCTGCCCAGCCGCCAAGCACCTCGGCCGCTTCGGCGTACTCCTCCGCGGTCCCGTGGTCGGTGATGTCGCCGGTGACCAGCACGACGTCGACCGGAGGGTCCATGGTCGCGAGGTGGTCGAGGACCCGCCGACACCGCTCGGCGGGCTGCCACTTGCCCCCGAAGTGGGTGTCGCTGAGATGCGCGATGACCAGCACCCCGCCATCGTGCCAGGTCGGCCGCCGGGCACGACCGCGGGCAAAGCAAGGCCCCCCGCGTACCCGACAGAGCTCGCTTACCCTTGCTGCCTTCCGGCCCTGGGGGAGTTCGGCAAGATGCCGCCACACGGGGGGTTGGGCAGAGTCTAGGTGAGCCTGTCGGAGCGAGTCGAACCGGCGCTGGCGGATGCGCCCGGCTCACGGCTACTGGTGTGTACGACGCATATGCCGACCGCCCACACCATCCAACGCCACCGGCGCCCCTCCACTCGATTTCCGCCGCCGCCAACGGGACCGGTAACCTCCTTCGCGGAGGATTCGCCTAGTGGCCTATGGCGCTCGCTTGGAAAGCGGGTTGGGTTAACAGCCCTCGCGGGTTCGAATCCCGCATCCTCCGCCAATAGCGACCGAGAAATCCACGCATGCGCCGGTCGCGCTGCAGGGTGGTTGTCCCGCCCAACTCGGACACGAGGCACTGAAGCGACGCCATTTCGGATGTCCTGGAGGATCACCTCAGGCACATCGACTGGGACGCCGATGGCAACGCCACTCGACTCCACCTGCGCAACTTCCCGGCGGCCGCAGATGTGATCATCGACCCTTGCTTTGGGTGGGGCATGCCCGTGCTAGGGGAATCGAAGGTGAAGGTCGACGATCTCGTCATGCTGTGGCGGAACGGCGAGCAACTCGCAACGATCGCCGACGAGTATGACCTGACCGTCGACGTCGGCGCGGATGTCCTCCGCCGAGCCGCCTGAGTTCTTCCTGGACCGCAGTCTCGGGAGAGTCACGGCGACCAGACTGCGGGAAGCCAGCCCAACAGCCTGACGAGCGTGGATCTGTCCACCTGGGAACAATCTCGCCTAGTTGAGCCTTCAATCAACCAAGCGGTCGACGCGGGACAGAGTCGACCCAGGGAGAGGAGCGAGGCATGGCGCGGATCAAGGTCCTAGGCGGCACTGGATACGGCGGAGAGGCCGTGGTCCGTGAGGCCGTCAAGCGTGGACATCAGGTGACGTCGTACAGCCGGCGCGCTCCCGAACAGCCGGTCGACGGCGTCGACTACGTCATCGGCTCTCTCGAGGACGAAGGGCTGCTACGGGAGGCGGTCCAAGACGCCGACGTGGTCTTCGAGACGATGTCCCCGCGCGGTGACATGGCTGGCAAGTTGGAGGGCATCGTCGACCGACTGATCACCCTGGCCGACGAGGCCGGTGTCAGGCTCGGCGTGCTCGGCGGCGTGTCCTCGATGCTGGTCGAGGAGGGTGGTCCGCGCGTCTACGACGTCAACAAGGACAACGTCCCGGCCGACCTCCTCCCGGAGATCGAGACGGGGATGGCGCTCCTCGACGCGCTTCGCGCTGCGCCCGAGTCGCTGGACTGGTTCTACATCAGTCCTGCTGCGGAGTTCGGCGCGTGGCTGCCGCAGCGAGTGACCGGCGGCTACCGAATCTCCGAGGACGTGCTGCTCACCGACGACGACGGCCAGTCCTACATCGCGGCGCCCGATCTGGCACTTGCCGTGCTGGACGAGATCGAGCACCCGCGCCATCGCCGACGCCGCTTCCACGTCGCGCTCTAGCAGCGCGAAGTCAGGGCTCGATCAGGCCGGCGCGGACGGCGTACCGGGTCAGCTCGGTGCGGTCCCGCATGCCGAGCTTGGCCAAGATGTTGGCGCGATGGCGCTCGACGGTCTTCACGCTGATCACGAGCTCGGCGGCGATCTCCTTGGAGGAGTGCCCCTCGGCGATCAGCTTGACGACCTCGTCCTCCCGCTCGGTGAGGATGCCGCGCGGCATCCGCTCGCCGCGGCGCATCCGGTCCAAGAAGTCACGAACCAGCGCGGAGGCCACGCCGGCGTAGAGGAACGGTTGGTCACGCATCGCGGAGCGGCACGCGGTGACCAGGTCCTCGTCGGCTGCCGACTTCAGCACGTAGCCACAGGCGCCCGCCTGGAGCGCGGCGTAGAAGTACTGCTCGTTCTCGTGCATCGAGAGCATCAGGATGCGGGTCTCCGGCACTCGCCGCTGGATCTCGCGGGCCGCCTGCAGCCCGGTCATCCGCGGCATCGACACGTCGAGGACGGCCAGGTCGGGTCGGTGTGCCCTGGCCTGCTCGATCGCCTCCGCGCCGTCGGCTGCTTCGGCCACGACCTCGAGGTCCGGCTCGGCGTCGAGAATGCGGCGGATGCCGCCACGCACCAGCGCGTGGTCGTCAGCGAGCAGCACGCGCACCGTCATGAGTCCTCCCCAGCGACACGCGCGATCGGCACGACGAGCTCGACGACCGTGCCGCCACCCTCGCCGGAGCGCACGTCCAGCTCTCCGCCGACCATCTGCGCCCGCTCGTGCATGCCACGGATCCCCGACCCCCGGCCCATCCGGGCGACCCGTCCGCGACCGTTGTCGGTGATCTGCAGCACGAGCCGGTCCCCCAACCGAGACAGCCCTATCTGGACCCGGTCCGCATGGGCGTGGCGGGCCACATTGGTCAGTGCCTCCTGCGCGACTCGGTAGACCACCAGCTCCGTCTCGGCGCTCAGCTCCGGCAACCCAGGGATGAACCCGCGCTGGACGCTGACGCCGGTGCGGGCGGTGAAGTCGCTGGCCAGGCTGGACAGCGAGTTGAGCAGGCCGAGGTCGACCAGCACACCGGGCCGCAGCCGTTGCGAGATCCGGCGGACCTCCTCCAGGCTGCGCCGCGTCGTCTCCCGGGCGTCTCGAAGATGCGCGGCCACGCTCGGCGGAGCGTCCGGCAGCGCCTGGCTGAGATCGAGGAGTACGGCGGTCAGGCTCTGTCCCACCTCGTCGTGCAGCTCCTGCGCGATCCGTTGCCGCTCCGCCTCCTGGGCCTGCAGGGCCCTCGTGGTGCTCGAGGAACGCTCGGCCTCCAGTCGGCCGAGCATCGCGTTGAAGCCGGACACGAGTCGGTGCGCCGGATCGGATCTCGGCGACTCCAGTCGGAGACCGGGCTGGCGGAGGTCGATCTTGTCCATCACGGCGACCAGCTGGTCCAACGGCCCGAGCAGAGAGCGCAGCAGCACGCCGTTGAGGATGGCCATGCCGGCCAGGCCGACCACGAGCACCACCATCTCCGAGGCCAACGGTCGGGCCGAGACCGTCGCCGGCGAAAGCACCAAGGCGGCAGTGCCGAGCAGAAAGACGACTCCGTTGATCAGGCACACCCGCCAGAACAGCGGCACGGAGATGTCCGAGCGAGCAAGGAGAGCTCGACGTCGTGGACTGTTCATGCCACCACCCTCTCGACACGCACAACCTGAACGAGTCCGACCCGAATGAGTCCAGCCTGAACAAGTCCGGCGGAGTCGGGCCGAATGGTGGACGGCACCCATTGTCCTGTGCGGGTCAGTCCGGGACCGTGGAACGCATGGAGCCGACCGCCCTCATCGTCACCGCGATCGCCATCGCCCTGCTCGCCGTGGGTCTCTCGGTCCGGATGGTGCCCGTGGGCCATGTCGGTGTCGTGGTCCGGGCCGGGCGCCCGGTCCGCTCCCGCCCAGCGGGGCTGGTGCCGCTGGTCCCCGGTTTCGAACAGCTGCGCAACCTGGCCCTGCTGCCACCGCCACTCGAACCGGTCGAGGTGGTGGCGACCACGCGCGACGGCGTCGAGGTTCGGATGACGCTGAGCGTGTTGTGGCGCATCGACGACGTCGACCGGGCCGCCGCGCAGAGCGATCCGTGCCTGGTCGTCGCCGAGGCGGTCGAGCGGTCGGTCCGGCACGAGGTCGGCGCACTCGACCTGCGCTCGCTGTTGGAGGACCGCGAGGGCATGCTGGGTCGGCTGACGGGGGATCAGACGGGCCTGCTCGCCGCCACCGGGGTCTGCCTCCTCGACGCCGACCTGCTGGCCACCGAGATCCGGGTCGGCCCGCACCTGCTCGACCTGTTGTCGGTCACGGCCACCTGCCGACCCACGTGACTCCCTCACGTTGATTATCCTCGCCGTCCCCGGCGCGCAACGGAATGCGGGCTGGACCCCATCCGTCGCCCGGCGCGACTGCGGAGGTCACCGTGATCTATGTCGTCTATGAGAACAGGTCGGCCAATAGCAAGCCGGCCATCAGCAGCGTGGCGAACACCAAGCCCCAACCCAGGGCGCGGCCGTGCCGCGGCAGACCCTCACGCGAGTCCCGGGCAACCACGGCGTCGATGACGCGACGGCGCCAGAACGCCTGGACCTGTGCTGACTGGTGCCGAGACCTCATTGGTCACCGTGGATCACGCCGACCAGATCGACGGCGAGCGCCAGGAGCGGCAGCACAGAGAGCAGGGCCACGGACTCGAGTCGATCGAGCAGCCGGGCCACGCGCCACGACGACGTCGCTGCTCCGGCGGTGAGGGCCGAGCCGAGCAGGCCCCCGATGAGCAGGACCGCCGCCATGCTCATCCGCCAGTCCGGCTGCAGCCAGCCGAGCGAGACCGTCAGCACCACGATCCCGACCACCGCGGGGATCAGCGCGGCGGCCATCAGCGAGCCGGGTCTGAGGTGGCGGACACGCATCAGGGAAAGCACGCAGCACATCACAGCGAGCGCGGCACCGGCTGTCCCGAGCGAGACCATCCACGGCAGGCTCACGACCGTCAGCGCACCTCCGGTGGCGATCATCGCCGCGGTCACACCGAGCGCACTCCGGAGATCGGCGGCCAGGCCGGCCAGATCGACCGGCTCCGCTGAGTCCGCCGGCTCGGCCGGCTTCATCGTCATGTCGGCCGTCGGCTGGGTCCACGGCGCATGCACCGCCGTGGCGGCCACCGCGAGCGTCGGGAAGACCTCCGCTGCCAGCACCGTCAACACGCCGACCACGGTGACGACGCGCGCCGCAGAGAGCGGGGCCAGCAGACAACCAAGGCCGGTCGCGACAAGGGAGAGCCCGATCAGCACCGGTGGGATTGCGGCAGCAGCGCCGCCGTGGAGGCCGACCAGCTGGATCAGACCAGCCACGACGACCACCACACCTGCCGCGATCACCGAGAGGAACGGCTTCGCCGACGCACCTGCGCCGCGACCAGACAGCTCCGCCGACAAGACCGCGGTCGACAAGATCGCGGCAGAGAGAGCGGCATAGCCGCAGCCCAGCCAGCCGACCACCACCGCCAGCAGCGGAGGCATCGACCACCGTGCGAGCAGGTGTCCACCCGGGAGCAGCGCAACCGCGGCCGCGGCCGCAGCGGTGCCAGCGCCGAGGCCGCCCACGATCAGCAACGGCGGCATCGCGGTCACCAGCAACAGCAGGGCCAGGCTCGACGGAAGCCACCGGCGTTGCGTAGCAGTGGACGGAGGCCGGCGCGGCAGCACCCGCTCGGCCGCCTCGACGAGGTCGTCGAAGCGCGGAGCCGGCTCCTCTCGCCCAACGCTGGTAGCGAGCTGCAACACCGCACCGGGCTCGACACCCTGACGCTGCAGACCCTCATCTGATCTCAGCGGCTCACCGGTCCGATCGATGAGCCTCAGCCCGACCGTGTCCGAGGGCAGCCCGACGTGAGCCGCCAGATCGGGGAGCACCTCGGCCACCGGCAGCGTCGGCGGAATCGCGAGGTCGGCGCGGCCGGCGCTAGAGACCACGCTCACCCACAACGGTCCCGAGCTGTCGTCGGCGACCACGAGCCTGCCTAGCCCTGGAAGTTGGCGGCACCGCGCCGATCGGCGGCGGCGTACTCCAGGTTGGCCGCGCCAACCACCGCGGCCGCGTCGTTGAGCACCGCCGTGAGGTCCGCGATCGCGGTGTCCCAGCGAGCCTTCGCCACGTAGTAGGCCTGTTGAGCGCTGCCGATCCACTCGTGCCGCAGCGGCATCAGCTCGCCCTCCAGCAGCTGCAGACGGCCGTCGATCGCGGACACGGTGCCACGCATCGCATCGACGGCGGCCTCAAGCTGAGGGTGGTTCACGCGCAGGTCGAAGCTCATCTGTCCTCCTCGACCTCAGCCGGCCAACCGGGCCGACAGGTTCGTCATCGGCGCCGCTTGGGCTTGGTCGGTGGCCATGTTGTCCTGCTCGGTGCGGCGCAACGCGGCCTCGAGCTCGGCCAGGGCTCCGGTGATCACCTGATGCTGACGAGCCCACTCCTGATGCAGACGAAGGAAGGCGCTGCCACCGGCACCAACCCACTGGCCGGTCACGCTCGCCAGTTGGGCGGAGAGCCGCTGGGCCATCACCTGCAGGTCCTGCTGAGCCTCGGCGACCTTGGTCGCTGACCGGCTCAGCGTCGCGTGGCCTTGGCCCATCTCATGAGCAACGTTCGACATGTGTCCTCCAACATCGGCGTCCGGATCGAGCCGCCCTGATCGAGCGGCACCCGTGTCCTACCCCGAGGGCAACATCCGAAACCCGCTCCTCCACAGGCCCGCCCGAGCGGGTGTCGTCGAGGCGCGTCGCGACCTAGCCTGACTTCGCGTGAGTCCCTTGGCCGACGACGAGATCCCCAGTGGGGAGCTGCGGCTGCGCGCACCACCGACCGTCGCGGAGCCCCAGCAGAGCGGCGCCCTGGTCGCGGCATTGCCGATGCTCGGCAGCGTCGGGTCGATCGCCCTGATCGCCTCGTTGGGGCAGTACGGCGCACGCAGCCTGCTCGCTGGAGGGTGCTTCCTCGTGGCGACCCTGGGCTTCCTGCTGGTGCAGCTGGACCGGCAGCGTCACCAGCGATCCCAGGCGACACGCCGGGTGCGGGAGGACTACCTCGACCATCTGGCCCGGGCTCGCGCGTCGATTCGGGCGGCCGAGCAACAACAGCGCCTCGTGCTGCATCGGCGATGGCCGGCCACGAGCGATCTGCCCACACTGGCTCGGAGTGGCTCGAGCCTGTGGCGGCGCCAGTCCGATGGCGACGGCGTCCTGGCGGCGAGGATCGGGCTGAGTGATCAGCCGCCGGCGATCGGGCTGATCCGTCCCGAGGAGAACAGCGCGGCCGACCCGGTCGCCGCGGTCGCCCTCGATCGACTGGTCGGCGTCCACGGCGTCGTGCCGACACTCCCCACCACCGTCGATCTCGCGGCGACCGATCGCCTGCGGATTCGCGGCCCGACCGGGCCGGCGCGCTCTTTGACCCGGGCACTGCTCTGCTCGGCCGCGGCCACGCATTCGCCCGAAGACCTGGTCATGGCGGTGTGGTGCGACCCGGCGGGGCTCCAGCACTGGCGGTGGCTCCTCTGGCTTCCACACGCCTGGAGCGCAGTGGCCCGTGACGCCGTCGGTCCACGCCGGATGGTGGTCACCTCGGCCGACGACCTTGCCACGCTGCTTCCGGAAGGTGTGCCGGCTCCCAGCGTGACGTACGACGATCAGCCTCGGCTGCTCTTGGTCTACGATCGCCAGGAGCCGGTGAGCAGGCGTTGGGCCGAGCGGGCCGGGGTGACGATCGTCGACCTGGCCGCCGGCAATCCCAGCGATCTTCACACCCCCGGCAGAGGCCCAGGTGAACTGACGGTCGACCTCGACGACGGCGCGATGCCCGACCTCGCCGAGGCGATCCCGGCCCGGATGTCGACGTGGCGAGGTCCGCCGGCGGCCCTGCTGGCCGACCAGTGCGACCTCGCCACGGCCGAAGCCTTCGCCCGACGCCTCACCCGCCTCGCAACCCATCGGGGAGATGCACTCGCCCCGAAGGACCGTGGCTCCCCTGCCGACGCGACGACCGCCCTCCGACTGCTCGCGGCGGGTGCTACCTCGACGGATGACGCAACGGCGTGGACTGAAGGGACTCCGCCGGCCGACTTCCTGCGGGTGCCGATCGGGGTGGACGACGCGGGCGCCGTCGTACATCTCGATCTGAAGGAGGCCGCCCATCGCGGAGTCGGGCCGCACGGCCTCGTGATCGGTGCCACCGGGTCGGGGAAGTCCGAGCTGCTCCGCACCCTCACCCTCGGCCTGGTCGCTCGGCACCCACCGGAGCTGCTCAACCTGGTGCTCGTCGACTTCAAGGGCGGCGCGACCTTCAGCGAGCTCGCGGACCTCCCGCACGTGTCCGCCTTGATCACCAACCTGGCCGACGAGCTCGCTCTGGTCGACCGGATGGAGGACGCTCTGTCGGGCGAGCTGGTCCGACGCCAGGAGTTGCTGCGATCGGCCGGCGTGGCGTCTGTGGGCGACTACCGGAGCCTGGGTGACCGGCCACCGCTGCCGTCGCTGCTGGTGATCATCGATGAGTTCTCCGAATTATTGTCGGCTCGACCCGAGTTCGCGGACCTCTTCGTCGCCATCGGACGGCTGGGGCGCTCGCTCGGCCTCCACCTACTGCTGGCCTCTCAGCGGCTCGAGGAGGGACGGCTGCGCGGGCTGGAGACGCACCTGTCGTTCCGGATCGGTCTGCGCACCTTCACTGCGTCCGAGTCACGTGTCGTCCTCGGCATCTCGGACGCCCACGACCTGCCGCCGACCCCGGGAGTGGGCTATCTGCGCGCGGATGCCGGACCACCCGTGCGGTTCCGCGCCGCGTGCGTCTCGATGCCAGCCGAGACGCACGCCGCCGTTCAGGGCGTCCTTGCGTTGAGTGTCTGCGAGATCCGTGCGCCGATTTCAGCGTCGACGGCGGAGTCCACGTCGTCCGAGGCCTCACTGCTCACCCGGATCGTGGATCGGCTCCGCTCGACCGGCCCGCCCGCGCACCGGATCTGGCTGCCGCCCCTCGACGAACCCACCACCCTGGGCGCCCTGCTGCCGAGCCACTCGAATCAGCAGCCGGGGACGCTCCGCGTCCCCGTCGGCCTCGTCGACCGACCACGCGAGCAGCGCCGCGATCCGCTGGTCCTCGACCTCGACGGCTCCGCGGGTCACCTGGCCGTCGTCGGTGGTCCGCGCTCCGGCAAGAGCACCCTGCTACAGACCCTCGCGGCAGGGCTGGCGTTGACAGCCACTCCCGTCGAGGTCCAGCTGTTCGTGCTCGACCTCCGCGGTGGCGGCTGGACGGCGTACGACGCCCTGCCGCACGTCGCCACCGTCGCCCACCGGGGCGACCCCGCCCTCGTCCGTCGGGCGATCGCCGAGCTGACCACACTCCTCGACCGCCGGGAAGCCCACTTCCGCGAGCGGCGGATCGACTCGATGCGCAGCTATCGCTCACGACGCGCGGCCAGCGCCGCCGGGGATGGATACGGCGACATCTTCGTGATCGTGGACGGCTGGGGAGCGCTGCGGTCCGAGCACACGGATCTGGAGGAGTCGATGCAGCAGCTGGTCGCGCGCGGACTCGGCTACGGCGTCCACGTGGTCACTGCCGCCGATCGGTGGTCGGACTTCCGCATCGGAGTCCGAGACGCGTTCGGATCAGTGCTCGAGCTGCGGCTGGGCGAACCGGGTGACTCCGAGATCGACCGGCGCGCGGCGCGGCTGGTGCCGCCGTACCGTCCCGGCCGCGGCCTGATAGTCGGCCCTGCTCACTTCCTCGCTGCGCTCCCTCGCATCGACGGTGACGCCGATCCGGACACCCTCGCTGTCGGCATCGACGACCTGGTCGCTCGGGTCGCGGCGAGGTGGCCAGATGCGGCTGCTCCCCGCCTGCGGACACTGCCCGAGCGGATCGACCTGGCCGAGTGTCGAGCCCAGGACGCTGTCCGCTTCGACGAGGGTCTCCTCGTCCTCGGTGTCACGGAGAGTCGACTCACTCCCGCTGCTGTCGACATCGATGCCGAGCCGCACCTGCTGGTGCTCGGCGATCCGGGTTCCGGCAAGACCACCGCGCTGCGCTGCTACCTCCAGGAGGTCACTCGCACCCGGCCACCGGATCGGGCGCAGATCCTTCTTTTCGACCAGCGCCGATCCCTGCTCGGTGAGCTGTCCCCCGACCATCTGCTCGACCAGGTCGGCAGCGTCGATCAGGCCCGGCCGGTGCTCGCCGAGTTGGCGAACCACCTCGCGACCCGGCTACCGGGTGCCGACATCACGCCCAGCCAGCTGCGGGACCGCTCGTGGTGGCAGGGGCCTGAGGTCTTCGTCGTCGTCGACGACTACGACCTGATCACCCAACCAACCTCGCCGGTCGCAGCGCTGCTGCCGCTGCTCCCCCAAGCCCGCGACGTCGGACTGCACCTGGTCGTCGCCCGCCGCACCGGTGGCGCCGGACGGGCGATGTACGAGCCCGTGCTGCAGACGCTCCGCGACCTCGCCTCGCCCGGTCTGCTGTTGGCCGGCTCACCCGACGAGGGGCCTCTCCTCGACGGGGTTCGCCCCACTTCGGGGCCACCGGGGCGCGGCCGCCTGGTCAGCCGGGGTCGGGGCACCGAGACCATCCAGGTCGCCTGGACCGACCCGGCCTGGTGAGGCGTCCCCTTTCCCACGCCCCTCCGGCAGGTCGCGTGGTCAACGACGACCGGAGCCGAACATCCCCCGGGCGATCTCGCGGGCGGCGGTGCGCATGAAGTCCTTGAAGGCACCGGAGTTGACCACGTCGGAGACGATGCCGCCGTCGTCCTTCTTGCGCGAACTGGTCGTGCTCTTGGTCTGGGTCTTCCGCTCCTCGGCCTTCTCGAGCTTCTCCTGACGCAGCTGCTCCTTGAGCTTTGCGTCCTCCTCGGCCTTGCGCGCACCCTCCTCGAGCCGGGCTGCGAGCTTCTCGCGGGCGGAGTCGCGGTCGACCGGAGTGGCGTACGCCGCGTAGCGCGGGCTCGCCTTCACGGTGGCCTCCATCGCCGCGGCATCCGCGGGACCCATCAACGACTCGGGGGCGCGCAGCCGGGTCCACGCGACCGGGGTCGGTGCCCCGCGCTCGTCCATCACGGTGATGACCGCCTCCCCGATGCCCAGTCCGGTGATCACCTTGCCGAGGTCGTCGTACGCGGAGTTGGGATAGGTGTTGACGGTCGCCTTCAGCGCCTTGGCGTCGTTGGGTGTGTGGGCGCGCAGCGCGTGCTGCACCCGCGATCCGAGCTGGGCCAGCACGTCGTCGGGCACATCAGTGGGGCTCTGGGTGACGAAGAAGACCCCGACGCCCTTCGACCGGATCAGTCGGACGGTCTGCGCGATCTGGTCAAGGAAGGCCTTGGAGGCGTCGCGGAAGAGGAGGTGCGCCTCGTCGAAGAAGAAGACCAGCTTCGGCTGGTCGACGTCACCGACCTCGGGCAACTCGTGGAACAGGTCGGCCAGCAGCCACATCAAGAAGGTGGAGAAGAGCGCGGGTCGGTCCTGCAGGTTCGGCAGTTCGACCAGGCTGATCAGGCCCTTGCCCTCGGGCGTGGTCTGGAGGAAGTCGGAGGTCTCGAACTCCGGCTCGCCGAAGAACGCGTCGGCGCCTTGGTCGGAGAAGGCGATCAACTGCCGCAGGATCACCCCAGCGGTGGCGCTGGACAACCCCCCGAGCGACTTCAGGTCGGCCTTGCCCTCGTCGGAGGTCAGGTAGGCCACCACGGCCCGCAGGTCCTGCAGATCCAGCAACGGCAACCCCGCCTTGTCGGCGTAGTGGAAGATCAAGCCGAGGCTGGACTCCTGGGTGTCGTTGAGGTCGAGGACCTTCGACAGCAGCATCGGGCCGAAGGCGCTCATCGTGACCCGCAGGGGGATGCCGGTGCCCTGGCCGCCGAGCGCGTAGTACTCCACCGGGAACCCGGTCGCCTGCCACTGCTGGCCCACCGAGGCGGCGCGCTGGCTGATCTTCTCGCTCTCCTCGCCGGGCGCGGAGAGCCCGGAGAGGTCGCCCTTGATGTCCGCCGCGAAGACCGGGACACCGTTGGCGCAGAGCTGTTCGGCGAGCAGCTGCAGCGTCTTGGTCTTGCCGGTGCCGGTGGCGCCGGCGACCAGTCCGTGCCGGTTGACCATGCCGAGCGGGATCTTGATGTGGACGTCGGTCAGCGCGTCCGGCCCCACCATCAGGCCACCGAGCTCGAGCGCCGCACCCTCGAAGGCGTAGCCGGGCGCCACCGCTGCCGCGATCGGATCCTGAGGGGGTACGGCGGCCTCGGCCGGCGCAGCCTCTCCCTCGGCCGAGCTCTCGTCCGTTGGCGCCTCGTCGGTCGAGGTCTCGTCGGTCGAAGCTGTCGAGTCCACGGGCCCTTCCGGCGCGGCCTCTTCGGTCGCAGCGGGCTCGGCGGGCGTCGTGGGGTCGGGCGTCTGCGTCATGGCCGAAGCGTAACCAGATTGCCCGCCGATAGACTCCGGCCGTGATCTTCAAGCGCATCGGCGTGGGGCGTCCTTACCCGGACCACGGGTTGTCCTCGCGCGCATGGGCGAAGATCCCACCGCGTCAGATCCGCCTCGACCAACTGGTGACCACGCAGGAGACCCTGCACCTGGGCACCCTGTTGGCCGAGGACTCGACGTTCTACGGCGACCTGTTCGCGCACGTGGTGGAGTGGCGGGGGGACTACTACCTCGAGACCGGGGTGCACCGGGCCCTACGGGCCGCGTTGCAGCAGCGACACGTGCTGCATGCCCGGGTCTATAGCGCGGAGGACTGATGCCGGATCATCTCAAACACGGCCTGACCTTGGCCGGTCTGATCGCCTTGGTCGCCGTCGGCGCACTCTGGGGTTGGGGAGCGCTCACCAAGCCCTTTCCCAAGCTGTCCGGCAGCGACCAGACCTCGCCCTGCGTCGAGGTGGCGGTGTCGGAGGGGGACAAGGTTCGCCCCAGCCAGGTGTGGGTGAGTGTGCTCAATGCCAGCAATCGGGTCGGTCTGGCCAGCGTGACACTGGACAAGCTCGTCGAGCGGGGCTTCGGCAAGGGCGACACCGGCAACGCACCCAGCGATGCAAAAGTCCGCCTGGCCCAGGTCTGGACCGCGGACGTGTCCAACCCGGCTGCGCAGCTCGTGCGCAGCCAGCTGGGAGCGGTCCGGATCGTGGCGCACCCCGAGCTGGGCTCGCGGGTCGTCGTCGTGGTGGGCAAGCAGTTCCAGGACCTGAAGAAGGGCCAGGACTTCGTCGCTGCCCGAGGCGACGCCACGATCTGCAGCCCGCGCGACACGGGGGTGTAGCGACGCGGGGAGGCAGTCCGTGGCCCGGGTGCCGCCCGGGTTGCTGGTCGCTGTGGTGGCTCTGACCCATCTCCCGCGGTCCTGTGGTGGCTGAGGACCCGGTATACGAGGCACTTTGCCACCACAGCACCGCGGCAGACGCAAGAACACCGCGGCAGACAGGCTCTAGCCCTCCTCGTCTCCGCGGACGTTGCCGCGCCAGCCGGCGAGGCGACCGCCGGTGGAGACGATCCGGAGCCGCTCCTCGGTCTTGCCTCGCTCGGAGCGCGGGGTGACCACGAGCAGGTCGTCACCATGCCGGAGCACGGTGCGCCATTCGGGCACGATGGTGTGGCCGTCGCGGATGATCATCGACACCGATGCGCCGACGGGAAGCCGGAGCTCGCCGACCTCGACACCATGCAGCCGCGACGCCTTGCTGATGCTCACCTGCAGCAGGTCCGCCGCCACTCGGTCCAGCGGCGCGGCCTCCACCTCGAGACCGCGCGGCTCGGATGGCAGGGTCACCCGCAGCGCTCGGGCCACGGTGCCGAGGGCGGGCGCGGTGAGCAGGGTCAGGGCGACCACGAGCACGAACACCAGGTCGAAGAGCTGCTCGGCGCCCGGGAACCGCGCCGCCAGCGGGATCGAGGCCAGCACGACCGGCACGGCACCACGCAGGCCGGCCCACGACACGAAGGCAGCCTCCGGCCAGGACAGTCTTCCGACCACGTTGCTGACCACGACGGACAGGGGTCTGGCGACCAGGGTCAACACCACCGACACGATCAGCGCCTGGCCGATGATCTGCGCGTCGATCCGCCCCGGAGAGGACAGCATGCCGAGCATGACGAACAGACCGATCTGCGCCATCCAGGCGATGCCCTCGGCGAAGGACCGGATCGCCGGTCCGTGGGGAAGGTGGGCGTTGCCGAGCACCAGGGCGGTCAGATAGATCGCGGCGAATCCGGAGAGATGCAGCGCCGCCGTGCCGGCGTACGACAGCATCGAGAGGGATAGCGCCGCGATGGGATAGAGACCGGACGCCGGCAGGGCAGCGCGCCGCATCAACCAGGCGCCACCGAAGCCGACCAACAGCCCGAGCGCGCCACCGCCGATCAGCTCCACGGCCATCAGTCCACCGATCCCGATGAAGCCGTGCTCGTCCAACGCTCCGCTGGAGATCAAGGTGACCAGGACGACCGTGGGTGCATCGTTGAGGCCGGACTCCGCCTCGAGGGTCGAGGAGAGCCGAGCCGGGAGCGGGACCTTGCGCAGCACCGAGAACACCGCGGCAGCATCGGTCGGCGAGGTCACCGCGCCGAGCAGGACCGCCAGCTGCCACGGCATACCCAGCAGGAAATGTCCGGCCGCGGCGATCACCAGCACCGACACGCCCACCCCGACCGTGGCGAGGGTCAGCCCGAACAGCAACGAGGGCCGCATCCGCTTCCAGGAGGTCGTCAGACCACCCTCGGCCAGGATCAGCGCGAGGGCGGCGAAGCCGAGGCTGTGCGCCAGGTCAGCGTTGTCGAACGGGAAGCCGAGCACCGATTCCCCGAGCACGACGCCGATGAGGAGGTAGATGAGCAGGCTGGGGAGGCCGGCACGCGAGGTCCATCGCACGGCGACCACGGCCAGCAGAGTCACAGCGGACCCCGTCAGCAGAAAGTCGTCGAGCTGGCTCGCGTCGAGTCGCACCCTAGGGTCCCTCCGGCTCGGCGGACGTTGGCGGCCATGGTATCGAGCGACGGGACCGGCGTGCCTCGGCCTGGTGTCTGGTGGACGCTGACTCCGGTCCAGATGGTTGGTACGGCGCCCCGGGCGGCGGTCCCGGGCCGTCACAATGTGCTCATGGACCGCCTTGCCGTCGCCACTCGCGCCAACGTGCCGCCGTTTCATGTCATGGATGTGCTGGCCCGCGCGGCAGAGCGGCAACGCACCCATGGCGACCTGGTGGATCTCGCCGCCGGCCAACCGATGACCGGTGCACCCAGGGCGGTGCGCGAGGAGGCGATCCGACTCCTGGGCAGCGGCGAAGCGCTCGGCTATTCGGTCGCCGTCGGGATCCCCGAGCTGCGGGAGGCGATCGCCGCGCACCATCACCGGATGCACGGGCTCGACGTCGACGCGGAGGACGTCGTCGTGACCACCGGCTCCTCCGGCGGCTTCCTGCTGGCCTTCCTGGCTGCCTTCGAGGCCGGCGACCGGGTCGCGATGGCACGTCCGGGCTATCCCTGCTATCGCAACGTGCTGACCGCCTTGGGCTGCGAGGTGGTGGAGATCCCGACCGGACCAGACACCAGGTTCCAACCCACGGTCGACCAGGTGTCCGCGATCGCAGACCTGCGCGGCCTGGTCGTCGCCTCACCCGCCAACCCGACCGGGACCATGCTGCTGCCCGACGAGCTGGCGGCGCTCGCCCGTTGGTGCGAGGACAACGGGTTGCAGCTGATCTCCGACGAGATCTACCACGGCATCGAGTACGCCCCGCTGGACGGCCACCCGCCGCTGGCCCGGTCGGCGTGGGAGACCTCGCGAGAGGCCGTGGTGTTCTCGTCGTTCTCGAAGTACTTCTCGATGACCGGCTGGCGGATCGGCTGGATGCTGGTGCCGGAGCGGCTGCGCCGGGCCGTCGACATCCTGACTGGCAACTTCACCATCTGCCCACCGACGCTGGCCCAACGGGCAAGCCTGGCCGCCTTCACCGACGAGTCGTATGCCGAGCTGGACAGGCACGTCGTGCGGTACGCCGGCAACCGCGCCCTGCTGCTCGACGAGCTGCCCAGGCTCGGGCTGGACCGGCTGGCTCCGGCCGACGGCGCGTTCTATGTGTACGCCGACATCAGCCACCTCACCGACGACTCACTCGCCTGGACTCGCTGGCTGCTCGACACGACGGGGGTGGCGATCACCCCGGGCGTGGACTTCGACACCGTCGACGGGCAGCGGTTCGTCAGGATCAGCTTCGCGGGTGCCACCGAGGACGTGCGGGAGTGCCTGACTCGGCTGTCCACAGTCCTGACAAGCTGAGGTTTCACCCCGGTCCGGCCGGGGCATCCTCCCCACGTGCGTCCCCCTCTGGGGCGCGGATCGGGGGAGGCGATGTATGGCGATCCCAGGGCCATCCGCAGGCTGGCCACCCAACTGCGCGAGCAGGGTGACGACATCCGTGCCGACGCCGACCGGCTCGTCGCCGAGGCGGAGCAGGTCGCCTGGCAGGGTTGGGCGGCCGACGCGATGAGAGCACACGTGGCCCGGCGCGCCGCGGGCCTGCGGCAGGCCGCTCGGGCACATGACGAGGCGGCCACGGCACTCGACCGGCACGCTGACGAGGTGGAGCGTCTTCAGGCGCTGATCGCGGCTATCGAGCGCCGTGCTCACCGGCTCATCGCGGGTGCGCGCGAGCGCCTCGCCGACCTCGGTCGCCGTGTCCTCGAGGGTGTCACCGGCCTCAGTCCCGATCCGGTCGACGAGCTCCTCGACCGGTTCGTCCCACCGCCACCGGGCTCTCGCGCCTGGCTGTCCGTCGACCTTCCCGGTCTCGGCAGGTGACCGGGTGACCGTCGCCGAGGTCGCGACCGCACTGAAGCCGGTCCTGCAGGACGCCTTCACCTCAGCCGGTCTGCCCCACCGCTTCTCCCTCTCGCGAGCGGCTCTGGAGCAGCTCGCCGAGCGGCTATCGGTCCCGCTGCCCTGGGATCCGGTGGGATCTCGATCCGCGCTGGCCGACCGGCTCAGCAGTCGACGGCAGCAGAGGAGCTCGGCGACCACGGCGGACGTGGTCGCCGAGCTGACCAGTGCCGCGCTCCTGGTCGACGGGCAGGTGCCTGCCGAGGTCGCCCGCGCACTGCGTCGCTTCGCGGAGCCGGGCTTGACCACCACCATGACGTTGTCGATGCGTCGGGCCGACGGGGTGCCCGCGCAGCTCTCCTCATGGCATCGACTGGTCGGCAGCGACGTCACCTCGATCAGCGCCTCGGCAACCGGCTGCGAGCTGGCCTGGCGCCATCTCGTCTGGTGGCCGCACCAGCTGACCACCTTCGTGGCAGCCGGCGTGCGCGCGGAGTGCGCCTCTGGTCGGGAGGCGCAGGTCGAGCCGACAGCCAGTCTCGAGTGGCCGATGGAGCTGCTGACTACCGCGCTCACGGCGCTCGGCGCCGGTCGTGACGATCTGGTCCCGGAGCTGATCCGCCTCGCCGATGGCCCTGTCACGGCCAGCGGTCGCGAGCTTGAGGCCGCAGAGATCCAGCGTCAGCTGAAGCTTCTGCACGAATCACTCTCTGGTCGACTGCTCGCCCGGGTCGAGGCACCTGATGCGGGCCACTCTGGACTGCTCAGCTGGCTGCTCCACGGCGACGGATGGCGGGAGATGGTGCCGTTGCGCCGTCGTCGCGTCGCGCTGACCCGGGTCGAGCCGGCCGCCCTCGGCCGACGCGTCCTCGCCCTGTGTCGGGAGGTGACGCGATGATCCCGCCGCCGCCCGGACCCTCTGCTCCAACGCTGCCGATCACCGTCCACGGGGGCACGACTGGCCTCGCCGCCACCTACGCACGCGTGCGCGCCCTCGCGACGTCGTACGACTCCGTGGGCGACCGCCTACGTCACCGCGCTGGTCTCGGCGCGCGGACACTGGCCGACGCCGATCTGCTTGAGTCGGCCGTGCTCGCCCCGCTGACGTTCGGGCGGGCGGAGGTCGCCGTCGCGCTGGCGACGACCGGCCCGGACGGAGTGCTCACCGACTCGGTGGGCTGGGAGGCCGATGCGCTGCTGATCCGCGTCGCCGTGCGCGGGCTCGAGGAGGCCGATCAACTGGTGCGGTCGTCGCTGGAGTCCTTGGACTACGCGCTGGGCCGCGCCGCCGGCTTCACGCTCGGCACCCTCGTGATCGAAGGTGCCGTGACCGTGCCGGTGTGGCTGCCGCCCGTGCTGCTGACCGTGGCCGGGCTGGTCGGGGTCTACCTCCTGTTGCCACCCTCCCTGCAGCAACGGGTGCGCGACGAGGGCGGTGAGCTGACCGAGGACCTGCGCGACGACATCGCCCAATGGGTCGCCGAGCATCCCGAGGAGGTGCAGCATCTCGCCAACGGTGCGGGTGGGTTGGTCGACGGCTTCATCGACGGACTGACCCCGGGCATCCCCAGCGGCGGTTGGCCGATGTCGCCGACCACCGAGGACGCCGCCGGTCTGCTGGCGACCTTCTTCCCCGACGACGGCGCTCCCGACGTCTCGGTCCGTCCGGACCTGGGCCACCCTTTCCCCGCACCGTCCAGCCTGGCTGAGGTGATCTCCCATCTCGACGAGGTGAACACCTGGTCCGACGGCCACCATCTCGGCAACAACGGCACCATCGAGATCCAGAGCTGGGTCGACCCGAGCGGCACCACCCACCACATCGTCTATCTCCCGGGCACCGACGAACTGGCGACCCTGCCGGGCCACCGGGGCAGCGACGTGCGCGACCTGCCGGCCGACCTGGTGTTGCTCAGCGGCAGCCAGACGACCTACGGCGACGGCATCGTGCAGGCGATGCACGATGCCGGCATCGACCGCGACGACCCCGTCCTGATCGTCGGCCACTCCGAAGGCGGGATGGAAGGCGTCTGGCTCGCCCGCCATGCCCACGACTTCTCCATCACACAGGTGGTCACCGTCGGATCACCGGTCGCGACGATGGACCCCGGCCCGACCCCGGTGCTGTCCTTGGAGAACCACGGCGACCTGGTCCCGCACCTGGATGGCGAGCCCAACCCCGACACGCCGACCCAGGTAACCGTCGAGTTCACCGATCCCGATCCAGCGGGAGCCGCGGGGACGCACGACCTGCACCACTACGTGCGCGGAGCCGCCGCGGTCGACGCCTCCACCGACCCGGCTCTCACCGGCCAACTCGATAGCCTCCGCGCGGCTGGCTTCTTGGCCGGTGGCGCCGCTGAGACCCGGGCCCGGGTCTTCCAGATCACCCGCTCCCCCTGACCCCGGGGCCCGACCCTTCAGACCAGGTCGTGCACGAACTCACCGAGCTGGGCAAGATTGCGGCACTCGACCATGGAGACGATGGCGGCATACTCGCCGGCGGCGGAGTCGCCGGTGTCCCAGTGCCGCCGATGCTCGGGGTTGAGCCACCAGGAGTGGCGGGCGGAGCCCGCCAGCTGGCGCAGCGCCGGCAACGCCAGGTCGCTGTAGTTGGAGCGCGCGTCGCCGAGGATGAGCAGCGAGGAGCGCGGGCCGACGGCGTCGGGATAGTGATCGACGAAGGTGCTAAACGCGCGACCGTAGTTGGTCCGCCCCCACATTGACGCATGCGCGGCTGAGGCGGCGAGGTCCGTGAGGACGGCCGCGGCGTCGGCGCCGGGGCGGAACCGATCCGTGACCTCGTGCACCTGGTCGACGAAGGTGAACGCTCGCACCTTGGTGAACTGGTCGCGCAACGCATAGACCAGCAGCAGCGTGAACTGCGCGAAATTGGCGACCGAGCCGCTCACGTCGCAGAGCACCACCAGCTCGGTGCGATGAGGGCGACGTGGCTTGTGGTGGGTGACGAGGGGTACGCCTCCGCTGGAGATCGAGGCCCGGACGGTACGCCGGAAGTCCAGCGCCCCACGGCCCCGCGCATGTCGCTCCTGGGTGAGCCGGGTGGCCAGGCGTCGGGCGAGCGGGTAGATCTCTCGACGCATCCGATCCAGGTCGGTTCGTCGCGCGGTGGTGAAGTCGATCCGGTCGATGGTCGGCCGCACGGTCGCCGCCGACGCGTGGTCGGGCCCCTTGTCCTCGGCGATCCGGCGGTGTGCGTCCTCCTCCACCATCCTGGTGAAGTCGGCCAGTCGCGCGCGCACCACCCGATTGGCCTCCTCCTCGGTGCGACCCTCTGCGAGCAGGGCGGTCAGCAACTGCCCGACAAGTGCGTCTGGCGAGACCCGTTGAAGGGTGGTGTAGGCCGACCACCGCGACAACCCGGGTCCACGTCCCCGCATCGCGCCGAACCGGCCGACCGCGTCCGTCGCCAGCCGACGCAGTTGGGCCTGGTCGTTGGCCGCCAAGGCGTCCTCGAGATCAGCCTGGAGGGCGGCAAGGGCCTCGGGCCCGTCACGCACCACGGCCCGGCTCGGGTCCCCCGACGGTTGCTTGGTTGCTATGGCCCCTCCACCGACCAGTCGTGGGAAGTACAGATCGAAGATCGCTTCGAAGGTCGGCCGCTGCGACTGCCTCTTCACCAGGGTCGCGGCGTAGGCGTCCCGCACGACCTCACGGTCCGACCACGTGACAGCACTCAGCGCGGCGACCGCGTCGAGACCTTCGGCGAGCGAGACAGGGAGGCCAGCGGTCCGCAGCGCCTGCAGGAAGGCGAGGTGCCGATCGAGCAGGCCGCTGGCTGTCGTCGTACTCGTCATCCTGGCGGACCGGCACTCGGTGGTTCTCCGGCAAGCGAAGCCAGGTCCGGCAGGCGTAACTCCCGCACCGCGCGCTCCTGGTCCGAGACGTGCTTGAGGACGACACCGAGAGTGCGGACCACGGTGGCTTCGTCCAGGGTGCCGATCTGCAGCGCGAGCAAGGTGCGTGCCCAGTCGAGAGACTCGGCGATCGACGGTGCCTTCTTCAGCTCGAGCTCACGCAGGCGGCCGACCATGCTGACCAGCTGCCGCGCCAACGCCTCGTCGAGATCCGGCACCTGGGCGAGCACGATCGCCCGCTCGCGGTCGGCATCGGGATAGTCGAGGTGGAGGTAGAGGCAGCGCCGCTTGAGCGCCTCGGAAAGCTCCCGGGTCGCGTTGGAGGTGAGCACCACGAACGGACGGCGTGCGGCGGCCACGGTGCCGAGCTCGGGGATGGTGACCTGGAAGTCCGAGAGCACCTCGAGCAGCAGGCCCTCGACCTCGATGTCGGTCTTGTCGACCTCGTCGATGAGCAGCACGGTCGGCTCCTCGCGACGGATCGCGGTCAACAGCGGGCGGGTCAGCAAGAACTCATCGGTGAAGATGTCGTCGTGGGTCTCCTCCCACGTTGCCTCGCCGCTGCTGGCCTGGATGCGCAGGAGCTGCTTCTTGTAGTTCCACTCGTAGAGCGCGCGAGCCTCGTCCAGCCCCTCGTAGCACTGCAGCCGCACCAGGTCCGCGCCCGCCGCCGCGGCGACGGCCTTCGCCAGCTCGGTCTTCCCGACACCGGCCGGACCCTCCACCAGGAGCGGCTTCTCGAGAGAGCCGGCGAGGTACGCCGTCGTGGCCGCTGGGCCGTCGGCCAGATAGCCAGCGGCGGCGAGCCGATCAGCAGCGTCGGCGGGCGAGGAGAACCAGGTGGCCACCCGGCGAGGATATGTCCCCGACGGGTGCCGGTAGGCAGGACCGGGTCTCCTACCGCGACCCGCTGTTCCGTCGCGGCGGCAAACGGTGCACGATGTGGTCATGAGCGAGCTGACGGTGTTGTCGGAGCAGAAGTGCCTCGAGCTCCTCCGGGGCAGCAGGTACGGCCGGGTGGCGCTGTGTATGCCCGACGGGCCCCAGATCATCCCGGTGAACTTCACCGTGACCGAAGACTCGGTGATCTTCCGGACCACGCCCTACAGCGTCCTCGGCAGCCATGCCTGGCAGACGCGGCTGGCGCTGGAGGTCGACCAGATCGACGAGGAGAGTGAGGCCGGCTGGAGCGTGGTGGTCTTCGGACCCGGCACCCGCATCGACGCCGGCCACGAGCTCGACGAGATCGTCGAGCACTGGAACCCCCATCCCTGGGCTTCCGGCACCCGCCCGCTCTACGTCCGTCTCCGCTGGGACAGCATCAGCGGTCGCCGTCTCGGCGACCCGACCGACAACCGCCCGCCCACGCAACGGGAGCGCTGACTCCCAGCTTCGCTTGTCACGGGTGGGGGAACACTGCCTCGATGCGCGGCCCGTCATCGGTGTGTGACCAGAGGACCTTGTATGGCGGATGCCCGGCCACGGGCAGTCGGAATCGAATTCCTTCAGCGGTCTGGATGGCGGTTGACCGCCGGTGTCAACCGGTCGGGTTCATCAGCCGTCACCATGGTGTGCTCAATCCTCGATCCCACCGGCTGGGAGTCCCTGCGCCAACCATCGCCGCCTCGACTGCGGTCTCGGCGTGTCTGATGTTGGTGGTGGCGCTCACCGCTTGCAGCGCGGGTCCGGCCGAGCCCGAACCGGCCGCTGACTCCTCGGTGTCTGGATCTGGCTCCGCCGAGCCGTTGCTGATGCCCGACCTGGTCGGCCTCCCCGCCCTGGAGGCGGGTGAGCTGATCGGCGAGCTCGATCTCGGCTCCGCCTGGGGACGGCCGGTCCAAGTCAGGTGTGAGCTGCGGCCGGGCGTGATCGCCCGACAACATCCCCGGCCCGGGACCGAGCTGAGCAGGACGACGACGATCCGGGTGCGCACCACGGCGCTCGATCTCGAAGTCTTCAGGGGTCCGTGCGAGCCCGCCGAGGGGGACCTCGGGCCATTGCGCGGACCAGACGCCGATCTGGCTCGTGACTTCTACAGGTTCGCGGCCGAGCCGGCAGCGACGGCCCTCTTCGCCGACGAGGTTTGGGTGGGCCTCGAGGACGGACTCGCCTCGACGACCCTCGATCGGTCGGCGCTCACCGATCTGGCCGCGTGGAAGGTGGGCAGGATGTACGCCGAGAGGGTCGGCCCCTTCTCGCCACTAGACATCGTCGCCGCGAGCGGCGGCTACTTCGGGCTCCACCGCGGTGCGTCTCCCGGCTGTGGCGTCGGGGGTCTCGGCCGACCGCCAGAACTGGCCGGGCTGCGGACGATCACCCTCACCTCCCCGTCGGACACCACGATGTCCTGCATGGACTGGTGGGGAGTGACGCTCGTGCTCGACGCAGGCGATCGGATCCGTGGCGTCGTGCTCCGCCTCGGCTCGCCCTAGCGATCCAGAGGCTCTGCGTGCGGGCGGCCCCACTCTCGGCACCGTGGGAGCTGGCCGGGGCACGCTACGCCGTGTCGATCCGCTGCTCGAAGCTGTCAAGCAACGACTCCACCTTCCGATAGGTCCCCGAGCTGTAGGCACCGATGCTCCGCTCGACTGCGAGCGCCTCACGCATCGCGTCGAGATAGCGGCGTTGCAGGATCAGGGACTGCTCGAGGGTGTCGGGCTTGGCCTCTCGCGCGCGGCGGACACCCGCGAGCAGGCGCGGCAGGATCTGTTGCTTCATCACCGCGACCAGCTTCGGGTCGACGGGCTCGCCGTCGACGGTCTGCTCCTCGAGCGGCCCGAGCTCATCGATCGCCGTTTCGCCGACCTGACGTAGAAGGTCCTCGAACGCGCTCTGCTTCTCCTCTTTGCTCTCGGTGCGGAACTGGAGTCGAGTGATCACTGTCGGCAGAGTGAGGCCGAAGAGCACGAGGGTGATCAGAGCAACGAGAAAGGCAGCGAGCACGACGGTGGCTCGGTGCGGTGTTCCTCCCGGGATGGTCTGTGCGGCGGCCACGGTGACGACGCCACGCATCCCGGCCCAGGCGATCGCGACATAGCCCCGCGTCGTGATCGGCTCGCGCTCCTCGAAGTCGACGTCAGCCTTGCCACGCGCCAGCCGCTGTCGGGCGCCGGCCAGTCTGGACTCCTCGCGCTCATCGGTTGGGGTGAAGGCCTCCAGCTTCTCCTCGAACTGATCGAGGCGCTCCCGCACCTGCTCCCCACGGTTGCCCCGGCCCACCAGGTAGATGACTGCCGGCCAGGCCAGACCCAGGAAACGCAGCCCGATCAGCAACCCGACGACGACGAGGACCAGGCCCGTGATCTCGCCCGTGTTGGTCTCGACCCTTGCCGCGTCCACCAGCTCCGGCAGCTGATAGCCCATCGCGAGGAAGACGCCGCTCTCCAACACGAAGTTGACTGTCGTCCAGGTGACCGCCTGGGTCTGCCGGTCCCGAGCGCTGAACCGGCGGCTGCCCATCGCGCCGGTGACCAGACCTGCGACGACGACGGCGAGCACGCCCGAGGCGTGCAGTTCCTCAGCGGGGAAGTAGGCGACGAAGGGCACTGCGAAGGAGATCGTGGTGTTGAGCACCGGATCGTCGAGTCGTTCTCGAAGGCGCACCGTGAGGAGTCCGGCAACGAAGCCGACCCCTGCGGCGCCGACCACGGCCCAGGCGAAGTCGGCGACGGTGTGCCCCAGCGAGAAGTGGCTGGTTGCCGCGATGCCCGCTACCGCCGTACGCAACACGACCAGGGCCGAGGCATCGTTGACCAGGCTCTCGCCCTCCAGGACCGCCATCAGCCGTGGCGGCAGACCGACACGGCGCCCGATCGCAGTCGCCGCAACCGCATCGGTCGGCGCAACCACGGCGCCCAACGCCACCGCAAGAGCGAACGAGATCCCGGGGAAGATCCAGTGGACCACGACCCCGATCACCAGCGCCGAGACGATCACCAGCACCACCGAGAGCCAGGTGATCAAGGAGAAGTTGCGGCGGATGTCGATCACCGGGAGGTTCACCGCCGAGGAGTAGAGCAGCGGCGGCAAGACGCCGGCCAGGATCAACTCCGGCTCGACATGGACCGTCGGTGCGGCCGGCAGATAGCTGGCACCGATGCCGAGACCCACGAGCAGCAGCGGTGCCGCCACACCCGTACGCCGAGCGAAGACCGACGCGGCGATCATGATCGCCAGCGCCGCCCCGGCGATCAGCACGAACTGGTGTTCCACTGCCCGGAGTTTAGTGGTCACCGCGTGACGAGAGTGCTCACCTATTGCAGTCGGTCAACGGCGAGCGCTGCCCCTTGCCGCAGATCCCGAACAGGGTTGGGATGGCGAGAGTGGCGCCGGTCGTCAGCGCGGTAGACGAGGTTCAGATTCCTGACGTAGCTCGTCTTGCGCGGGTCGGCTCTCATCACTACGACGGCAAGGGCCGTGTCGAGTTCGGCGCCGCAACGTGTGACCTGGCCACAGCCGTGCTCAAGGTTGAATCCCTTCGGCAGCAGACCAATCCCGCCCGCTGCGGTCGACCCGTTGTCCATGCCGCCCCAGTCGACGGCCAAGTCCACCGCCTTCACAGTTTCATCTGCTGGACCTGGGCGGTCAGCCCGCCGTCGAGCACCCACAGCTGTCCCGATGCGTAGCGTGCCTCGTCGGAAGCCAGCCACTGGACAAGGTTCGCCACGTCGTCGGGCGTTCCGTAGCGCCGCATGGGGTGGACGTCGCGGACTGCCTGCTGGAGGTCGTCGATGGTGCGTCCTGCCCCTCCCGAGCCCTCACCTGTGAAGAAGCTCTGCAACATCGGGGTGTCGATGTAGCCCGGGCAGATGGCGTTGACCCGGATCCCTTCGGGTCCGTGGTCGCAGGCCATCGCGCGGGTGAGCGCGTGCACCGCGCCCTTGGTAGCGCAGTAGGCGGCGAGGCCTGGGTCGGCGATGAAGCCGTCATACGACCCGAAGTTGACGATGGAGGACGTGCCTCCATCCCTGGCTGCCGCACGCAGCAGCGGCAGAGCGTGCTTGGAGGCCAGGAAGGTGCCGGTGACGTTGATGGCGAACGACCGGTTCCACTCCTCCAAGGTGGTGTCCTCGATGGTCTTCTCGAGTTCGATGCCGGCTGCGTTGACCAGGATGTCGAGGTGTCCGACATCCTGGCGGATGGTGTCGAGGGCGGCGATGATCTGCTCCTCGGAGGTGATGTCCACCTGGAGGAAGTGTCCGCGTTCAGCGGCAGCGGTCCCCGAGCCGACTGCTGAGAGGTCGGCGACATACACCTCGGCACCCTCTTGCTCGAAGCGAGCGACGATGGCTCGGCCGATACCGCCGTTGCCGCCCATCACCAGTGCCGTCTTGCCCTGCAGCGCCATGGTTGCTCCCGTCCGTCCAGGTCGAAGTCTGCATCAACAACGCTCGGCCGAGCGGCCCTGATAGAGCAAATGAGCCGGCCGCTGGATCCCCACGGGGTCGTGGGTTGCGCATGTCGTTGCGACCGGAGCGAGGAGATGGCCTCCGATCCGTGCACTTTCGGAGTCAGAGGCCATCTCAGCTGGCGGTGGCGGAGGGATTTGAACCCTCGGTGGACTTGCGCCCACAAACGCTTTCGAGGCGTTCTCCTTAGGCCGCTCGGACACGCCACCGCGGACGAGGCTACCGGAGCGGTCGGCTGGTGCCGAAATCGTTCAAGATGGGGTGGGAGGGGTCGAGAAGGTGGACTACTGGTGCGTACGGTCGGCATATGCGTCGTACACACCAGTAGCCGGGTGTTCACCCGTCGGGACCCCCGCGCTGGCCGGCGAAGAACGCCTCCAGCAGCGCGGTGGACTCGGCGGCCAGGACCCCGGCGACGACCTCGGGGCGATGGTTGAGCCGGCGGTCGCGGACCACGTCCCACAGTGAGCCGACCGCGCCCGCCTTGGCGTCGTACGCACCGAAGACCAGGCGCGTGATCCTGGCCTGGACCAGGGCTCCGGCACACATCGTGCAGGGCTCGAGGGTCACCACCAGCGTGCAGCCTTCCAGCCGCCACTCGCCGACCTCCCCAGCGGCGGCACGCAACGCGACGATCTCGGCATGGCCGGTCGGATCCCGGTCAGCCTCGCGGTTGTTGCGACCGCGACCGACGATCCGGCCAGCCGGGTCGACGACGACCGCGCCGACCGGCACATCCGTGGTGGCGAGCGCGGCTCGGGCCTCGGCCAGCGCGAGCCGCATGGGCTCCTCCCAGCGCGCTGCGCTGACGTCGTACGACGACATGGCGTGATCGTGGCGGGTCAGGCGGAGGCCAGCCCGACAGCCTCGTCGAAGAGCGGGCCAAAGCCCATCCGGCGGGCAATCTCGGACAGCATCTCGTCCGGATAGAGCTCGAGGTCGTCGAGCAGGACCCCCATGTCCATCGCGCTCATGCCAAGGTCGCCGAGGATGTCGAGGTCGCCGGCCGGGAGCTGGTCGTCCTCCTCCTCGGGCAGCGGCAACCCAAGGTGAACGACGGCGGAGCGGGCCACCTCCCACTCGTCAGCAGCCGTGATGTCGGAGAGGAGCAGCCGCACCTGCGGTCCCGCCACCCGGACGATCAGGAAGAAGTCCTCGTCGATCGCCACCAGCCCAAGAGCACCGAAGTCTCCGGGAAGACGACGGAGGGCGCCGGCCAGAGCATCGATGTCTTCGAGGTGGCCGGGGGCGAGCTCCTCGACCTGCCAGACGCCCTCTTCGCGGTAGGCGGCCAGGGCGAAGTCGATGCCCTCCATCTGGTCCGCTGTCACGGCGCCTCCTCGATCCGCTCGCCCTGTCGTGCTCCGTCCCCGTGTGCCTCCAGATGGCATACGCCATCAGTGACCAGCGTGACAGAACGACCACGGTGGGCCAACCCCATTGATGTGGGCCTCTCCAGACGATCACCCTCACCACGGTCGACTGCACTACGTTGTCGGTCATGCGCACCCTCGTCGTCGACCATCCCCTCGTGGCACACAAGCTGACCGCGCTGCGCGACGAGCGGACCGACACCCCGACCTTCCGACGGCTTGCCGACCAGCTGGTCACGCTGCTCTCCTACGAAGCCACTCGGGAGGTCCGGGTCGGGCCGGTCGACATTCGCACGCCGGTCGGGCCGACCACCGGAGTGCGGCTCTCGATGCCGCAGCCGCTCGTGGTCCCCATCTTGCGCGCTGGACTCGGCATGCTCGAAGGGATGCTCCGGATGATCCCGACCGCCGAGGTGGGCTTCTTGGGCATGGTCCGCAACGAAGAGACGCTGGAAGCCTCCACCTACGCCGAGCGGCTCCCCGACGACCTCTCCGGCCGGCAGTGCTACGTCCTCGACCCGATGCTCGCCACCGGCGGCACCCTCGCGGCCGCGCTGCGCTTCCTCACCGACCGCGGCGCCGACCACATCACCGCGATCTGCCTGCTCGCCGCCCCCGAGGGCCTCGCTCGCCTCGAGCTGGGTGTCGACGGCATCTCGGTCCCCATCACCGTCGTCACTGCCGCGATCGACGAGCGTCTCAACGACAAGGGCTACATCGTGCCCGGGCTCGGCGACGCCGGCGACCGGCTCTACGGCAGCGCCGGGAGCTGGCTGGGCTGACCACTCGTTAGGCTTGACCCATGCCGAGCGACAGTCCCGCCCCCTCCGACGCACTTGCCGCCGCGCAGGCGACGTACGACGAATTCCGCGCCAAGGGTCTGAAGCTCAACATGCAGCGCGGCCAGCCGTCGGACGAGGACTTCGATCTCTCGAACGACCTGGTCAGCATGCTCGGCCCGGATGACTTGACGATGGACGGGGTCGACCTGCGCAACTACACCGCGGAGCTCAAGGGCGGTCTGCCGAGCGCGCGGGCGATGTTCGGGCGCTATCTCGGTCTGGAGCCGGAGCAGACGGTCGTCTGGAACAACTCCTCCCTGGAGCTGCAGGCGGAGGTGCTCACCTTCGCGCTGCTGCACGGTGTTCGCGGATCCGACCGACCCTGGGTGCACCAGCAGCCGAAGATCATCGTGACCGTGCCCGGCTATGACCGGCACTTCCTGCTGCTGCAGACCCTCGGCTTCGAGTTGGTCACCGTCGCGATGGAGGACGACGGACCCGACGTCGCGGCGATCGAGCGGATCGCTGCGAGCGACCCCTCGGTCAAGGGCGTGCTCTTCGTGCCGACCTACTCCAACCCGGGTGGCGAGACGATCAGTGTCGACAAGGCACAGCGCTTGGCCAGTCTGGAGGCGGCCGCCGATGACTTCACCGTGCTCGCCGACGACGCCTACCGCGCCCATCACCACGGTCAGCCCGCCAAGACCGTCGACCTGGTCGGCATGGCCGCCGCCGCCGGCAAGCCGGACCGAGCCTTCGTCTTCGGCAGCACCAGCAAGATCACCTTCTCCGGCGCCGGCCTCGGCTTCGTCGGGTCGAGCGTGGACAACATCGGCTGGCTGACCAAGCACCTGTCGGCGCAGAGCATCGGGCCGAACAAGATCGAGCAGGCGCGACACGTGCGGTTCCTGGAGACCTATCCGGGTGGGCTCGACGGCCTGATGCGCGACCACGCCGCGATCATCGCCCCCAAGTTCGCGGCCGTCGACGACGTGCTGACCGCCGAGCTGGGCGACACCGGGGAGTTCGCCACCTGGGCCTCTCCCGACGGCGGCTACTTCATCAGCCTCTTCACCACTGCACCCGTCGCGGCGCGAGTCGTGGAGCTGGCGGCGGCCGCGGGAGTGAGCATCACGCCCGCGGGAGCGACGTACCCCAGCGGCGACGACCCGGACAACCGCAACATCCGGATCGCGCCCACTCGGCCGCCCCTCGCAGAAGTGCGCACGTCGATGGAGGTGCTCGCCGCCTGCATCCGGTTGGCCACCGAGGAGTCCCGCGCCGGGTAGGTCCGAGTCCGTGGAGAAGGGTCGCTGCCGGGGTGCTGGTGGCCCGGGATACTCGCCGACAGGGCAGCTACCGGGGAGCGATGTTTCGGGTTCCGGCTGCTGGCCGGGTCACGGTGGTCTTTCGTCCGGTGGGGGCCTCGATTGTTCCAAGACA